>NZ_JAHBCZ010000014.1:0-104438 GCF_019956035.1 Pseudomonas sp. A-RE-22
GTGTGGTGATGCCGGGGGGCACTGCGCCGATTTTGCTGGAAGAAGAGGCGGGTGAGTTGGTGCGGGTCAGGCTGTTTGGGACGGCGCGGCTTGTGTCGTAGCGTTTTCTGGATGTTTTGCGGTGTGGCCGATGCCGTCTTCGCGAGCAAGCCCGCTCCCACAGTGGATCGGTGTTGGACACAACATTCATGTCCACTGAGGATCCCCTTGTGGGAGCGGGCTTGCTCGCGAAGGCGGCAGTACATCCAACCTGGATGCAACTGACCCACCGCTATTCAGTTCAACTGCTGCGCAAACTCCACCACCGGCATCTGCCGCTTCATCAGCACTTGGCCGTTGCGTATCGAGTAGAGCGGCAAGCCCTGGCTGCGGATCACTTCGTAGTCACTGTCTGCCGACAGGATCAGCAGGTTCGCCGGGCGCCCGGGTTCCAGGCCGTAGCGCTCGCCCAGGGCCATGGCCTTGGCGCTGTTGTCGGTGACCAGGTCCAGGGCGCTTTGCAGGTTGCGGTAGCCGAGCATGTGGCAGATGTGCAGGCCGGCTTCGAGGACCCGCAGGATGTTGCCGTTGCCCAGCGGGTACCACGGGTCGACGATGGAATCCTGGCCGAAGCACACGTTCATCCCGGCTTCGAGCAGTTCGTTGACCCGGGTGACACCGCGGCGTTTGGGGAAGTTATCGAAGCGCCCTTGCAGGTGAATGCTTTCGGTCGGGCACGAGACAAAGCTGATGCCCGAGTGCCCGAGCAGGCGGAACAGTTTGGCGCAGTAGGCGTTGTCGTAGGAGCCCATGGCCGTGGTGTGGCTGGCGGTGACGCGCGCGCCCATGTCGCGGCTGCGGGCCTCTTCGGCGAGCACTTCGAGGAAACGTGAGTGCGGGTCGTCGGTTTCGTCGCAATGCACATCCACCAGGCAGCCGGTGCGCTCGGCCAGGTCCATGAGGAATTTCACCGAGCTGACGCCCTGGTCGCGGGTGTACTCGAAGTGGGGGATGCCGCCCACCACGTCGGCGCCCATGCGGATGGCTTCTTCCATCAGCTCGCGGCCGTTGCGATAGGACTCGATGCCTTCCTGGGGAAACGCGACGATTTGCATGTCGATCAGGTGACGGCTTTCCTCGCGCACCTCCAGCAGCGCCTTGAGCGCCGTGAGCTCGGGGTCGGTCACGTCGACGTGGGTGCGCACATGCTGGATGCCATGGGCGGCGAGGGCCTGGATGGTTTTCTTGGCGCGGGTCTTGGTGTCTTCCTCGGTGATGGTGGCCTTGCGTTCGCCCCAGCACTCGATGCCTTCGAACAGCGTGCCGCTCATGTTCCAGCGCGGTTCGCCGGCAGTTAGGGTCGCGTCCAGGTGAATGTGCGGTTCAACGAAGGGCGGGACCACCAGGTTGCCGCCGGCATCGAGGTCTTCCGGGCCGAGGCTGGGTGCCTCGGTCTGGCGGGCGATGTTGGCGATCAGGCCGTTTTCCAGGTGCAGTTCATGCAAGCCTTCACGGTTACGCAGACGGGCGTTGATGATGTGCATCAGGCGAATCCTTTAGAGGTCTTGTAGGGGCGCATCAGCGGTGCGAGTACCCATTACGCTGATCAATAGCACATACGTTAGCGCGCCGGCAGCGATTCCTACCAGTGGCGCGACCCATGGCGAATTGAACGCCGCGACGGTGCCAACCCCATAGGCCAACAGCCCGGGCCAGTTGAACGCCGGCAGTTGCGCCTCGGCCAGGCGCGGATAACGACCACGCCAGCGGAAGAAGAAATCGGCCATGATTACCCCGCCGATGGGTGGGATCACCGTGCCCAGCAGAATCAGGTATGGCACCAGCAGATCGTACATGCCCAGCAGCGCCAGCAGCGTGCCGATCACCGCACCGCCCAGGGTTACGGTTTTGCGCCGGCGGGTGCGCAGCAGGTTGCAACCGGCCACGGCGAAATTGTAGATGGTGTTGTCCTGGGTGCTCCAGATGTTGAGCAGCAACATGGCCATCGCTGCCATGGCGAAGCCCTGCAACAGTAGCACCTCGACCACGTCCGGCTGCTGATAGACGATGGCCCCGTAGGCGCCGATCAGCACCATCAGGCCGTTACCCAGGAAGAAGCCGATCAGGCTCGCCAGCACCGCGACCTTCGCCGAACGGGAGAATCGCGTCCAGTTGGTCGCCTGGGTCGCGCCGCTGACGAAGGTGCCGAACACCAGCGTGATGGCGGTGGACCAGTCGAGGCTGCCCGTCGGCACTATCGCTAGCAAGCCGTCGAGGCCGCCGACCTTCACCGTCGCGACCCACATCGACAGCATCAACAGCAACATCATCGCCGGCACGGCGATGTAGGAGAGGATTTCCAGCCCGCGATAGCCGATGTAGGCCGTGGCACAGAAGCCCAGGCCGAACAGCACCATCAACCCGAGCACGGTGCCCTCGCTCAATTCGAAATACTTGCCCAGCACCACCGCGGCAGTCGCCGTGCCCCAGGCGTACCAGCCAATCTGCGTGAGCCCCAGGATCAAGTCACTGAGCTTGCTGCCCACCTCGCCGAAACAGAAGCGGCCCATGAGCACCGAATTGAGCCCGCTCTTGAAGGCGATGTAGCCCAGGCCTGCGGCGTAGAGGCCCAGCAGCAGATTGCCGATGACGATGATCGTGAGCATTTCGGCAAAACCGAACGCCACCCCCAGCTTGCCGCCGGCAAACATGGTGGCGGTGAAAAAGGTGAAACCCAGCAGCACCATGGCCGTGGAGGCCAGGCCCTTGCGAGCGTGCATCGGGACTTCGCTCAAGGGATAGTCATTGCCCGGATCGTTCTGAGTCATGTGGCGGTCCTTGCGGATGAGGGGTGTCGCAAGCGTGCAGCGGCCGTGCCAAGCGAGTGATCGCGAGGTTATTTATAGACAATCTTTGGGATTGGGTGGGCGAAGGGATCGAAAGCGGTGCGGCGGTGATTCAAGTTGGAACACAGCTCTCATTGCCGATGATCCAGCCTCCCACAGGGGGAATGCGGTGTGCTTCAGGTTGAGGGGGGCAACGCCAGGAATCGCAACACCGCCGCGACGATAGCCTCCGGCGCGTCTTCCTGGACCAGGTGCCCGGCGTTCGGAACAGGGTGGAACTGTGCACCTGGAATCAGCTTGTGCAGGGCCCGCCCGCGCTCGATGGGGATCCATTGGTCATCCTCGCCCCACAGTATCTGGGTCGGACAGCGTACGGTCGGGTACAGACCCTCGGCTTCGCGGGTATAACGCTCGTCCATCTGCGCAATCTGCCGGTAGAACGCCGCCTGGCCCGACTCGCCAAGCCACGGCTGCACGTAGGGCGCCAGCTCTGCGTCCGGGATGTCCCGTTTGATCGCGCCGCGGATATAGGTTGGCACGATCGCCCGCTGGATATAGTCGGGCAGGCCGCTGAACGCCGCTTCATGCTGGCGTACATGCTGGACAAAGGGTGAACCCCAGGGCGACAGGGCCACCGGGTCGATCAGGGTCAGGCTGCGGTAGTCCTTGCCATTGAGCAGGTGCGTGCGCAGGGCTGTGGCGCCGCCAAAGTCATGGGCCACCACGTCCGGGCAATCCAGGCGCCAATGCTCCAGCAGTTGGGCGAGCAGCTGGTTCTGCACGCCGAGGGACACGTCGGCATCGGGCTGCGCGGACTGGCCATACCCCAGCAGGTCGAAGTAATGCACCGTGTGAGTGGCGAAGAACAGCGGGGCGATGCGGTGCCACACGTAGGAAGAGAAGGGCGTGCCGTGGACAAACACCAGCGGCGGGCCATCGCCGTGGATGGCGTAGCGGATGGGGTGTCCGGTGAAGTCGTAAACCTGATCCAGCGGCCAGTGGGTCATGCTCGATACTCCCTGAAAATGGCTCAGGGGACCAAGCATAGGCCAATGCTGACGGGGTAGGGTAACCCCAATGGTGGCGCTAGATTTTGTGGGAGCAAGGCTTGCCCGCGATGCAGGCGCCTCGGTTCCAGAGAGACTGTGTCATCTTCATCGCGAGCAAGCTTTGCTCCCACAGGCGGACTCCCACAGGTTTATTCGCCGTGGTAGATGCAACCGCTGGTGCAGGTCTCATGGATGCGGATGGCGCTGAGTTCCGGCAGCAATGGCTTCAGTTCATTCCAGATCCACTTGGCCAGGACCTCGCTGGTGGGGTTTTCCAGGCCAGGAATGTCGTTGAGGTAGTTGTGGTCCAGGCGCTCGTAGAGCGGCTTGAAGATCGCCTTGATTTCCGAGAAGTCGCGAATCCAGCCCGTGTGCGGGTCGATGTCGCCGCTCAGGTGGATCGCCACCTTGAACGAGTGGCCGTGAAGGCGGCCGCACTTGTGGCCGTCCGGCACGTGGGGCAGGCGGTGGGCGGATTCGAAGGTAAACTCTTTGAAAATTTCCACAGGTTCGGGCTCTTTAGATATCGGTCGCGAGGCAGGCGGCGGAGTTTATCAGTTTGATAACGGCGTTGCGCGACCGTGCTGACTAAAGGGTCAGCAAACGCTCGCCCAACCCGCCGTTGGCCGTCAGCTCCAGGAACTCATCACCGAGCCGGCGGCTCTCGTCCATCGCCGTGCGCCAGTACTGGCGGCGGCTCGGGTCATCGCCCATGAAGCGCTTGAAGTCGTTGCGGTCTGGCAGTTTGCCGTAGGGCAGGCGCGCCAGGTATTCACGGGACGGCGCCAGCAACAGCACGTCTTGCAGGCGGTCGACGTTGCCCCGGCGCCACGGCAGGCCCTTGTCGAACCAGCCGGGAATGACCCGATCAGTGAAGTGTGGGTACAGCACGATGTCCTCGCCGCTGTACGGCAGGTCGAGGTGGTAGTCCAGCAAACCGCCGTCGCGGTAGGTGCCGGCACCGGCACCCGGCAGGTCGCGCACGCCTTCCATGACCATCGGGATCGAGCCTGAGGCCAGCAGGGCCTGGCGCAGGTTGCCGGCGGCCAACGGAACGAAGCGCGACGGAAAGTCATTCAACGGATGCAGGGGCGGGGCCAGGCGCGGGTCATGGATGATCAGCCGTTCGAAATGCCGCGACAGCCGTGCCCGGCCTCGCAGGTTGTCGGCGATCACCGACGACAAGCCCAGGCCCAGTCGGCCGCGATGATCCTGGGCCAGCAGGCCGTGGCTCTTGACCACCATGATGTTGAGCCGGTATTGCGGGTTATCGAGGATTGAAGCGTCGCGGCCGTCGAGCAAATCATCGAGCATGCGTTGCGAGCTCTGGCTGACCCCGGCCATGGTCACGCCTTTGGCGAAGCTTTGTTCGTTGTACAAGGTGCCCAGACGCCGGATTCCCTCGGCGGCGTCCGGCAGGCAGGCGCTGGCGAAGCGCCAGGCACCCACCGAGGCCCCGATCAGCGAGCGCTCCCGGGGCGCGGCGGGCAGCCATTCGCCGAACAGCGCCAGGTCCAGCCCCTGGATGCCCAGGGCCTTCGGACCGCCGGCAGCGCCCGGCAGGATGCCGACGTCGGCGGCGTTCAAGCCGGCCTGGCGAATCCGCCCGAATGCACGCGGGCCGGCCTTGAGGGTGAGCGCGGGAAACTTGATGTGGATGGCGGTCATACCGGTCTCGAATACGGGTAAGCGGCTGATTATAACGATACAAAACCCTGTGGGAGCGAGCTCGCTCGCGATGGCGGTGGAACTGTCACTTCAATGTCTACTGACTGCTATAGCGAGCAAGCTCGCTCCCACATTGATGTGGGTTCCATGATGGCGATTCAGTTTCAGTTAAGTTCATCCCGATACAGTCCCCCCCGCTGAAGATTATAAAAAGGAGACAACCCATGAACCGCCTGACTGCCTTTTTCATCGCGACCCTCATGGCCCTCGGCACGAGCCTGGCTCACGCACGAGACCTTGATGACGACGAAGCCCGCAAACTGCAAGACGCTGGTACCATTCTGTCCTTCGAAAAACTCAATGCCGCTGCCCTGGCCGAACACCCTGGCGCCACCTTGACCGATACCGAGCTGGACGAAGAGTACGGCAAGTACATTTACCAGGTGGATCTGCGCGACACGAAGGGCATTGAGTGGGATCTGGAATTGGACGCCACCAACGGCAAGGTGCTCAAGAATCATCAGGATACGTAATGAAGCTTAATCTGCGCGCCCATAGTCGATGGGCGCTGGCGCTGCTGGCGTTCTGTTCGCTGGCCGTGGCCCGGGACCTGGATCAGGACGAGGCCCTGCAACTGCGCCAGCAGGGTGTGATCTTGCCGCTGGAGCAACTGCTGCAACAGGCGCTGGACCTGCATCCCGGGGCCAAACTGCTGGAAGCCGAGTTGGAGGAAAAACACGGCGTCTATATTTATGAGGTCGAGCTGCTGGACACCGAGGGCGTCGTGCGCGAATTGGACCTGGAGGCCGCGACCGGCCGCTTACTCAAAGATAAGGAAGACTGATGCGCCTGCTTCTGGTGGAAGATCACGTGCCCCTGGCGGACGAACTGATGGCCGGGCTTGCACGTCAGGGCTACGCCGTCGACTGGCTCGCCGATGGTCGCGACGCGGTGTATCAGGGCAGCAGCGAACCCTACGACCTGATCATCCTCGATCTCGGCCTGCCGGGCGTGCCGGGGCTCGACGTGCTGGCCCAATGGCGTGCCGGCGGCCTGGCCACGCCGGTGCTGATCCTCACCGCACGCGGGTCCTGGGCCGAGCGCATCGAAGGGCTCAAGGCCGGGGCCGACGATTACCTGACCAAACCTTTTCATCCTGAAGAGCTGCAGTTGCGGATCCAGGCGTTGCTGCGCCGCTCCCACGGCCAGGTCAACCAGCCGACGCTGAAATCGGCCGGGTTGCACCTGGATGAGAGCCGCCAGTGCGTGGTCCGCGACGGCACCGACATCCAGCTCACGGCGGCCGAGTTCCGCCTGTTGCGCTATTTCATGCTGCATCCCGAGCAGATCCTTTCCAAAAGCCATCTCGCCGAACACCTGTATGACGGTGAGACCGAGCGCGATTCCAACGTGCTGGAAGTCCACGTCAATCACCTGCGGCGCAAGCTGGGACGCAGCGTGATCGAAACCCGTCGCGGCCAGGGTTACCTGTTCGGCGGGCAGGCGCAGTGAGATCCATCCAGCGGCGCCTGAGCCTGGGGCTGATCGGTGTGATGGTGGTGGTCGGCCTGGTCCTGGCACAGACCAGTCTGTGGCTGTTCGAGCTGGGCTTGCAGCGTTACCTGGAAGCCGGGCTGCGCAACGACAGCGAAAACCTGCTGGTGGCCCTGGTGCGCGGCCCGCAGGGTTTGCAGTTGGATGAGCGACGCCTGTCGCCGGCCTATCTGCGGCCGTTTTCCGGGCACTATTTCCGCATCGATTTTGCCGATGTGCACTGGCGCTCCCGTTCCCTGTGGGACCAGGAATTGCCCCGGCTCGACCACCCGGGCCTGCACAGCAACCTGCAACTGGGGCCTGAGGGCCAGAAGCTCTTGGTGCTGCGCACCGACTATCGACGGCTGGGCCAGGCGATTTCCATCAGCGTGGCCCAGGACTACACACCGGTGCGTGACAGCTTCCGTCGAATGCAGCAGATCGGCCTCGGGCTGGGGTTGGCGGGGTTGCTGTTGATTCTGTTGCTGCAACGCATCACCGTGCGCCGCGCCTTGCGTCCGCTGGACCGGGCGCGGGAGCAGATTGCCCAGTTGCAGCGCGGGCAGCGTTCGCAACTCGACGAACAGGTGCCACGTGAGCTGGAACCGCTGGTGGCGCAAATCAATCATCTGCTGGCCCACACCGAGGACAGCCTCAAGCGTTCGCGCAACGCCCTGGGCAACCTCGGCCATGCCTTGAAGACCCCGCTGGCGGTGCTGCAAAGCCTGGCGTCGAACGAGAAGCTCGATCCGTATCCCGAGTTGCGCAAACTGTTGCTCGAGCAACTGGAGCAGGTCCGCCAGCGCCTGAACCGGGAACTCAACCGCGCCCGCCTGTCCGGCGATGCCTTGCCCGGCGCGCACCTGGACTGCGACGCCGAGCTGCCGGGGTTGCTGGCCACACTGAACATGATCCACGGCGAACACCTGCACCTGAGCTACGTCGCCCCGCCAGGCCTGCACCTGCCGTGGGATCGTGAAGACCTGCTGGAACTGTTGGGCAACCTGCTGGACAACGCCTGCAAATGGGCCGATGCCGAAGTGCGCCTGACCATGACCGAGACAGCCGACGGGTTCAGCCTGGCCGTGGAAGACGACGGCCCGGGCATCCCCAAGGATCGCCGCGACCAGGTGTTCAGCCGCGGCACGCGGCTGGATGAACAGACCGATGGACACGGCCTGGGCCTGGGCATCGTGCGGGACATCGTCGACACCTGGGGCGGCCTGCTGGCGTTGGACGACAGCGAGTGGGGTGGGTTGAAGGTGGTGATCGAGTTGCCCAAGCGCTGACAGCTATTCATGGCACCGCCTGTATGTGGGGCGAACCTGTGGGAGCAAGCTTGCTCGCGATAGCATTTTTAAAGCCAGCACAGGTGTTGTAGGTGACAACGTCATCGTGAGCAAGCTTTGCTCCCACAAATCCCCCTCATACAGGGGGGCGAGACTTGAAAACCCGCCCCACGGCCCTTGCAGCTTGCCGCCGCTTGCTGCAAAGTCGCGACCTTTTTGTCCGGTGGCTTTCCATCGCTGTGCTTTGAGGTAATGATGATAAATGCAGTAATTGCCGCGGTTGGCGTCATGCTGGTGCTCAGCCTGGCCCGCGTGCATGTGGTGATCGCGCTGATTATCGGTGCGTTGGTGGGTGGCCTGACGGGTGGCCTGGGAATCGAGGCAACGCTCAAGGCGTTCAACGCCGGCCTGGGTGGCGGTGCGACAGTGGCGTTGTCCTACGCCTTGCTCGGTGCCTTCGCCGTGGCGATTGCCAAGTCCGGCATGGCCCATGCCCTGGCGGACAAAGCCCTGGCCCTGGTGGATCGCCAGGATGCCGCGGGTGGCACGGGCGTCAAATGGGTGTTGATCGGTCTGCTGGGAACGGTCGCGATCGCCTCCCAGAACATTTTGCCAATCCACATCGCCTTCATCCCGCTGCTGGTGCCACCGCTGCTCTATGTGCTGACCAAGTTGCAGTTGGACCGCCGGTTGATCGCCTGCGTCATGACCTTCGGCCTGATCACGCCCTACATGTTCCTGCCGGTGGGCTTCGGCAATATCTTCCTCAACGAAATCCTCCTGGCCAACATCGCCCGCAGCGGTGTGGACGTCAGCGGCATCAACGTCACCCATGCCATGGGCATTCCGGCGTTGGGCATGGTGTTTGGCTTGCTGCTGTCGTTGTTCTCCTACCGCAAGAAGCGCGTCTACGACCTGAAGAAGATTGCCCGGGTCGAGCAAGTGGCTGTGCGCTATAACCCGCTGAGCCTGATGGTGGCCGGGCTGGCGGTGGCGGCGGCGTTCGCGGTGCAGTTGCTGGTGGACTCGATGATCATCGGTGCCCTGGTCGGGTTCCTGATTTTCTCGCTGTCGGGGGTGGTGCGCTGGCGCGAGACTGACGACCTGTTCACCGAAGGTATGAAGATGATGGCGATGATCGGCTTCATCATGATCGCGGCCTCAGGCTTCGCCGAAGTGATGAAGGCCACCGGTGAAGTCCAGAGCCTGGTGGAGTCTTCGGCGGCCTGGATTGGCCACAACAAGGGCATTGGCGCGCTGATGATGTTGCTGGTGGGGCTGCTGGTAACCATGGGCATCGGCTCGTCGTTTTCCACGGTGCCGATCCTGGCGACGATTTTCGTGCCGCTGTGCCTGCAACTGGGCTTCAGCCCGCTGGCGATCGTCTGCATCGTCGGCACTGCCGGCGCCCTGGGCGATGCCGGCTCGCCAGCCTCGGACTCGACCCTGGGCCCGACCTCGGGCCTGAACATCGACGGCCAGCACCATCACATCTGGGACACCGTGGTCCCGACCTTCATCCACTACAACCTGCCGCTGCTGGTGTTTGGTTGGGTGGCGGCGATGGTCTTGTAACCTCAATACCGAGTTACCTCAATCTCGAGCAAGCTCGCTCCCACAGTGGATCGGTGTGAACACAAGAGTTGTGGACACCACCAATCCTTGTGGGAGCGAGCTTGCTCGCGAAGGGGCCCTCAAGATCGACCCTTCTCTTAGACCCTGTTCACCTTGTCCTACAGTTTTGCCGCGCGGTGCCGTTAATACAGCTAACCACGCCAATAACACCAACAAGAGTGAACAGCATGCGCCTGAGCCTGAAGGCTAAAGTCCTGTCCCTTGCGATACTGCCGGTATTGCTGTCCGCCGTGATCATCAGCCTGACCACGGCTTTCATCTTGAAGGAGCAAGCTAGCAAAGAGGTCCAGCAAACCCGCGAGCGCCTGCTCAGCGAGGCCAAGGCCACGCTGCAGAACTACGTAGCGGTGGGCCTGACCGCCATCAAGCCGCTCTACGATGCCGCCGCGCCTGGCGATAATGAAGCGCGCGCCCAGGCGATCAAGCTGCTGTCGAACATCAGCTACGGCAAGGATGGCTATTTCTTCGGCTACGACTCCGAGACCATTCGTCTGTTCAAGGCCAACAGCCCCGATGGCGTGGGCAAGAGTTTCAAGGACAACCGCGACCCGAACGGAGTCTACGTCAACCGCGACCTGGTGAAAGTCGCCAAGGACGGGACTCACTACCTCGAATACAGCTCGCCGTTGCCCGGCAGCAAAGACCTGGTGCCCAAACTTGGCTACACCGAATACCTGTCCAAGTGGGACCTGGCAGTCGGTAGCTCGGTCAACCTGGACGGCATCGAAGCCCAGGTCGCGCTGGTGGAAACCAAGGTCCACGATCGCCTGCAAGGCGTGATATTGAGCATCGTCGGGATCGCCGCGGTGGTGTTGCTGGTGATTGCAGTGGTGGGCCTGGTGCTCGCCAACACGATCCTGCGGCCGCTGCACCTGATGAAGGACAACCTCGACGACATCGCCGCGGGCGAGGGCGACCTGACCCGTCGGCTGACCATCACCAGCCAGGACGAGCTCGGCCAACTGGCCGGTTCGTTCAACCGCTTCGTCGACAAGATCCACGGCCTGGTGCGGCAGATCACCGACATGACCTCGCAACTGACCGGGCTGGTGACGCAAGTTTCCGAGCAGGCCCAGCGCTCCGAGCAGGCCATGGAACGCCAGCGCCACGAAACCGATCAGGTCGCCACGGCGATCAACGAGATGTCCTCGGCTGCCCAGGAAGTCGCCCGCAGCGCTCAAGGCGCCGCCGTCGCGGCCCAGCAGACCGACGAGGAAGGACAGTCGGCCAAGCGCGTGGTGGCCGGCAGCATCCAGCAGATTCATGCGTTGGTGAACGATATCCGCAGCAGTGGCGTGTCCCTGGACAGCCTGCAGCAGGACGTGGCTTCGATTGTCAGTGTGCTTGGGGTGATTCGTTCGATTGCCGAGCAGACCAACCTGCTGGCTCTCAACGCCGCCATCGAGGCCGCGCGTGCCGGCGAGGCGGGGCGTGGGTTTGCGGTGGTGGCCGATGAAGTGCGGGCCCTGGCCAGCCGGACCCAGCAGAGCACCCAGGAAATCCAGGGCATGATCGATCGCTTGCAATCAGGCACTCATGCGGCGGTGGAAGCGATGCGCCGTTCCAGTGAGGCTGGCGAGGGCACTTCGGAACGGGCCAACGAGGCGGGCGCCTCCCTGGACACCATGGCGCAGTTGATCGGCACCATCAACTCGATGAACGCCCAGATCGCCAGCGCTGCCGAAGAACAGACCGCGGTGGCCGAGGAAATCAACCGCAGCGTGCATCAGATCGCCGTGGCCGTGGACAGCGTCGCCGACGAAACCCAACTCGGCGCCCAGACCTCCCGCAGCCTGGCCGACCTGGGCCAGCGCCTGGGCAAGCTGGTAGGACAGTTCCGGATCTGATCCCATCGCAGCAGGAGCTGCCGAAGGCTGCGATCTTTTGCTCTCGATCCAGATGTTTTCACCTGGGCAACCGGGTCTTATCGAGAAAGAAGGATCGCAGCCTTCGGCAGTTCCTGCCGTGCTTCACAGGTGCAAACCGCTACAAAACCCTGTGGGAGCGAGCTTGCTCGCGATAGCGTTGGATCAGCCAACATTCATTTGGCAGACGCACCGCCATCGCGAGCAAGCTCGCTCCCACAGGGGCTATGGCTCACGCACATCGCGCATCAACAACCCAAACCGCAGATCCACCGCATCGGGAATCGGCACGTACACCACGTGCCCATCCCCCGGTGCCACCTCGATGCCCTGGCCTTTGGCGTTCTGCAACTGATGCAGGTCGAAGTGGAAATTGCCCTTGGGGGTCATCAGTTCCATGTGATCGCCCAGGCCAAAGCGGTTCTTCACCCGCACTTCGGCCAGGCGTTCGCGCCGTTCGCCGGTCAGTTCGCCGACGAACTGCTGGCGCTCCGACACCGAACTGCCGTTCTGGTAGTTCTGGTATTCGTCGTGCACATGGCGCCTTAGAAAACCTTCGGTGTAGCCGCGCTGGGCCAGGGACTCCAGGTCGGTCATCAGGTTGCGATCAAATTCCCGGCCCGCCACCGCGTCATCGATGGCCTGGCGATACACCTGGGTGGTGCGCGCGCAATAGAAGTGCGACTTGGTCCGGCCTTCGATCTTCAGCGAATGCACGCCCGTGCGCGCCAGGCGCTCGACGTGCTGCACGGCTCGCAGGTCCTTGGCATTCATGATGTAGGTGCCGTGCTCGTCCTCGAAGGCCGGCATGGATTCTCCCGGGCGGTTGGCTTCCTGAAGCAAAAACACCTGGTCGGTGGGCGCGCCAAGGCCCAGGGTCGGCTCGGGTTGATAGGTCTGCACAATGTCGCCCACAGCGTTTTCCACCGCCGGTTGCGCCGAATATTTCCAGCGACAGGCATTGGTGCAACTACCCTGGTTGGCGTCGCGCTTGTTCAAATAGCCGGACAGCAGGCAGCGCCCGGAATAGGCCATGCACAGCGCGCCGTGGACGAACACTTCCAGCTCCATGGCCGGCACCTGCTCGCGGATCTCGGCGATTTCCTCCAGGGACAGTTCCCTAGAAAGGATGATCCGACTCAAGCCCTGCTGCTGCCAGAACTCGACGCTCGCCCAGTTCACCGTGTTGGCCTGCACCGACAGGTGAATCGGCATCTGCGGGAAATGCCGGCGCACCAGCATGATCAGCCCCGGGTCGGACATGATCAGCGCGTCCGGCGCCATGGCGATCACCGGTTCGAGGTCTTTGAGGAAGGTGCGCAACTTGGCGTTGTGCGGGGCAATGTTCACCACCACGTAGAAGCGCTTGCCCATGGCCTGGGCCTCGGCAATACCCAAGGCCAGGTTCGCATGGTCGAATTCGTTGTTGCGCACCCGCAGGCTGTAGCGCGGCTGACCGGCATACACCGCATCGGCACCGTAGGCGAAGGCATAGCGCATGTTTTTCAGGGTGCCGGCGGGGGCCAGTAGTTCGGGGGCGGCGAGGGTCATGATGGCGTCGGATCGCAAAAGGCGGCGAGGGTAGCCCATGCTCGGCCAGGCCATATTGATCTGGATCAAAGGCACAGGGCAAACGCGAAGGCACTCCGGCGCGTCCTGGCGGACTAATGTTTATCCCGCCTTTGGACATGGAAAGCTGATGAATCGAAAGATGCTGCAAAACAAAGCCCAGATGTTGCTCCTGGTGCTGGTCACCATCGCCTTCATCTGGATTCTGCTGCCGTTTTACGGCGCGGTGTTCTGGGCGGTGATCCTGGGCATCGTCTTTGCGCCGATGCAGCGCCGCCTGCAGTTGAAGTTCGGCTGGCACCGCAATGTCACTTCGTTGTTCACGTTGAGTATCTGTGTGGTCTGCGCGATCTTGCCGGTGATCATCATCAGTACGTTGTTGGTCCAGGAAGGCGCGGCGCTGTACAAGAGCCTGGAAAGTGGAGAACTGGACATTGCCGATTACCTGGCCCGCTTCAAGGATGCCTTGCCGCCGTACTTTCAGCACCTGCTGGACCGCTTCGGCCTGGGCAACCTGAACGGCTTGCGCGACAAGATCGTCAAGAGCGCGATGCAGGGCAGCGAGTTCTTCGCCACCCAGGCCTTCAGTTTCGGGCAGGGGACCTTTCAGTTCCTGGTCAGCTTCTTCGTGATGATCTACCTGCTGTTCTTCTTTCTGCGCGACGGCGCGGAGCTGGTGCGCAAGGTGCGCACGGCCGTTCCCTTGGCCGAACACCAGAAGCGCCGCCTGCAGTTGAAATTCAACCGGGTGGTGCGCGCCACGGTGAAAGGCAACCTGCTGGTCGCCATCAGCCAAGGTGCGCTGGGGGGGCTGATCTTCTGGATCCTGGGGATTCCGACGGTGTTGCCCTGGGCGGTGCTGATGGCGTTCCTGTCGCTATTGCCGGCGGTGGGGGCGGGCCTCGTCTGGGCGCCAGTGGCGGTGTATTTCCTGCTCTCGGGGGCGATCTGGCAGGGCGTGGTGCTGACGCTGTTCGGGGTGTTCGTGATCGGTCTGGTGGACAATTTCCTGCGCCCGATCCTGGTGGGCAAGGACACCAAGATGCCCGACTACATGGTGCTGGTCTCGACGCTGGGCGGGCTGGCGGTGTTCGGGCTCAATGGCTTCGTGATCGGGCCGCTGATCGCCGCGCTGTTCATGTCGAGTTGGGCCCTGTTCGTCGAAACCACGCCGCGGGTGCAATTGCCTTAGGCTTTGTATGAAAAGTCGCGCAGGCACTTTTCGTATAAAGCCTAGGCGCTCAGCAGGTACGGGCCGATACGTTGCGACAGGGCCTGGGCGGCGGGCAGTGAAGTCAGCGGGCCGCTGATGGTCACGCCGTCTTGCACCAGATACCAGCAGGCCAGCAACCCGAGCTCCCGGAGTGGGGCGGGGACTGCGCTGCCAATGACAGACATGATTTGAACCTTGGGCATGGGAAACCTCCATCAATCGATGGGGTTACCTTACGACTCAGTGGGGGTAACGAAAAATCAACCGGCTCAATAGTAGGAATCGATGCCGCTCAATCGACGACCAGATCGAGCATGTGCACCACTTCCTGCTCGTTGAGCAGGCCCTTGCGCACCAGGTTTTCCGCCAGCAGGGAAAGGAACTTGGCGCTGCGGTGGCCTTCCAGTTGCTTGAGTTCGGTCAGCACGTTGTACACCTTGCTGGAGGTGCACAGGCCGACGATACGATGAGGGTTTTGTGTGGGCATACCTTCGTCCTTGTTTTTATGAAGCTGTTGTTGGCGGACAGAGCCAGTTTGCGGCCCGGTCATGACGCTCATGTGACAGCTTGGGTTGTTGGAAAAAAAGAAAGCAGGATCCGGACCATAATGCCTTTTTGGCGCCGGATTATTGTTCCGGCAGCGACCTCGGCCAGGCTTATACGGCCATTAGTCTATTTTTTACCCACAAAAAAGCCCCTGGATCTTTCGATTCAGGGGCTTTTGTTTGTTGCTGTCTGGCTCCACGACCTGGACTCGAACCAGGGACCCAGTGATTAACAGTCACTTGCTCTACCAACTGAGCTATCGCGGAATGGCGCGTATGTTACTGATTGGAAAAGAGAAGTCAAGCGTCCATTGCCGGACGGCGCATTCCCGGTGCCCTTTGACGGTCAATCAACGATTGGCAGTTACCGCCAGGGCAGGAGAGGACTACCATGGTCGCCCGGAAGTGGCAGGATGCACTGCCGGCCATTCGCCGACATTAAGGTACTCGCCATGAACCACCTGTTACGCCTTCTCAGTGCCCGACGCGCCGAGGTGCTCTTGTGAGTACCGCCCAGATCAGCCTGCCCAAGGGCGTGGGGCCTCATGCCGAGAAACTGTACGATGCCATCACCCAGGCCAGCACTGCCGAAGAGTTGAACCGCGCCGGTGGCAAGGCCGAGGGCTTTGTCCTGGGGCTGGAAAGCACCAAGGCGATCAAGAGCCAGGTGGCCGAGTCGTTGTATGTCGTTTATGACGATGCGGCGAGCCAGCGGGCGACGGAGCTGTAGCTTCAGCGAGTGTGTCGTGCCCGGTGCTCTTGTGACGAGGGAGTCCCCGCCACGTCTTCGACGCTGCGCTGTCGCGCAGGGAACTAGAGCGACGTCCACGAGATATCTGTTTTTGATCGTTCCCACGCTCTGCGTGGGAATGCATTCCGTGACGCTCTGCGTCACACTCCAGAAGCGGAACGCGGAGCGTCCCTGGCGACATTCCCACGCAGGAGCGTGGGAACGATCGATATGTATTTTCAGCCTTAAAATCACATGGTTGCAATTTGTTCCATGAGAGCTTGCTCCCACGCCACAGAAGCAGGCCACAGAAGCATCAGGCCAAAAAAAGGGAAGCCCAATGGCTTCCCGTTTTTCATCCAGCGCCGAGGGCGTCAGATCACCTGGACGATGGCCTTGGTCACCGCTTCGATGTTGTTCTGGTTCAGCGCGGCCACGCAGATGCGGCCGGTGTCCAGGGCATAGATGCCGAACTCGTTGCGCAGGCGCGTCACTTGTTCAACGGTCAGGCCAGAGTAGGAGAACATCCCGCTCTGGCGAGCGACGAAGCTGAAGTCGTGGTGCGGTGCGGCCTTGGCCAGCATGTCTACCATCTGGACGCGCATGCCGCGAATGCGCAGGCGCATTTCGGCGAGTTCGGCTTCCCACTGGGCCCGCAGTTCCGGGCTGTTGAGCACGGCGGCGACGATGCTGGCGCCGTGGGTCGGTGGGTTGGAGTAGTTGGTGCGGATCACGCGTTTGACCTGGGACAGCACGCGGGCACTTTCTTCTTTCGATTCGCTGACGATCGACAGGGCGCCGACGCGCTCGCCGTACAGGGAGAACGACTTGGAGAACGAGCTGGAGGCAAAGAAGGTCAGGCCCGACTCGGCGAACAGGCGCACGGCCGCCGCGTCTTCGTCGATACCGGCGCCGAAGCCCTGGTAGGCCATGTCCAGGAACGGCACGTGGTTCTTGGCCTTGACCACGGCCAGCACGTTTTTCCAGTCTTCCGGGCTCAGGTCCACGCCGGTCGGGTTGTGGCAGCAGGCGTGCAGCACAACGATCGAGCGGTCGGGCAGGGCGTTGAGGTCTTCCAGCAGGCCGCTGCGGTTCACGTCGTGGGTGGCGGCGTCGTAGTAGCGATAGTTCTGCACCGGGAAGCCGGCGGTTTCGAACAGGGCGCGGTGGTTTTCCCAGCTTGGGTCGCTGATGGCGACGACAGCGTCAGGCAGCAGTTGCTTGAGGAAGTCTGCACCGATCTTCAGTGCACCGGTGCCGCCCACGGCCTGGGTGGTGATGACGCGACCGGAGGCGATCAGCGGCGAATCCTTGCCGAACAGCAAGGTCTGCACGGCCTGGTCGTAGGCGGCAATGCCGTCGATCGGCAGGTAACCACGGGAAACGTGCTGAGCCACGCGAGCCGTCTCGGCCTCGACAACCGCGCGCAGGAGTGGAATACGCCCCTCTTCATTGCAGTAAACACCTACACCCAGGTTGACCTTGTTGGTACGGGTGTCGGCGTTGAAAGCTTCGTTGAGGCCCAGGATGGGGTCGCGGGGTGCCAATTCGACAGCGGAAAACAGGCTCATTATTGCGCGGCTCTAATGGAGAGTGAGGGGAGGTGTGGCGCTCCAGCCGAATGCACTAGAGCGGTGCACAAACGGGGAGCTAGTATAGAGGCCATCACCCGGCACGGCGACAGGCGATTCGGTTTTTACGCTAAGTTTTTACGATTTTTTTCGACCGTTAGTCCTCTCGCCGCGTCAAAGTCTTCAAGGCGTGTAGGACGTTCGTCTTGAAAGCGAAGGCTTTCACCTCCACATTGTGTGCATTCCAGTTTTTTCCTCGGGCGACATCAGTCGTTTCGGTCTTTCTCGTTCCTGTCGGCTGGCCGACAGGGGTGAATCCAGAGGTTATGTCATGTCTGAATTCCAGCTAGTCACCCGCTTCCAGCCCGCCGGCGATCAGCCGGAAGCCATCCGCCTGATGGTCGAGGGCATCGAGGCCGGGCTGGCGCACCAGACGCTGCTCGGTGTGACCGGCTCGGGCAAGACCTTCAGCATCGCCAACGTGATCGCCCAGATTCAGCGCCCGACCCTGGTACTGGCGCCGAACAAGACCCTGGCGGCGCAGCTGTACGGTGAGTTCAAGGCGTTTTTCCCGAATAACGCCGTGGAGTACTTCGTTTCCTACTACGACTACTACCAGCCCGAGGCCTACGTGCCGTCGTCGGACACCTTCATCGAGAAAGATGCCTCGATCAACGACCACATCGAACAGATGCGACTGTCGGCGACCAAGGCCTTGCTCGAGCGCAAGGACGCGATCATCGTCACCACCGTGTCGTGTATCTACGGCCTGGGCAGCCCGGAAACCTACCTGAAGATGGTGCTGCACGTGGATCGCGGCGACAAACTCGACCAGCGCGCCTTGCTGCGGCGCCTGGCGGACTTGCAGTACACCCGCAACGACATGGATTTCGCCCGGGCGACGTTCCGGGTGCGTGGCGATGTGATCGACATCTACCCGGCGGAGTCGGACCTGGAAGCGATCCGCATCGAGCTGTTCGACGATGAAGTGGAGAGCCTCTCGGCGTTCGACCCGCTGACCGGTGAAGTGATCCGCAAGTTGCCACGCTTCACCTTCTACCCCAAGAGCCACTATGTGACGCCCCGGGAAACCCTGCTGGACGCCATCGAAGGGATCAAGGTCGAGTTGCAGGAGCGCCTGGAATACCTGCGTTCGAACAACAAGCTGGTGGAAGCCCAGCGTCTGGAGCAACGGACCCGGTTCGACCTGGAGATGATCCTGGAGCTGGGCTACTGCAACGGCATCGAAAACTACTCGCGCTACCTGTCGGGCCGTCCGGCGGGCGCGCCGCCGCCGACTTTGTATGACTATTTGCCGGCCGATGCCTTGCTGGTCATCGACGAGTCCCATGTCAGCGTGCCCCAGGTCGGCGCCATGTACAAAGGCGACCGTTCGCGCAAGGAAACCCTGGTGGAATACGGTTTCCGCCTGCCCTCGGCGCTGGATAACCGGCCGATGCGCTTCGACGAATGGGAAAGCGTGAGCCCGCAGACGATTTTTGTCTCGGCCACGCCTGGCAACTACGAGGCCGAACATGCCGGTCGCGTGGTCGAGCAAGTGGTGCGGCCGACCGGACTGGTGGACCCGCAAGTCGAGGTTCGCCCAGCGTTGACCCAGGTCGATGACCTGCTCTCGGAAATCTCCAAGCGCGTGGCGGTGGAAGAGCGGGTGCTGGTCACCACGCTGACCAAGCGCATGGCCGAAGACCTCACCGACTACCTGGCCGACCATGGCGTGCGGGTGCGCTACCTGCACTCGGACATCGACACGGTGGAGCGGGTCGAGATCATCCGCGACCTGCGCCTGGGCACCTTCGACGTGCTGGTGGGCATCAACCTGCTGCGTGAAGGCCTGGACATGCCGGAAGTGTCGCTGGTGGCGATTCTCGACGCCGACAAGGAAGGTTTCCTGCGTTCCGAGCGCTCGTTGATCCAGACCATCGGTCGTGCGGCACGTAACCTCAATGGCCGGGCGATTCTGTATGCCGACCGCATCACCGGCTCCATGGAACGGGCTATCGGTGAGACCGAGCGCCGTCGCGACAAGCAGATCGCCTTCAACCTGGCCAATGGCATTACCCCCAAGGGCGTGTTCAAGGACGTCGCCGACATCATGGAAGGCGCCACCGTGCCCGGCTCGCGCAGCAAGAAGCGCAAGGGCATGGCCAAGGCGGCGGAAGAGAGCGCCCGTTACGAGGCCGAACTGCGCTCGCCGAGCGAAATCACCAAGCGCATCCGGCAGTTGGAAGAGAAAATGTACCAGCTGGCCCGGGACCTGGAGTTCGAGGCAGCGGCGCAGTTGCGTGATGAGATTGGCAAGTTGCGTGAGCGGTTGCTGACTGTCTGAGGTTTTTTGGCGGTTTTAAGGGCCTCATCGCGAGCAAGCTCGCTCCCACATTTGGACCGAGTCGCGGTCTCTGTGGGAGCGAGCTTGCTCGCGATGGGCGCGACTCGGTCTGACGACTGGCCACACAAATCCCGCTCTCACTGGAGCCCGCCCGCCATCGCCTGTTACCATTCGCCCCCTGTTTGATCTTCGCTTTTATATTCTTTCCGAGACATGCCATGACCACCGTCCGCACCCGCATCGCGCCTTCGCCCACTGGCGATCCCCATGTCGGCACCGCCTACATCGCTTTGTTCAACTATTGCTTTGCCAAGCAGCATGGCGGCGAGTTCATCCTGCGGATCGAGGACACCGACCAGTTGCGTTCGACCCGCGAGTCCGAACAGCAGATCTTCGACGCCCTGCGCTGGTTGGGAATCGACTGGAGCGAAGGTCCGGACGTCGGTGGCCCGCACGGTCCGTATCGCCAGAGCGAGCGCGGTGACATCTACCAGCAGTATTGCCAGCAACTGGTGGACATGGGGCATGCGTTCCCGTGTTTCTGCACCGCTGAAGAGCTGGACCAGATGCGCGCCGAGCAAATGGCCCGTGGCGAAACCCCGCGCTACGACGGCCGGGCGCTGCTGCTGTCCAAGGAAGAAGTCGCCCGTCGCCTGGCGGCCGGCGAGCCCCATGTGATCCGCATGAAGGTGCCGACCGAAGGCGTCTGCGTGGTGCCGGACATGCTGCGTGGCGACGTCGAGATCCCGTGGGATCGCATGGACATGCAAGTGCTGATGAAGACCGACGGCCTGCCGACGTACTTCCTGGCGAACGTGGTCGACGATCACCTGATGGGCATCACCCACGTCCTGCGTGGTGAAGAATGGCTGCCATCGGCGCCGAAACTGATCCTGCTCTACGAATACTTCGGCTGGGAGCAACCACAGCTGTGCTACATGCCGCTGCTGCGTAACCCGGACAAGAGCAAGCTGTCCAAGCGCAAGAACCCGACCTCGGTGACGTTCTACGAGCGCATGGGCTTCATGCCCGAGGCGATGCTCAACTACCTGGGGCGCATGGGCTGGTCGATGCCGGACGAGCGCGAGAAGTTCTCGCTGCAGGAAATGGTCGAGCATTTCGACCTGTCGCGCGTGTCCCTGGGCGGGCCGATCTTCGACGTCGAGAAGCTGTCGTGGCTCAACGGCCAGTGGTTGCGGGACCTGCCGGTGGAAGAGTTCGCCGCACGTGTGCAGAAGTGGGCATTGAACCCTGAGTACATGATGAAGATCGCTCCCCATGTGCAGGGCAGGGTAGAGACCTTCAGCCAGATCGCCCCGCTGGCCGGCTTCTTCTTCGCCGGTGGCGTGACGCCGGATGCGAAGTTGTTCGAATCCAAGAAGCTTTCGGGCGACCAGGTGCGCCAGTTGATGCAACTGATCCTGTGGAAGCTCGAAAGCCTGCGTCAGTGGGAGAAGGACAGCATCACCGCGACCATCCAGGCCGTGGTCGAGTCGCTGGAGTTGAAACTGCGCGATGCCATGCCGCTGATGTTCGCCGCCATTACCGGCCAGGCCAGCTCGGTGTCGGTGCTCGACGCGATGGAAATCCTCGGGCCGGACCTGACCCGTTTCCGCCTGCGCCAGGCCATCGATCTGCTCGGTGGTGTGTCGAAGAAGGAAAACAAGGAGTGGGAAAAACTGCTGGGCGCGATCGCGTAAGCGTTCAATGAGGCAGGACATACCCCGGTTTTCCGGGGTTTGTCGGTAAGTGATTGTTATCCCGGCAAAAAATTTTCAAATTTGTTGAAAATAAATTTGACAGCCCTCCGATACGCCCTTAAGATTCGCCCCGTCCTCAGCGATGAGGGGCTATAGCTCAGCTGGGAGAGCGCTTGCATGGCATGCAAGAGGTCGACGGTTCGATCCCGTCTAGCTCCACCAATTTACACTTCAAGGCCTGGCCACACCGGTCTTGAAGCGATCAACACTCAGCGTTGATCAGTTGTATAGAAGGGTTTGCGTCCCCTTCGTCTAGTGGCCTAGGACACCGCCCTTTCACGGCGGTAACAGGGGTTCGAGTCCCCTAGGGGACGCCAGTTTTACAGAAGCGATGTTGCAAGATGTCACTCCGCCGCGAGGCGAAAAATCTGGGGCTATAGCTCAGCTGGGAGAGCGCTTGCATGGCATGCAAGAGGTCGACGGTTCGATCCCGTCTAGCTCCACCAATTACAGGTTCAAGGTCTGGCCACACCGCCCTTGAATCGATCAGTTCTCAGCACTGATCAAGTCAGAAGGTTTGTGTCCCCTTCGTCTAGTGGCCTAGGACACCGCCCTTTCACGGCGGTAACAGGGGTTCGAGTCCCCTAGGGGACGCCACGATTACCCGCTCTGCGGGATTTTATAAGGGTCATTCAATTCTTGAATGGCCCTTTTGTTTGTCTGGCGTTCGGCCAATTCCCTTATCCTTGAAAATAGACTTCTGACCAGCGGTCAAATTTCCGCTTGCGGAAAATTATTATAGGAATAATATTTCAATCGTAATATTCGGAGGCGACGATGAGCGATAAAAAGGCACAAACCCGTGAACGCATTCTCAAGGCCGCCAGCGATGCGCTGATCCAGCGTGGGCCGGCTGAGCCGAGCGTGGGCGAGGTGATGGGCGCGGCCGGGCTGACGGTGGGCGGTTTTTATGCCCATTTCGAAAGCAAGGATGCCTTGATGCTGGAGGCATTCAAGCAATTGCTCAATCGGCGCCGCGGCCTGATCGCCGACATGGACGGCGAGCTGACAGGCGAAGAGCGGCGCGCTCTGGTGGCGGCGTTCTATCTGTCACGCAAGCACCGTGACTCCACCGAACACGCCTGCCCGATCCCAGCATCGGTCGGCGAGCTCGGCCGGCTGCCGGATGCGTTTCGTGAAGTGCTCAATGAGCACATCGAGTTGATGGTCGCGCAATTGGCGGCCAGCCCGGAGGACGCCGACAAGGCCCTGGCCGACATCGCCTTGATGGTAGGCGGTCTGGCCCTGGCACGGGCCTTGGGCCCTGGAGAGTTATCGGATCGTTTGCTGCGCGCCGCCAAGTCGGCGGTGCGATGAGCTGAGGCGCGAGCCCTGGAGATGAGCGATGAACAGGCTGAGCTGGATTCGTAGCGTCAATGGCACGCTTGGTTGGGTGGCTCCGCGCTTGGTGGCCAAGCAGATGCGCTCGCTGTTCATGCGCCCGCGCAACTTGCCGCCGCGGGATTGGGAACTGCCGCTGCTGGCCTCGTCCGAGCGTATCACCTTGCGCTTCGGTCTTTCGGCCTTGCGCTGGGGCAAAGGCCCGGCAGTCTTGCTGATGCATGGCTGGGAAGGGCGGCCGACTCAGTTCGCGGCGCTGATCACGGCCCTGGTTGACGCCGGTTACACGGTGGTGGCGCTGGACGGTCCGGCCCATGGTCGTTCACCGGGTCGCGAGGCGAATGTCCTGTTGTTTGCCAGGGCCATGCTCGAAGCCGCCGCTGAGCTGCCGCCGTTGCAGGCTGTGATCGGGCATTCCATGGGCGGCGCCAGTGCCCTGTTGGCTGTCCAGTTGGGGTTGCGTACCGAGACGCTGGTCAGCATCGCCGCACCCGCCCGCATCCTTGGGGTATTGCGCGGTTTCTCCCGGATGATGGGCTTGCCGCCCAAGGCGCGTTCGGCGTTCATTCGCCAGGTGGAAAGCGATGTGGGCATGTCCGCTTCGAAGATGGATGTAGCGCATTACCAGCTGGACGTGCCGGGGTTGATTGTCCATGCCGAGGACGACACATCGGTTTCGGTGAGGGAGTCGCAGTTGATCCATGAAGCCTGGTTCGACAGTCGTTTGCTGCGACTGCCACAGGGCGGGCACCAGCGGGTGCTGGCCGATCCTCGTGTCATTGATGGGGTGTTATCACTGCTGGCCGGGCGCAGTCTGCAAGCGCGGCAATCGGCTTGAAGCGAGTTTGCTCGCGATAGCGGTCCAGCTCGGATCCGGTACACTGCCCCGATCCAAATTCGACCAGGAGAGGGGCATGGGCTGGGATCGCGCAACACCGTTCATTATTGATCTTCAGGTAAATGCCGAAGACATCGACGGGCTGGGCCACGCCAACAACGCGGTGTACGTCAGCTGGCTCGAGCGCTGTGCCTGGCGCCATTCCCAGCGCCTGGGCCTGGATCTGGTGGAGTACCGGCGCCTGGACCGGGCCATGGCAGTGGTGCGACATGAAATCGATTACCTGGCAGCCGCCTATGAAGGCGACGAACTGCAATTGGCGACCTGGATCGTCGACTGGGACCAGCGGTTGAAGATGACCCGGCATTTCCAGCTGATTCGGCCCAGCGACAACACCACGCTGCTGCGGGCCCAGACCACCTTCGTCTGCATCGAATTGTCCACCGGCAGGCCCAAGCGCATGCCGCCGGAATTCATCGAAGGTTATGGTCCTGCGTTGAAACCATCCGGGGTCCTCACCGACTGATCCATCGTCATCGCGAGCAAGCTCGCTCCCACAGGGTTTGGTGGTGGACTCCGATGTTGTGGGCAAAATCCGGTAAACTGCCGCACGTTTTTTCGTTCGAGTGTGTGTTTCCATGCAAATTGCCCTGGCGCCCATGGAGGGGTTGGTCGACAACATCCTGCGGGATGTCCTGACCCGTGTTGGCGGGATCGACTGGTGTGTCACCGAGTTCATCCGTGTCAACGACCGCCTGCTCACGCCGGCCTATTTCCACAAGCTCGCCCCTGAGTTGCTGACCGGTGCCCAGACGGCTGCCGGTGTGCCGCTGCGGGTGCAGTTGCTCGGGTCCGATCCGGTGTGCCTGGCGGAAAACGCGGCGCTGGCGTGCGAGTTGGGTTCGGAGGTTATCGACTTGAACTTCGGTTGCCCGGCCAAGACCGTGAACAAATCCCGGGGCGGGGCGGTGTTGCTCAAGGAGCCGGAACTGCTCAACGAAATCGTCGAGCACGTGCGCCGTGCGGTGCCAAAACACATCCCGGTCACCGCCAAGATGCGCCTGGGTTTCGATAGCCCGGACGGTGCGCTGGTGTGTGCCACGGCACTGGCCGAAGGCGGCGCGGCGCACATCGTGGTGCATGCGCGGACCAAGGTCGATGGCTACAAGCCTCCGGCCCACTGGGAGTGGATTCCCCGGGTGCAGGAAGTGGTCAAGGTGCCGGTGTTCGCCAATGGCGATATCTGGAGCGTCGAGGATTGGCGCCGTTGCCGCGAAATCAGCGGTGTCGAAGACATCATGCTCGGTCGTGGTCTCGTTTCCCGTCCTGACCTGGCCCGGCAGATCGCCGCCGCCCGGGCCGGTGAGGACGTGGTCGAGATGTCCTGGGCCGAGCTGCAGCCGATGCTCCAGGACTTCTGGGTGCAAGTGGTCGAGCAGTTGACACCGCGCCAGGCCCCGGGCCGGTTGAAGCAGTGGCTGGCGATGCTGACCCGCAATTACCCAGAAGCGGTGGCGCTGTTTACCGCTTTGCGCCGGGAAACCGACCTGGACGCGGTTGGCCATCTGCTGGGGGTGCAGCGCACCGAGGCGGCCTGAAAAAAATTCAGAAAAAGCTCTTGAAAAGTTTTTGGCAGTCCCTAGATAGGGGTTACGCGATGCCGAATTCGGGTCGCGGAGACAAAAAAACTTGCTGAATTTTTCAGGAGATTTGAATCATGAGTACTGCATTTTCGCTGGCCCCGCTGTTCCGTTCCTCGGTAGGTTTCGACCGTTTCAACGATTTGTTCGAAACCGCCCTGCGCAACGAGCCGGGCAGCAGCTATCCACCCTACAACGTGGAAAAACATGGTGATGACGAGTACCGCATCGTAGTCGCCGCCGCCGGGTTCCAGGAAGAAGACCTGGACCTGCAAGTGGAAAAAGGTGTGCTGACCATCAGTGGCGGCAAGCGTGAAGCCAGTAACGACAGCGTCACCTACCTGCACCAGGGCATCGCCCAGCGTGCGTTCAAGCTGTCCTTCCGGTTGGCCGATCATATCGAGATCAAGTCCGCCGGCCTGAGCAACGGTCTGTTGAGCATCGACCTGCTGCGGGTGATCCCGGAAGAGGCCAAGGCCAAGCGCATCCCGATCAACGGAGCGCAGCAGCAACCCGCGCTGCAAAACTGATGCAGCGTAAATGAAGAAGGGCGCCAAATGGCGCCCTTTTTCATTGTGGAGATCAGTGGAAGATTAATTGTGGCAAGGGGGTTGTGGGAGCAAGGTTTGCCCGCGATAAAAGCGATGCGGTCCTTCAGAAACCGGGTCGCCTGCAGTCGCGAGCAAGCTTTGCTCCCACATAAAACCTCCTCGCCACAAAGGCCCCGTGTTCCAAGTTATGGCAACAACCGCTCAAACGCCTCCAGCGGCAACGGCCGGCTATGCAAATAACCCTGGTACAAATGACAACCAAGCCCCTGCAGGAAGTGCAATTGCTCCAGGGTCTCCACGCCTTCGGCAATCATGATCAGGTTGAGGCTACGAGCCATGGCGACGATGGCGCGGATGATTTCGGCGTCGTTGGGGTCGCTGGTGGCGTCGCGCACGAACGACTGGTCGATTTTCAGTGTGTCCACCGGCAGGCGCTTGAGGTAGGTCAGCGACGAATAGCCAGTGCCGAAATCATCCATGGCAAAGCTCACCCCCAGTTTCTTGAGCCGGCGCATCTTGGCGATGGTGTCCTCCAGGTTCTGGATCACGATGCCTTCGGTGATCTCCAGTTTCAGCAGGGAGAAGGGCAGGCCGTGAGTGACGAGGCTATTTTCGATGCGTTCGACGAAGTCGCTCTGGCGAAATTGCCGTGGGCTGATGTTCACGCACAGGCTGAATTGTTGGGGATCAATCTTGCCCTTGGCGATCAGTTGCTTGAAGCCGTCGCAGGCTTCATCGAGGATCCAGGTCCCGACTTCCAGGATCAGGCCGCTGTCCTCCAGCACTTTGATGAATTCGTTGGGCGACTGGGCGCCCAGCTCCGGGTGATGCCAGCGCACCAGGGCTTCGGCGCCGATGATGCGGTTGTCCCGGGCATCGACCTGAGGCTGGAAATGCACGCTGAACTCGCCACGGGCCAGGGCAAGGCGCAGGTCGGTCTCCATGCGCAGCCGTTCGCTGGCGGCTTTTTGCATGGTGGTGTGAAACATCTGCGAGGTATTGCGCCCCGAGTCCTTGGCGCGGTACAGCGCAATGTCGGCGCGCTTGAGCAAATCAGTGGGCGTGGAACCGTGGTCGGGAATCAGCGCCATACCGATGCTCGGCGTGACCTGCAGTCGCTGGCCATCGAGAAACATCGGTTCCGAAAGCAGTTCGCGCAGGGTGTCGGCCAGGGTCCGCACTTGCTTGCTGACTTCGTTGCGCGAGCCTTCCAGGCCGCTGAGCAGCACCACGAATTCATCGCCACCCAGCCGTGCGACGGTGTCTTCCAGGCGCACGCTGGCTTCCAGGCGCGCGGTGATGATCTTCAGCACGGTGTCGCCCACCGGGTGACCGAGGGAGTCGTTGATGTGCTTGAAGTGGTCCAGGTCGAGAAACAGCAGGGCGCCGCGCAGGTTGTGGCGTTTGAGCAGGGCGATCTGCTGGCTCAGCCGGTCCATCAGCAAGGCCCGGTTGGGCAGGTTGGTCAATGGGTCGTGGTAGGCCAGGTGACGGATCTGGGCTTCGGCATTGCGCAACAGGCTCACGTCCCGGGCGGTCAGCAGCAGGCATGCGGTTTCATTGAGGGTGATAGGCTCGACTGACACCTCCACCGTAAGGATTTCCCCCCGTTTATTGCGCCCGAGCATCTCCTGGTGGACTACGCGGCCCTTGAGATGCAGCTCGGCCAGCAAGGCGGCCCGCTGTTTTTCTTCGGCCCAGATCCCCACTTCGTAGACGGTGTGCCCGATCACTTCGTCGGCGCGGTAGCCGGTCAACCGGCAGAAGCCGTCGTTGACCTCGAGGTAACGACCGCTTTCGAGTTCCGTGATGGTGATGGCGTCGGGGCTGGAATGAAACGCCTTGGCGAATTTCTCTTCACTGGCCTTGAGGGCGGCTTCGGAGCGTTGTTGCTGGGTGATGTCGCGCAAGGTCGTGACGATGCAGGGCTGGTTGCCGACGTTGATCTGCCGGCTGGAAATCACGCAGGTCAATGGCTGGCCGTTCTTATGGTGAACGACGATGGCGACATTGCTCAGCGATTGTTCGCGGATCACCCGTTCGATGCGTTGCAGGCTACTGCCCGAGGCATCCCAGAGGCCGATTTCGTCGGCGTCGAGACCAATCACGTCGCTGGCGGTCCAGCCGAAGGTCTGGGTGAAACTGGAGTTGATCTCGAGGAACCGGCCACTGTCCTGGTGGGTGACGCAGATGGGGTCGGGGCTGACCTGGAACAGCGTGGCGAATTTCTCCTCCGAGGCGGCCAGGCTCTGCTCGCGCTCCACCTGGTCGGTGATGTCGAGCAAGGTGCCGGCCATGCGCAAGGGGCTGCCGTCGTCGTTGCGGTAGAGGCGGGCGCGGCTTTCCAGGTAGCGCGAGCTGCCGTCCGGCAGTTGCACGCGGTAGGTCAACTGATAGTTGCCCGCCGGGCCTTCGCGCAGGCTGCGATAGGCATTGCGCATGTTGTTGCGTTCTTCCGTGGGGACGCCTTCGAAAAACGCATCGAACGATTCGTGGAACGGCTTGGGCTCCAGGCCATGGAGTTGCGCGGCCCGGGCCGAGCCGTAGAGCATGCCGCTGGGAATGTGCCAGTCCCAGGTGCCCAGTTGCGCGGAGTCGAGGGCCAGGTCCAGGCGTTCCTGGCTGTCCTTGAGGGCCTGTTCGGCGAGTTTGTGCTCGGTGGTGTCGAGGAAGGTGCTCAACAGGTAGGGCTGGCCCTCCAGTTCGACTTTCTGCGCGCTGAGCAGGCCGGTGTGGATCTGGCCGTTGCTGGCCCGCAGCTCCACCTCCATGCTAGCCAGTTCGCCCCTGGCCTTGATGGCCTCCAGCAGTTTTACCCGTTGCCCGGGGTCGACCCACAAGCCCAGTTCCAGGGTGGTGCGGCCAATCACATCGTGCAGCGGCCAGCCGAACAGGCTTTCGAAATACTGGTTGGCCTCGCTGATCATCCCGTCTTCCTGGCGGGTCAACAGCACCATGTTCGGGCTCAGGTGAAACAGCGTGGCAAAGCGTTTTTCCGAGCTGCGCAGCGCCTGTTCCCGCTCGCGCTGATGGGTGATTTCACGGATCACCCCGATCATGCGCGGGCGACCGTGCTTGTCGGGCAGCACGCTGCCGCTGATCTCCAGCCAGTGCAGGCTGCCATCGGGCCAGACGATGCGGTGGTGCATGGCCTGTTCCAGCGGCGCCCCGGCCACTGCCGCATGAAAGGCACGCAGGGCCTTGGCTCGGTCTTCGGGTAGCAACAGGTCCAGGTAATCCACATCCGCTGGCAATGGCTGGCGCGGATCGAAGCCGAACAGGGCCTGGGTGCCTCGGGACCAACTGATCTTCCCAGTCTCGATGTCCCACGACCAGGCCCCCAGCCGCGCACCGTTCAGGGCGGCCAGCAACTGCGGCGCGCTGTCCCAGCTCTGCTCGGACCGTTTCGGGTCGAGCGCCTGGATGCGTGGCATGGGCGGGAGGTGGTCAGCGGGTTTGGGCATTATCTCGCGAGCCTTGAGCGGGGTTGGGCGTTAAGCACAGGCTTCAGGCCCTACAGGCGCGGCACAACCTATGCCCTTGTCCCTGGCAAATCGATTTGTGCGTCCAGTAAGGCCATGAAAGCCCGTGCGGCGTTCGACAGCGTCCGTTCGGTGTGCAAGATATAGCCTAGCTGGCGACTGAGTTGTATGCCCGGCAAAGGAATGCGCGCCACCTGTTCGTCGAGCATGGTGCGCGGCAAGACGCTCCAGGCCAGGCCGATGGAGACCATCATTTTTATGGTTTCCAGGTAATTCGTGCTCATGGCGATGTTCGGCATCAGGCCCTGGGCTTCGAACAGCCGTCGCACGATGTGATGGGTAAACGTGTTGCCCCCCGGGAAAACCGCCGGATGCAAGGCAATGTCCGCCAGGCTGACCGCACCGTTTTCCAGCAATGCGTGTTCCGGGGCGACCACGAAATCCAGGGGGTCGTCCCACACCGGCGTGGCCCGTACCAGCGTGTGGGGTTCGGGGGCGAGGGTGATGACGGCCAGTTCCGCCCGGCCATGGAGGATTTCTTCGTAGGCCACTTCCGAATCCAGGAACTGGATATCCAGCGCCACCTGGGGGTAGCGTCGGGTGAATTCCCGCAATAACGGTGGCAGGCGGTGCAGGCCGATGTGGTGGCTGGTGGCGAGCGTCAGACGCCCGGTCACTTCGCCGCTCAGGTTGGTCAGGGCGCGGCGGGTGTCGTCCAGCACGTTGAGGATCTGATAGGCCCGTGGCAACAGGGCCCGGCCGGCCTCGGTCAGGCCCACTTCACGGCCAAGGCGGTCGAACAGGCGTACCTTGAGTTGTTGCTCGAGGCCGGCAATGCGCTTGCTGATAGCCGGCTGGGTCAGGTGCAGGCGTTCGCCGGCGCCGGAGAAACTGCCCGTCTCGGCGATGGCTATAAAGGCATTGAGGTTGGCGAGGTCCATGGCGGTTCCGGTCGAATTCCAGTTGGTTATGCAAAGTATGAAAAATATGAATTTGAGTTATTTAATGTAACCCCATAGGATCAGCCTCACAAGCCAAGGGGTTATTGATTCGTTCAAGGCCCGGGGCATAGAAACAAGCTGATGAGGAACCGTCTGATGGCCGGCAAAACGCTCTACGACAAGCTCTGGGATTCGCATTTGGTCAAGCAGCGCGACGATGGCTCGGCGCTGATCTACATCGATCGTCACATCATCCACGAAGTGACTTCGCCGCAAGCCTTCGAAGGCCTGCGCCTGGCCGGGCGCAAGCCTTGGCGCATCGATGCCAACATCGCGACCCCGGACCACAACGTACCGACCACCCCGGAGCGCAAGGGCGGCATCGAAGCCATTGCCGACCAGGTCTCGCGCTTGCAGGTCCAGACCCTCGACGATAACTGTGACGAATACGGCATCGTCGAATTCAAGATGAATGACGTGCGCCAAGGCATCGTCCACGTCATCGGCCCGGAGCAGGGCGCGACCTTGCCTGGCATGACCGTGGTCTGCGGCGATTCGCACACCTCGACCCACGGTGCTTTCGGGGCCCTGGCCCATGGCATCGGCACCTCCGAGGTGGAGCATGTGCTCGCCACCCAATGCCTGGTCGCCAAGAAAATGAAAAACATGCTGGTGCGCGTCGAGGGCAAGTTGCCGTTCGGTGTGACCGCCAAGGACATCGTCCTGGCGGTGATCGGCAAGATCGGCACCGCCGGCGGTAACGGCCATGCCATCGAGTTCGCCGGCAGCGCGATCCGCGACTTGTCCGTCGAAGGCCGCATGACCATCTGCAACATGTCCATCGAGGCCGGTGCCCGCGTTGGCCTGGTGGCCGCTGATGAAAAAACCGTGGAATACGTCAAGGGTCGTCCGTTCTCGCCAAAAGGCGCGGAATGGGACATGGCGGTCGAGGCCTGGAAAGACCTGGTGTCGGATGCCGATGCCAAGTTCGACACCGTGGTCGAGCTCGACGCCACGCAGATCAAGCCGCAAGTCAGCTGGGGCACTTCGCCTGAGATGGTGTTGGCGGTGGACCAGAACGTACCGGATCCGGCCAAGGAAATGGACCTGGTCAAGCGCGACTCCATCGTCCGCGCCTTGAAATACATGGGCTTGAGCGCCAACCAGGCGATCACCGATATTCAGCTCGACCGCGTGTTCATCGGTTCCTGCACCAACTCGCGGATCGAAGACCTGCGCGCTGCGGCAGTGATCGCCAAGGGTCGCAAGGTTGCTTCGACCATCAAGCAGGCCATCGTGGTGCCGGGCTCGGGCCTGGTGAAGGCCCAGGCGGAAGCGGAAGGGCTGGACAAGATTTTCCTCGAAGCCGGTTTCGAATGGCGTGAGCCGGGGTGCTCGATGTGCCTGGCGATGAACCCGGACCGCTTGGAGTCGGGCGAGCATTGCGCCTCCACCTCCAACCGTAACTTCGAAGGCCGTCAGGGCGCCGGTGGCCGTACGCACCTGGTGAGCCCGGCCATGGCCGCGGCGGCGGCTGTCAACGGCCGTTTCGTCGATGTCCGCGAATTGATCTGAAGGAGCGCAGCATGAAAGCTTTTACCCAGCACACCGGTCTTGTCGCGCCTTTGGATCGTGCCAACGTCGACACCGACCAGATCATTCCCAAGCAGTTCCTGAAGTCCATCAAGCGCACCGGCTTCGGCCCGAACCTGTTCGACGAGTGGCGCTACCTGGATGTCGGCCAGCCGTACCAGGACAACTCCAAGCGGCCGTTGAACAAGGATTTCGTGCTCAACGCCGAGCGTTACCAGGGCGCCAGCGTGTTGCTGGCCCGTGAGAACTTCGGCTGCGGCTCGAGCCGCGAGCACGCGCCATGGGCCCTGGAAGAGTACGGTTTCCGCAGCATCATCGCGCCGAGCTATGCCGACATCTTCTTCAACAACAGCTTCAAGAACGGCTTGCTGCCGATCATCCTCAGCGATGCTGACGTGGATGAGCTGTTCCAGCAGGTCGAGGCCAACCCCGGCTATCAACTGCAGATCGACCTGGCCGCCCAGACCGTGACCCGTCCTGACGGCAAGGTACTGGGTTTCGAGATCGACGCGTTCCGCAAGCATTGCCTGCTCAATGGCCTGGATGACATCGGCCTGACCTTGCAGGACGGCGAGGCGATTGCCGCGTTCGAGGCCAAGCACCGGGCGAGCCAGCCTTGGTTGTTTCGCGATGCTTGATGGATTGATGTAGGCAGTACCGGCCCTATCGCGAGCAAGCTCGCTCCCACAGGTGTTTTGTGAACGCCAAAAATTCCCTGTGGGAGCGAGCTTGCTCGCGATGAGGCCCGCCCAGGCAACACAACACCAAAAGGAAGTCCCCATGACCAGCACCGCCCACAGTCAGGTTGTACAAAAGCAATTCGGTGAACAGGCCTCGGCCTATCTGAGCAGTGCCGTGCACGCCCAGGGCGCTGAATTCGCGCTGCTACAGGCTGCATTGGCCGGTCGTGGCGATGCCCGGGTGCTGGACCTGGGGTGCGGCGCCGGCCATGTGAGTTTCCACGTGGCGCCGCTGGCCGGTGAAGTGGTGGCTTATGATTTGTCCCAGCAGATGCTCGACGTGGTCGCCACGGCGGCTGCCGAGCGTGGCCTGGGCAATATCAGCACGGTATGCGGCGCCGCTGAGCGCCTGCCGTTCGCCGACGCTGAGTTCGACTTCGTGTTCAGCCGCTATTCGGCGCATCATTGGAGCGACCTGGGCCTGGCGTTGCGAGAAGTGCGCCGGGTGCTCAAGCCGGGCGGGGTGGTGGCGTTCATCGACGTCCTGTCGCCTGGCATGCCGTTGCTGGACACGTACCTGCAAAGCGTCGAAGTGCTGCGCGACACTAGCCACGTGCGCGATTATTCTGCCGGCGAGTGGTTGCGCCAGGTCAGCGAAGCGGGGTTGCACACCCGCAGCACCTCGCGCCAACGCCTGCGCCTGGAATATCGTTCCTGGGTCGAGCGCATGCGCACCCCCGAGGTGATGCGGGCGGCGATTCTCCAGCTGCAGCGCTCGATGGGTGACGAAGTGCGTGAATATTTTGAAATTGAGGCCGATGGTTCGTTCAGTACAGATGTACTGGTGCTGTGGGCCGAGCGATAGCATTTTTCCCGGCCAGGCGTTGGGTACAAAGCCCAGGCGTGTGCCGACAGAGCAAACGAGGAAAGCATGAGCAAGCAGATTCTGATTCTCCCAGGTGATGGCATTGGCCCGGAAATCATGGCCGAAGCGGTCAAGGTCCTGGAGCTGGCGAACGACAAGTACGGCCTGGGCTTCGAACTCAGCCACGACGTGATCGGCGGCGCAGCCATCGACAAGCACGGCGTGCCCCTGGCCGATGAAACCCTGGACCGTGCCCGTGCAGCCGATGCCGTGCTGCTGGGCGCCGTGGGCGGCCCGAAATGGGACAAGATCGAACGTGACATCCGTCCTGAGCGTGGCCTGCTGAAGATCCGCGCGCAACTGGGCCTGTTCGGCAACCTGCGTCCGGCGATTCTTTACCCGCAACTGGCCGATGCATCGAGCCTGAAGCCGGAAATCGTTGCTGGCCTGGATATCCTCATCGTTCGCGAGCTGACCGGCGGCATCTACTTCGGCGCCCCGCGTGGCACCCGTCAGCTGGATAATGGCGAGCGCCAGGCCTACGACACCCTGCCGTACAGCGAAAGCGAAATCCGCCGTATCGCCCGGGTTGGCTTCGACATGGCTCGCGTGCGTGGCAAGAAACTGTGCTCGGTGGACAAGGCCAACGTACTGGCTTCCAGCCAACTGTGGCGTGAAGTGGTCGAGCAGGTGGCCAAGGATTACCCGGACATCGAGCTGAGCCACATGTACGTCGACAACGCCGCCATGCAACTGGTGCGTGCGCCGAAGCAGTTCGACGTGATCGTCACCGACAACATGTTCGGCGACATCCTGTCCGACGAAGCGTCGATGCTCACCGGTTCCATCGGCATGCTGCCGTCGGCCTCCCTGGACGCCAACAACAAGGGTATGTACGAGCCGTGCCACGGTTCGGCGCCGGACATCGCCGGGCAGGGCATTGCCAACCCGTTGGCGACCATCCTGTCGGTGTCGATGATGCTGCGCTACAGCTTCAACTTGAACGATGCCGCCGACGCGATCGAAAAAGCCGTCAGCGTGGTCTTGGACCAGGGCTTGCGCACTGGTGATATCTGGTCGCAAGGTTGTACCAAAGTCGGTACGCAGCAAATGGGCGATGCAGTAGTCGCCGCGCTGCGGAATCTGTAATCTTTCGGGCCCACCGCTTCGACGGTGGCCCACTTTTGTATAGGTGTAGTTGCGATGAAACGTGTAGGTCTGATCGGTTGGCGCGGCATGGTCGGTTCCGTGCTCATGCAGCGAATGCTGGAAGAGCAGGATTTCGATCTCATTGAGCCGGTGTTTTTCACCACTTCCAATGTCGGTGGCCAGGGCCCGTCCGTGGGCAAGGACACCGGTGCGCTCAAGGATGCCTACAGCATCGAAGAGCTCAAGACGCTCGACGTGATCCTGACCTGCCAGGGCGGCGACTACACCAGCGAAGTCTTCCCCAAGCTGCGTGAAGCCGGCTGGCAGGGTTACTGGATCGACGCCGCTTCCAGCCTGCGCATGCAGGACGACGCGGTGATCGTCCTCGACCCGGTGAACCGCAAGGTCATCGACCAGCAGCTGGACGCGGGCACCAAGAACTACATCGGCGGCAACTGCACCGTCAGCCTGATGCTGATGGGTCTGGGCGGCCTGTTCGAAGCCGGTCTGGTGGAGTGGATGAGCGCCATGACCTACCAGGCAGCGTCCGGTGCCGGCGCGCAGAACATGCGTGAGCTGATCAAGCAGATGGGCGCCACCCATGCCGCCGTCGCCGATGACCTGGCCAACCCGGCCAGCGCCATCCTGGACATCGACCGCAAGGTCGCCGAGGCGATGCGCAGCGATGCCTACCCAACCGAGAACTTCGGCGTACCGCTGGCTGGCAGCCTGATCCCTTGGATCGACAAGGAACTGCCTAACGGCCAGAGCCGTGAAGAGTGGAAGGCCCAGGCCGAAACCAACAAGATCCTGGGTCGCTTCAAGAGCCCGATCCCGGTGGACGGTATCTGCGTGCGCATCGGCGCCATGCGCTGCCACAGCCAGGCGCTGACCATCAAGCTGAACAAAGACGTGCCGATCGCCGACATCGAAGGGTTGATCAGCCAGCACAACCCTTGGGTCAAGCTGGTGCCGAACAACCGCGAAATCAGCATGCAGGAGCTGAGCCCGACCAAGGTCACCGGCACCCTGAACGTACCGGTGGGTCGTTTGCGCAAGCTCAACATGGGTTCGCAATTCGTCGGCGCCTTCACCGTCGGCGACCAACTGCTGTGGGGCGCGGCCGAACCGCTGCGTCGCATGCTGCGGATCCTGCTCGAGCGTTGATCGATTGCTGCTGTGAAAGAACCCGTGCCTTGTGAGAGGTGCGGGTTTTTTATTGGGGGGCGGTTGTGTGTCAGGGCTGGCCTCATCGCGAGCAAGCTCGCTCCCACAGGTTTTGTGGCCACTGAAGACCCCATGTGGGAGCGAGCTTGCTCGCGATGAGGCCAGCCCAGGCACTGCAAAGCCTCCGGCCAATTGCCTGCATACCCACCACCCGGTAAAGTGCCGCTCCCCACGTTTTACCTGAGGTAGACCCATGAGCCAGTCCTTTGATATTGCCGTGATCGGCGCCACCGGTACTGTCGGCGAAACCCTCGTCCAGATTCTCGAAGAGCGGGACTTCCCGGTCGGCAACCTGCACCTGCTGGCCAGCAGCGAATCGGCAGGCAGCTCGGTGATGTTCCGCGGCAAAAACGTGCGGGTGCGCGAAGTCGACGAGTTCGATTTCAGCAAAGTCCAACTGGTGTTCTTCGCCGCCGGCCCGGCGGTGACCCTGAGTTCCGCCCCGCGGGCCACGGCGGCCGGTTGTGCGCTGATTGACCTGTCCGGCGCCTTGCCGCCCGAACAGGCGCCGCAGATCGTGCCGGAAGCCAACGCCCAGGTGCTCGCCGGTTTGAGCAAGCCGTTGCAGGTCGGTAGCCCCAGCGCCTCGGCCACGGCCTTGGCGGTCGTGCTGGCGCCGCTGCGCGAATGCCTGGACTTGCAGCGCATCAGCCTGACCGCCAGCCTCGCTGTGTCGGCCCAGGGCCGCGTGGCCGTGAGCGAATTGGCGCGCCAGACCGCCGAGCTGCTCAACGCCCGTCCGCTGGAGCCGAAATTCTTTGATCGGCAGATGGCGTTCAACCTGCTGGCCCAGGTCGGCATCCCGGACGAGCAGGGCCATACGCAGCTGGAAAAGCGCCTGGTCCGCGAGTTGCGCCAGGTGCTGAATCAACCTTTGTTAAAGATTTCCGTAACTTGCATTCAAGCCCCGGTGTTTTTTGGCGATAGCTTTAGCGTGACTGTGCAGTCTGCCAGTCCCATCGACCTGGCCAAGGTCAACGCGGCGTTGGAAGCGGCACCCGGTATCGAGCTGGTGGATGCGGGCGATTACCCGACGGCGGTGGGCGATGCGGTGGGGCAGGATGTGGTCTACGTTGGTCGTGTGCGCGGTGGGATCGACGATCCGGCGGAACTAAATATGTGGCTGACGTCAGATAACGTGCGCAAGGGCGCGGCGCTCAATGCGGTGCAGGTGGCTGAGTTGTTGATAAAAGACTTGCTGTAAAAGATACTTGGCATCAATTTGTCGAATGATTCTAGCTGGGCGCTATGCTTGGTCGGAATGCTGAAGGCGAACATCCCTCTGGGGGACTTTCCCGGGGCATGAGTGAAATGATCGCGCGCACCGTCGCTTCGGGGCTGCGCGTAATGCCTTACGGCAGCGGCATCAATACCTTCTCGCTGGCCGAGGAATGTTCAAACAAAGGAAGAGGCTATGGTTCAAGTTCGCAAACTGGTGTTAGCAATAGCGGCCGCCTCGGCGCTGTCCTCCGGTATGGCGCAAGCGCTCGGGCTCGGGGAATTGACCCTGAAGTCGACGCCGAACCAGCCTCTGGTCGCCGAGATCGAGTTGCTCGACGTCCAGCAACTGACCGCTGCCGAAGTCGTGCCGAGCCTGGCCTCGCCCGATGACTTCGCCAAGGCCGGCGTCGACCGCCAGGCCTTTCTCAATGACCTGAGCTTCACCCCGGTGATCAACGCCAATGGCAAGAGCGTCCTGCGGGTAACGTCCAGCCGGCCGCTGTCTGAACCGATGGTCAAGTTCCTGGTGCAGGTGATGTGGCCCAACGGCCGTCTGCTGCGCGACTACAGCGTATTGCTCGATCCTTCCAAATTCTCGCCACAGGCCGCCGACGCCGCCCGGGCGAAACCGCCTCAGGTGGTGTCCACGCCGGTCACCGGGGCGACCAAGCCTTCGCAATACACCACCACGCCGCGCGATACCCTGTGGGAAATCGCCGCCAAGGTGCGTAACGGTGGATCGGTCCAGCAAACCATGCTGGCGATCCAGGCGTTGAACCCGAACGCATTCATCAACGGCAACATCAACCTGCTCAAGACCGGCCAGGTATTGCGCCTGCCGGACCCGGTGCAAAGCACTGCATTGCCGCAACCCCAGGCCATCGCTGAAGTGGCTGCGCAGAACGCCGCCTGGCGCTCGGGTCGTCGTAGCGTGGCGGGTGCTGGCAAGCAGCAATTGGATGCTACCAAGCGTGGCCGTGGTGACGGCGCGCCGGCACAGGCTGCCGGCCGCGACAACTTGAGCCTGGTGTCGGCTGACTCAGCGAAGGCGGGCGGCAAGGGCAAGGGCGCTGCCGGCGATGCCCAGGCGCTCACCAACAAGCTTGCAGTCACCCAGGAAAGCCTCGACTCGGCTCGCCGGGATAACGAAGAACTGAAAAGCCGCATGGCGGATCTGCAGAGCCAACTGGACAAACTGCAGCGCCTGATCGAGCTGAAGAACAACCAACTGGCCAAGATGCAGGCCGAAGGTGCCGCCGTTCCTCCTGCTGGCGAGGCACCTCCTGCAATGTCCGCAGAGCTGACTCCTGCGCCAGCGGCACAGGCCCCGGCGGCTGCACCTGCGCCAGAGGCAGCCCCGGAAGCGACGCCGCCTGCCACTCCGGTCGAGCCGACGCCTGCCGCGTCCAACGAGCAAAAATACAACGACCTGCTGACCAATCCGATCCTGCTGGGATTGATTGGCGGCGGCGCGCTGCTCCTGCTGTTGTTGCTGTTGTTGCTCGCCCGTCGCCGCAAGGCCCAGCAGGAAGCGGAAAAACACTTGCGCATGGCCCGGGCCCTCGAGGAGGAGGCTGACTTCTCCCCGGAGCTCGATCTGCCCCCGAGCAGCTTCGAGGGCATTGATGTTCCGCCGCCAAGCGTAAAACTTGAGCCAAAACCCGTGCCTGCCCCTGCGCCAGTCCCCAAGCCGGCTCCAGTGGTTGCGCCTGTGGTGGTCACACCGCCTATCGCAGCGCCATTGGTGGCTCCGGCTGCCGAGCGCTCCGACGACGTGCTGCCCCAGGCCCAGTCCCATATCGATCGCGGCCGCTTGAACCAGGCCGCCGACCTGCTTGAACAAGGCATCAAGGCCGAGCCCCAGCGCAGCGACCTGCGCCTGAAGCTGATGGAAGTCTACGGTCAGCAGGGCGACCGCGACGCCTTCGTCGCCCAGGAACGCCAGTTGGTGGCCAATGGCGAAAACTTCGCCCAGGTCGAACAGCTGAAAAGCCGTTTCCCGGCCATGGTGATCGCCACCTCGGCAGGCTTGGCCGCCGCGACAGTGGCAGCAGAGCTGGACGCGCAGTACGTCAAGGAGCTGCTGGAAGACAAGACACCGACCGACGAAGAGCTGGACAGCGCCTTCGACCTGAGCCTGGATGACCTGGAAACGACCCCGGCTGCGCCGATGCCAGAGCCTGTCGCTGAGCTGGACGCGTTCCCGGAAGACGACGACCTGAGTTTCGAGTCGGTGCTCAAGCAGCAGACTGAAGCCAACGAAAGCCTGGACGACCTGTCGGAATTCGACCTGGACCTGGGCGCCGATGCGCCGACCCCGATCCCGGCGCTCGACGACGAAGACTTCCTGCTGGACCTGGGCGACGATCTCAAGGGCCTGGATTTGCCTGCGACTGAAGCGCCAGCCTTGGCTGACACCCCAGCCGACGATCTCGAACTGCCGGCGGACTTCGATCTGTCCCTGTCTGACGAAATGGACGCGCACGATGCGCCCAAGGATGCCTTCGAGTCCGAGCTGGATGATGTAAACGCCGAGCTGGATCGCCTGTCCGACAGCCTGGGCCAGCCGACGTTTACCGCCGAAGATGCCCTGGTCGGTGCTGAAGACGAGCCGGACTTCGACTTCCTTAGCGGTACCGACGAAGTGGCGACCAAGCTCGATCTGGCCCAGGCCTACATCGACATGGGCGACAACGACGGCGCCCGCGACATCCTCGGCGAAGTCCTCAGCGAAGGCGACGCCACCCAGAAGAGCGAAGCGCAGGAGATGTTGTCGCGCTTGGCTTGAGTCAGTGGTTATACAAGAATGGCAGCCGGTGAGGCTGCCGTTTCTGTTTGTGGCGGGATTTGCGGGTGTTTGGACTGGCCTCATCGCGAGCAGGCTCGCTCCCACAGGGGATTTGCGGTGGGAGCAAAGCTTGCTCTCGATGACCAAGGTACATTCAACATCAATGCAAGCTGACCCACCGCTATCGCGAGCAAGCTCGGCTCCCACAGGGGGGGTGGTGGGAGCAAAGCTTGCTCGCGATAGCGTCAGCTCATTCAACACAGGATCACCCGTCGGACTGGCATCCCAAGCCATCGGCCTTATAATGCCCGCCTTTGCGTACCTCAGCAGGCTGTAATTTCTTGGCAAACATAGACAACCCGGCCGCCGAAATGGCGGCCGACGGCTTTTTCCGGATCGCCTTGGGCGTTGAATACAAAGGCTCGCGCTATCGTGGCTGGCAGCGCCAGGCTTCCGGTGTATTGACGGTGCAGGAAACCCTTGAAAACGCCCTGTCCAAAGTCGCCGACTCGCCCGTGTCGCTGCATTGCGCCGGTCGTACCGATGCTGGTGTGCATGCCTGCGGCCAAGTGGTGCATTTCGACACCCAGGCCGAGCGCTCGATGAAGGCCTGGGTGATGGGCGCCAACATCAACTTGCCCCACGATGTCAGCGTCAGTTGGGCCAAGGTGATGCCGGCGCACTTTCATGCACGCTTCAAGGCCATCGCCCGGCGGTATCGCTACGTGATCTACAACGATCAGATCCGCCCGGCGCACCTGAACGAAGAAATCACCTGGAATCACCGCCCGCTGGACGTCGAGCGCATGGCCGAGGCCGCGCAATACCTGGTCGGCGTCCATGATTTCAGCGCCTTCCGTGCCGGCCAGTGCCAGGCCAAGTCGCCGATCAAAGAGTTGCATCACCTGCGCGTGACCCGTCACGGCAAGATGATCGTGCTCGACATCCGCGCCAGCGCGTTCCTGCATCACATGGTGCGCAACATTGCCGGCGTGCTGATGACCATTGGTGCTGGCGAACGGCCGGTGGAGTGGATCAAGGAAGTGCTCGACAGTCGCATCCGACGCTCCGGTGGCGTCACGGCGCACCCGTTTGGCTTGTACCTGGTACAGGTCGAATATCGCGATGAATTCGAGCTGCCGGAGCGTTACATCGGGCCACATTTCCTCACGGGCTTCTCGGAACTCGACGGCTGACGCCCTCCGCAGCATTTGCTACCATCCGGGACTTTCACGGATTTGCCTGAGGTTTTACCCACCATGCCGGTCGTTCGCAGCAAGATTTGCGGGATCACCCGCGTCGAGGACGCGTTGGCGGCGGTCGAGGCCGGGGCCGATGCCATCGGGCTGGTGTTTTACGCCAAGAGCCCGCGCGCGGTGACGGTGCAGCAGGCGAGGGCGATCATCGAGGCCCTGCCGCCGTTCGTGACCTCGGTGGGCCTGTTCGTCAATGCCAGTCGTTGCGAGTTGGGCGAAATACTCGATGCGGTGCCGCTGGGTTTGTTGCAGTTCCATGGCGACGAGGCCCCGGCCGATTGCGAGGGCTGGCATCGCCCATACATCAAGGCGTTGCGGGTCAAGGCCGGGGATGACATTGCCGCCAGTTGCGCAACTTTCGCCGGTGCCAGCGGCATTTTGCTGGACACCTATGTGGAAGGCGTTCCCGGAGGGACCGGTGAAGCGTTCGATTGGTCGCTGGTGCCCCAAGGCCTGGACAAACCGATTATCCTGGCCGGTGGCCTGACCGTGGACAACGTGGCTCAGGCCATTCGCCAGGTTCGCCCTTACGCGGTGGACGTGAGCGGAGGTGTGGAGCAGAGCAAGGGCATCAAGGACCCTGCAAAGATTCGTGCATTCATGGCCGCTGTGCGCAGTAGCCAGTCGTCAATGTGACGGCTGGCAGACTGCCGCCGTCCATACCAGCACTGTACAAAGCAGGCAGGTGCCGCCTCCGGGTGGGCCGATAGCGAAGTGGTAGCCGCCGTGCGGTTGCCGGGATGGCTGAGGAAGGTTGGGTTGCACGCAGGTCATGTTTTGCACTGACCGTGGCGGCCCCTCGACTCGCCGCACAATGAATTTAGCTCAAGGGCATACGCGGGGCCGCGAACCAAAGCGTTCGGGCCGCCGGTACTGGAGAAAGAAAGCATGAGCAACTGGTTGGTAGACAAACTGATCCCTTCGATCATGCGTTCCGAGGTGAAGAAAAGCTCGGTGCCTGAAGGTCTGTGGCACAAATGTCCATCCTGCGAGGCGGTGCTGTACCGTCCCGAACTGGAAAAGACCCTGGACGTTTGCCCCAAGTGCAACCACCACATGCGCATCGGCGCGCGTGCCCGTATCGACATTTTCCTCGATGCCGAAGGCCGTGTTGAGCTGGGTGCCGACCTGGAGCCAGTGGATCGCCTGAAATTCCGCGATGGCAAGAAATACAAGGACCGCCTGACCGCTGCCCAGAAGCAGACCGGCGAAAAAGATGCGCTGATATCCATGAGTGGCACCCTGCTGGGCATGCCGGTGGTGGTCTCGGCCTTCGAATTTTCCTTCATGGGCGGTTCCATGGGCGCCATCGTCGGTGAGCGCTTCGTTCGTGCCGCCAACTACGCTCTGGAAAACCGTTGCCCGATGATCTGCTTCGCCGCTTCCGGCGGTGCGCGGATGCAGGAAGCGCTGATCTCCCTGATGCAAATGGCCAAGACCTCCGCGGTGCTGGCGCGTCTGCGCGAAGAAGGCATTCCGTTCATCTCGGTGCTGACCGATCCGGTCTACGGTGGTGTTTCCGCCAGCCTGGCGATGCTGGGCGACGTGATCGTCGGCGAGCCGAAAGCCCTGATCGGCTTTGCCGGCCCGCGTGTGATCGAGCAGACCGTGCGTGAAAAACTGCCGGAAGGCTTCCAGCGCAGCGAGTTCCTGCTGGAGCACGGTGCCATTGACATGATCATCCATCGCCAGGAGCTGCGTCCGCGCCTGGGCAACCTGCTGGCACAACTGATGGGTCTGCCGACGCCGAAATTCGTCGCCGCACCGATCGAGCCGATCGTGGTTCCGCCAGTGCCTGCCGGGCTATGACCCAACGCACCCTGGGCGACTGGCTTGCCTACCTCGAGCAGTTGCATCCATCGGCCATCGACATGGGGCTGGAGCGCTCGCAAACGGTAGCGTCCCGCATGGGACTGGCCAAGCCGGCGCCCCGGGTCATCACCGTCACTGGCACCAACGGCAAGGGTTCGACCTGCGCCTTCGTGGCTTCGCTGCTGCGGGCCCAGGGGCTGAGCGTCGGTGTCTACAGCTCGCCGCACCTGCTGCGCTACAACGAGCGGGTGCAGGTGAACGGCGTCGAAGCCTCTGACGCCCAGCTGTGCGAAGCCTTTGCCGCGGTGGAAGCCGGGCGAGGCGATACAACCCTCACTTATTTCGAGATGGGCACCCTGGCGGCGTTCTGGTTGTTTGCCCATGCCGGTCTCGATGCGGTCGTGCTGGAGGTCGGCCTGGGCGGACGGTTGGATACGGTCAACCTGGTGGACGCAGACATTGCACTGGTCACCAGCATTGGCGTGGACCATGCCGATTACCTGGGCGATACCCGCGAATCCGTGGCCTTCGAGAAGGCCGGCATCTTTCGCCAGGGCGCGCCTGCGCTCTGCGGCGATCTCAATCCTCCCCAGCCGTTGCTGGACAAGGTTCGCGAATTGAACTGCCCGTTCTTTCTGCGCGGGCGGGATTTCGACCTGGCGATGACCGAGCAGCACTGGCAATGGCGCGGCAGCGACCTGCAGGGCAATCCGGTGGAATTGCACGATCTGCCCTTGCTGGACCTGCCGATGGAAAACGCCGCCCTGGCGCTCCAGGCCTACCTGTTGCTGGGCTTGCCATGGGATGCCGGGCAAATCGTCCAGGCGCTGCAGGCGACCCGTGTGGTCGGGCGCCTCGATCGTCGTCGGTTCGATTGGCAAGGCAAGCGTCTGAACCTGTTGCTGGATGTCGGCCATAACCCCCACGCGGCGCAGTACCTGGCCGAGCGCCTGGCACGGCGGCCCGTGGTGGGGCGGCGCCTGGCGGTGTTCGGGCTGCTGTCCGACAAGGATCTGGATGGCGTTGTCGAGGCGTTGGGTGCTAGTGTCCAGCATTGGGCGGTGACGCCACTGGATTCGCCGCGCTCGCGTACCGCGGCGCAGTTGCAGGAAGCCTTGCAGCGCCATGGCGCTTCAGTGCAAGCCTACGCTAGCGTGGCCGATGCCTTGGAAGGGCAGTGCGCCCTGGCGACGGCCGATGATGAAATCCTGCTGTTCGGATCATTTTTTTGTGTTGCCGAGGCCCTTCAATGGTTGGCCCGGCGCTCCACGGAGGAGGCTGCAGATGGCATTGCTGGATAAGGCGTACAAGCAGCGCATGGTCGGGGCCCTGGTGTTGGTGGCCCTGGCGGTGATTTTCCTGCCGATGCTGTTTTCCCGTCAGGACGAGCAACGCCAGGTCACGGTTGACGCGCCAGCCGCGCCCCAGGCGCCTTCGGTGCCGCCTGTGCAAGTCGAACCCGTGGCGGTGCCCGAGCCCCAGGCATTGCCTCAGGAACCTGTCCCGAGCGACGAGGAGCTGGCCGAGCAATCGGCGCCGTCGATGCCGATAGCGCCTGCACCTGCACCCGCAACGCCTGCGCCTGCCGCACCGAACAAGCCGTCAGTCGCTCCGGCTCCAGCCCCAGCCCCCGTTCCGGCCGCTCCAGCGGTCAAGCCGGCCCCAAGCCAGCCGATTACCGCCGCCACGACCAAGCCGGACACCACGCAAAGCCGCGTGGATGCCAATGGCCTGTCGGTCAGTTGGTCGGTGCAACTGGCCAGCCTGACCAGTCGCGAAAGTGCCGAGAACTTGCAGAAAACCCTGCGCAGCCAGGGCTACAACGCCTACATCCGTTCCGCCGATGGCAAGAATCGGGTGTTTGTCGGCCCGCTGATCGAGCGTGCCGAAGCCGACCGCCTGCGTGATCTGCTCAGCCGCCAGCAGAACCTCAAGGGTTTTGTGGTGCGCTTCCAGCCAGAGCGCGGCTGACAGCGATTTAGCTGATTTGAATCGTGCAGCTTACCGACAGCCCTGCGCTCTGCTAAAATGCGCCGCCTTATCCGTCCGTAGGCTGCACCGTGCCATTTACCTGGGTTGACTGGGCGATCGTTGCGATCGTCGCCATCTCCGCATTGATCAGTCTGAGCCGCGGCTTCGTCAAGGAAGCCCTCTCGCTGCTGACCTGGATCATCGCGGGAGTCGTAGCCTGGATGTTTGGTGGTTCGCTGTCCCAGTACCTCGCCGGATACATCGAAACTCCGTCGGCTCGCGTGATCGCGGGCTGTGCCATCTTGTTTATCGCCACCTTGCTGGTTGGCGCAATGATCAATTATCTGATCGGCGAACTGATTCGCGTCACCGGGCTTTCCGGGACGGACCGGTTCCTGGGCATGGCCTTTGGCGCCGCGCGTGGCGCGTTGCTGGTGGTCGTGGCCGTCGGGCTCTTGAGCCTGGGGCCGGTACAGCAGGATACGTGGTGGCAGGAGTCCCGGCTCGTGCCACAATTTCTATTGGTCGCAGACTGGTCCAAAAACCTGATCCTGGGTTGGAGCAGTCAGTGGCTTGCCAGCGGTATCAGCGTACCCGCTGAAATACCGTTCAAGGAACACCTCTTGCCGATGGCCAAAACGCCGCAGTAAGTGTTGTTCAGTTCAGATCCATTAAGTAGGGGTTGCGTCGCATGTGTGGCATCGTCGGTATCGTCGGTAAGTCGAACGTCAATCAGGCGCTGTATGACGCGCTAACCGTGCTCCAGCACCGCGGCCAGGACGCTGCCGGTATCGTGACCAGCCATGACGGCCGGTTATTCCTGCGCAAGGACAACGGCCTGGTGCGTGATGTGTTCCACCAGCGCCACATGCAGCGCCTGGTCGGTCACATGGGTATCGGCCACGTGCGCTACCCGACCGCGGGCAGCTCGACGTCGGCTGAAGCCCAGCCGTTCTACGTCAACTCGCCGTACGGCATCACCTTGGCGCACAACGGCAACCTGACCAACGTCGAACAACTGGCCAAGGAGATCTACGAATCTGACTTGCGCCACGTCAACACCAATTCCGACTCGGAAGTGATGCTCAACGTGTTCGCTCACGAACTGGCCCAGCGCGGCAAGCTGCAGCCTACCGAGGAAGACGTGTTCGCCGCCGTGACCGACGTGCACAACCGTTGCGTCGGCGGCTATGCGGTGGTGGCGATGATCACCGGCTACGGCATCGTCGGTTTCCGCGATCCCCACGGTATCCGCCCGATCGTGTTCGGCCAGCGTCACACCGACGAAGGCGTCGAATACATGATCGCCTCCGAAAGCGTGTCCCTGGACGTGCTGGGTTTCACCTTGATTCGCGACCTGGCCCCGGGCGAAGCGGTCTACATCACTGAAGACGGCAAGCTGCACACCCGTCAGTGCGCGACCAACCCGTCCTTGACCCCGTGCATCTTCGAACATGTCTACCTGGCGCGTCCGGACTCGATCATCGACGGCGTCTCGGTCTACAAGGCCCGCCTGCGCATGGGTGAAAAACTGGCCGACAAGATCCTGCGCGAGCGTCCGGATCATGACATCGACGTGGTCATCCCGATCCCCGACACCAGCCGCACTGCGGCCCTGGAGCTGGCGAACCACCTGGGCGTCAAGTTCCGCGAAGGTTTCGTGAAGAACCGCTACATCGGCCGGACCTTCATCATGCCGGGCCAGGCTGCACGGAAAAAGTCCGTACGCCAGAAGCTCAACGCCATCGAACTGGAATTCCGCGGCAAGAACGTGATGCTGGTGGACGACTCCATCGTGCGTGGCACCACGTGCAAGCAGATCATCCAGATGGCCCGTGAAGCCGGTGCCAAGAACGTGTATTTCTGCTCTGCGGCCCCGGCTGTGCGCTACCCTAACGTCTACGGCATCGACATGCCGAGTGCCCATGAGCTGATCGCTCATAACCGTACCACCCAGGACGTGGCCGACCTGATCGGCGCCGACTGGTTGATCTACCAGGACCTGCCGGACCTGATCGAAGCGGTCGGTGGCGGCAAGATCAAGATCGAGCACTTCGATTGCGCGGTATTCGATGGCAAGTACGTCACCGGCGACATCGACGAGGCCTACCTGAACAAGATCGAGAACGCACGTAACGATGCGTCCAAGGCCAAGACTCAGGCGGTCAGCGCGATCATCGATCTGTACAACAATTGATTAACCAACCGGCCCTGAGGGGCCGGTTTGCGTTTAAACCGATTTCAGGAGTGACAGCATGAGTCAGGATTGGGATGCCGGTCGGCTGGACAGCGACCTTGAGGGCGTAGCGTTCTATACCCTGGCGGTTCGCGCGGGTCAGCACCGTACACCGGAAGCCGAACATGGCGATCCGATGTTTTTCACCTCCAGCTACGTGTTCCGCACTGCTGCCGATGCAGCCGCACGGTTTGCTGGCGAAGTGCCGGGCAACGTCTACTCGCGCTACACCAACCCGACCGTGCGGGCTTTCGAGGAGCGCATCGCCGCCCTGGAAGGCGCCGAGCAAGCTGTGGCCACTGCCACCGGCATGGCCGCGATCATGGCCGTGGTGATGAGCCTGTGCAGCGCTGGCGACCACGTGCTGGTGTCGCGCAGCGTCTTCGGCTCGACCATCAGCCTGTTCGAAAAGTACTTCAAGCGCTTTGGCGTGGAAGTCGATTACGTGCCCCTGGCGGACCTGTCCGCTTGGGATGCGGCAATCAAGGCCAATACCAAGCTGCTGTTCGTCGAGTCGCCTTCCAACCCCCTGGCCGAGCTGGTGGACATCGCCGCGCTGGCGGAAATCGCCCATGCCAAGGGCGCCATGCTGGTGGTCGATAACTGCTTCTGCACCCCGGCGCTGCAACAACCGCTGAAGTTGGGCGCGGACGTGGTGGTGCATTCGGCAACCAAGTTCATCGACGGCCAGGGCCGTTGCATGGGTGGCGTGGTGGCCGGTCGTAGCGAGCAGATGAAGGAAGTGGTGGGCTTTTTGCGCACCGCAGGTCCCACTCTCAGCCCGTTCAACGCCTGGATCTTCCTCAAGGGCCTGGAAACCCTCGGCCTGCGCATGAAAGCTCATTGCGCCAATGCCCAGGCCCTGGCCGAGTGGCTGGAGCAGCAGGACGGCATCGAGAAAGTGCATTACGCCGGCCTCAAGAGCCATCCGCAACATGACTTGGCCTTGCGTCAGCAGCGCGGTTTCGGTGCGGTGGTGAGCTTTGAGGTCAGGGGGGGCAAGGAGGGCGCCTGGCGCTTCATCGACGCGACCCGGTTGATTTCCATCACCGCCAACCTGGGTGACACCAAGACCACTATCACCCACCCGAGCACCACGTCCCACGGTCGCCTGTCGCCCCAGGAACGTGAATCGGCGGGTATTCGTGACAGCCTGATCCGCGTTGCGGTCGGTCTGGAAGACGTGGCCGATCTGCAAGCCGACCTGGCCCGCGGGTTGGCGGCCTTGTGATCGAGCTGGCTACGCCGCCGAGCGGCACTCATGGCCGGGTTGCACTGGTTACGGGCGCCGCACGGGGCATCGGCCTGGGCATCGCTGCCTGGTTGATCTGTGAAGGCTGGCAGGTGGTGCTGACCGACCTGGACCGCGAGCGCGGTTCCAAGGTGGCGAAGACCCTGGGCGACAATGCCTGGTTCATCGCCATGGACGTGGCGGACGAGGCGCAGGTCGCCACCGGTATCGCCGAGGTGCTCGGGCAGTTCGGGCGGCTCGACGCGCTGGTGTGCAACGCGGCCATCGCCGACCCGCACAACATCACTCTGGAAAGCCTGGACCTGGCCTATTGGAATCGGGTCCTGGCGGTGAATCTGGGTGGGCCGATGCTGCTGGCCAAGCACTGCGCGCCGTATCTGCGCGCTCACAACGGCGCCATCGTCAACCTGGCCTCGACCCGCGCTGCGCAATCGGAACCCGACACCGAAGCCTATGCGGCGAGCAAGGGCGGCTTGCTGGCCCTGACTCATGCCCTGGCAATCAGCCTCGGGCCGGAGATCCGGGTCAACGCTGTCAGCCCTGGCTGGATCGACGCGCGCGATCCCTCCCAGCGTCGTGCACAGCCGCTGACCGACGCCGATCACGCCCAGCATCCAGCGGGCAGGGTAGGTACGGTAGAGGACGTGGCGGCGATGGTGGCGTGGCTGTTGTCGCGCAATGCCGGTTTTGTCACGGGGCAGGAGTTCGTGGTGGACGGCGGCATGACCAAGAAAATGATTTATACGTAAGTGCGGTTGCGGGTGCCGTTTGAAACTGTTTTGAAAAAACTTCAACCCTGCTATTGACTTAGCTTCGGTACCTGCGTAAATTTCGCGGCCTCAACGAAGCAAAGGGTGATTAGCTCAGCTGGGAGAGCGTCTGCCTTACAAGCAGAATGTCGGCGGTTCGATCCCGTCATCACCCACCATGTTTTACGAGAGTTTTGCGAAAGCAAGACGGAAGCTGTCAAAAGCCTCCACCGACGCGCAGCGGTAGTTCAGTCGGTTAGAATACCGGCCTGTCACGCCGGGGGTCGCGGGTTCGAGTCCCGTCCGCTGCGCCATATTTTCCGAAGTAGGCTTCGCCTGGTTCGAGATTCAAGCCCAAGGGTTTGGATCAGACGAGTTAACTGGACGCAAGTTCATAGCGATACGCAGCGGTAGTTCAGTCGGTTAGAATACCGGCCTGTCACGCCGGGGGTCGCGGGTTCGAGTCCCGTCCGCTGCGCCATATCTGCTTCGAGGCCCACTGAACGCCTTGAAGCTAAGAAGCAAGCTGCAAAGCTACTTCTAGTCGATAGCAAAGACCCTGGTCGAAAGACCGGGGTTTTTTGTTTTTGCGATTTGAAAGATTGGAACAGGCCCGTGGCGAGGGGATTTAGCGAAACGTCGCACCGCCCCGCTGGGCTGCGTGAAGCAGCCCTTTGGTGATGTGTTGTCGTTCTCAGAACCCCAATTTATCCCGCAACCCGTAATACCAAGCCCCCATCGCCGCAAATGGCGTACGCAACAACTGACCGCCGGGGAAGGGGTAGTGGGGCAGGTCCGCAAACGCATCAAAACGCTCAGCCTGACCTCGCAGCGCCTCAGCCAGGACCTTACCCGCCAGATGCGTATACGTCACGCCATGGCCACTGCAGCCCTGGGAATAATAAATGTTATCCCCCAGCCGCCCGACCTGCGGAAGACGCGACAACGTCAGCAGGAAATTTCCGGTCCAGGCGTAATCGATCTTCACATCCTTGAGCTGCGGAAAGGCCTTGAGCATCTTCGGCCGAATGATCGCCTCAATGTTCGCCGGATCCCTAGCGCCATACACCACGCCGCCCCCGAAGATCAGACGTTTGTCGCCCGTCAGTCGGTAGTAATCGAGCAGATAGTTGCAGTCTTCGACGCAATAATCCTGAGGCAGCAGGCTATGAGCCAGTTCATCGCCCAACGGCGCGGTGGCAATCACCTGCGTACCACAAGGCATGGATTTGGCCGCCAGCTCTGGCACCAGATTGCCCAGGTAAGCATTGCCCGCCACGATAATGAACTTGGCCCTGACCTTGCCCTGTGGCGTATGCACAACCGGGCTGGGACCCCGCTCGATGCGCACTGCTGGCGATTGCTCATAAATCACCCCGCCCAGCGACTCCACAGCCGCCGCTTCGCCCAAGGCCAGGTTGAGCGGATGAATATGCCCGCCGCTCATATCGAGCATGCCGCCCACATACTCATCGCAAGCCACCACCTCGCGAATACGCCGCTGATCCAGCAGCTCCAGCTGGGTATGCCCGAATCGCTCCCATAAACGCTTCTGCGACTCCAGGTGGCCCATCTGTTTAGCGGTAAGGGCGGCGAATACACCACCGTCCTTCAAATCACACTGAATCTGATACTTCGCCACTCGCTCGCGAATGATCCGTCCACCCTCGAACGCCATGTTGCCTAGCAACTGCGCCTGTTGAGGGCCAACGCTGCGTTCGATCACATCAATGTCGCGGCTATAACTGTTAACGATCTGCCCGCCATTGCGACCCGAAGCCCCAAAACCGACCTTCGCGGCCTCAAGCACGGTGACCTTGAAACCGTTCTCCAGCAAAAACAGTGCAGAGGACAGGCCGGTGTAACCAGCGCCGATCACGCAAACATCCGTCTCGACGTCATCCTGCAGGGCAGGGCGCGGAGGAACCGGGTTGGCCGACGCGGCGTAATAGGACGCTGGATAGGATGTGTTCGCCATTCTGCAACCTCTGTTTTATATTTTTTACGAATGCAGCGATCCTACCCGAGATAAAAATCGGCCGCCAGCTACCGCAAAATCTTCGTTGCCTTGGTGAAATTAAATATTTTGCATATTCATAGGGTTAGGTGAAAAAAAGGTGTTGACACCCCTCCGGAATTCCGTAGAATGCCGCCTCACAGCAGGCACGTAGCTCAGTTGGTTAGAGCACCACCTTGACATGGTGGGGGTCGTTGGTTCGAGTCCAATCGCGCCTACCAAACAAAATCCGCTCTGCTGGGCGGTCTAGAAGGGCTCACCGAAAGGTGGGCCCTTTTTTGTTGCGTTTGGAAACGCTTTGGAAAAGCGACCACCGATATCAACCCTTTGATCGCAATGGAAGTATCGAAGTATGGGTTCATGGAAGACCTTGGTAATCGCCATCACGGTATCAATCAGCGCTTATACAGCCGCGGAACCTAAAGGCTCGTATGAACACTCGATGATGATGATCACATTAGCTCCAACCACTGTCCTTTCTTTAACTACCGGGCTTTCTGAGGTGGCTGCAAGAAACTTCAAGCCCGCCAAGGCCGACGCGCTTGCATTCATTGGCTCAGATGGCGAGATTCGCGGCGCTCAGTTTGAGCAGGCACTACGCTATTACCATACGGCATACAAGCCACCGCTGATGTCTGACCAGCAATTCGCCCAAGCAATCGCGGCCTCTTTCTGATGCCGACCTGGCCTTTCCTATACGCCAGGTTTCTCGTTCTACTTTCCGCCACGCTCCCTGAGCGTGGTACAGCACCGCTTAATCCGTCAAGCAGACCGGATAAGCCTGGTCTAAAAATCATCAGGGCCTCGTCCCTGGTTCAGTAGCCGTCCGGTAGGTACGTCTTGACGAAATCACCTTAGGCCGATGGCGTGGGCAAGACGCTCTTGTTGACGGTTGCCTTGGAGCCTTTACGAGCTTTGGGGGGAAGGCTGCTTGCCCCGCTATTGCAGCGGAACATACACATCAGTTTGCCAGTGATCCTGCGGTGTCTCGGGGTAGATGCTCAGGTAATGGAAGAACAGCGGCTGGTCACGAAGTTCCTCTCCACTGGCAGGAAGCCAATCGCGGTAAATCGGATAGATCGTTTCGCCGATGTGATCCGGTGACCCCATATGTCGTACCACGACGCAGCGACCGCCGGGAATGACGATTTCGCGCACGCCGAACTCATTCGGCGCCACGGCCTCGTGAATCTCGCCGCAGATGGCGAATCGGAATGCTTGCGCAGGTGTCGTATCGGGGTTGCCATAGGGAATGCCAAAGCTGCGACTCGACGCCACCGGCGACTGTCCGCTCTGCTTACGCCACTCGATGAACTTGCGCACGCTCTCATTGACGAGCCCGGCGGGCCCGCAGTGTTCAAATGCTGCGACCCTGACTTCAGGGAATTGCACGATTCGTATTTGCATGATGATAGTCCTGGAAAAATGAGGGATTGCGAACACCGCATTCCAGACCTGCCAGTTCGGCTCCTTCCTGAACGCACTCGGCGTCATACCGAACGCCCGCCTGAACGCCCTGCAAAATGCCTCCGGGCTTTCGAAGCCGGCACCGAGTGCGGCCTCCAGTACCGAGTGATCAGCGGCGGCGGCTAGGCGGTGCGCCGCGCGTCGTAATCGCATCAGTTGCACATAACGTGAAACAGGCACGCCTACGAACGCGGTGAATTGTCGATGGAAGTGAAATGCCGAAAAGTTCGCCACATGGCTCAACGTATTCACCGACAGATCACCTTCGAGATTCTCATTAATGTAGGCGAGGACGGCGTTGAAGCGTTTTGTGTAAGCGAAGTTGGGCGACATGTCAGACACTGGGAAAAGGCTCCTGGAAGTACGGTCGGCAATAGAGTCGACTATAGCGACGTGAACGCGCCTAGCCGCGTTTGCTCAAGGTACGTTTTGGGTTGGCACATGCGATCTCTTCCAAGGCGATGTGAGGGGCGGGGGCATTTCAGATGACCACTTCTGGCCGTTCTCTGCTGGTGTTCACTACCTCGCGTGCTGGTCAAGTCGAATGAGGAAAAAAAGGGGGTAGATTGATTTTTTGCTTCGCTGCGCTGAGAGCTTTCATCGAGTGGATTCGCTTGGATCAACTGCCGACTAGAAAATAAATCCCTTCCCTTTTCCCATAAGTCAGCGCCCTGTGAGTGATAACCTACGAGTTCTTCTATAAATGATATTGGATGCAGTATGACAAGCTGTTTGAGGACGCTCGGAGCTAGCCTCGCTAACAGTATAGTGATCCCCGCCGCTTGGTTATCGGGGCTTACGACGATAGGACTCTTGTGGGGCATGATAGAGTTTTGGCCCGATAAGCTTTCAGTCGATGGACGTCAGCTCTTCCTGGCTTCTGTTTCTATTTTTTGCCTCGCCATATGGCACTTGATACAGCGCAAGAGACGAGCAAAAGCACTTGTAGCATCCATCAACCTAAAAGAAGGTCTGAGCCTTGACGATACTCAACTGCTCGGCTATCCAAGCCCCATATTTTTTGTCTTTGACCTCTCCAACAAGAAGCTCGCTCAATGCCAAAGCGCCACCGGCGACTATCAAATTCGAGACTTCACGTGGGTAACAGGCTGGCAGTGTGAGTGGCAACAGATTGACAGCATGGTGTCGGGCGGCGTTATTCAAATAGTCGATGGGGCAGGCATGAGCGTTCCAGCCGACGAGATTCGGCGTAGATTCATAGGATTCTCACTGGTTTTGACGGTTGCCGATACAAGTCATCCTCTCCTCCGTTTTCCAATGAACCGGAGCGCAGCTGAAGGGTGGTGTGCCCGGTGCAATTTACTTTTCAATTGCTAAACACGAAGCATCACACCAGAAGATAATCAAATCTAAGGACAGACCGCGATTATGCAGGATCCACCAAGCTCGGTTCCTCAAGCGACTGTGTCCTGATCGCTCGTTGCCTTGACTCATAGCAAATTGACGCTACGTATTTTTTGCGAAGCTCAGAAAGGTTGCGCGGTAGATGCACCGCCACCGTCTTTCTATTTCACATCGAAATCAATTTGCGGACACAAGGGGAAATGCATGCTAACCAACATCAAACCGGGACCTAAGCCAGCGCGCGACGATGGTAAGGATGATAGAAGGCGCCACGTAAACCCGGAAAATAAGCCGAAACATCCAACCCTGCCGGTGCACAAACCTTCTAAATAGAGAAAACCGGGACAGGCCACGATTGTGAGAGCCAAGTAAAGTTATTTCAAATCATGGCCTGTCCCCGGTTTCCCTCGCATGGCTGTTGGTTCTTACTGCGATCAGCATTGCTTAAACTGCGTACGCAGGGCTGCTTAACCCTGTGGCCGACGAGCCTGGCCCATGCTTTGCCCGGTCTGGAGCGCTGATTACCGTTCTTGCGAGGGAAAACGGGGACAAACCACGATTGTGGACGGGCTGATTGTCGGCGGATACAAAATCGTGGTTTGTTCCCAACGTCACTCGGTCCCAGTGCCAGGCTTCTTGTATCTGTCTAATCCGTTCGTCAGGCAGGTGAATGATTAGCGGCATGCCCAGGCTGCGCATGAAGATCAATGCCTAGCGCATGAATGACCTTGAGTACGGTATCAAATCTCGGCTTTGATCCGGGTGCGAACGCCTTGTACAAGCTTTCTCGCCCCATGCCAGAGTCCTTAGCGATCTGCGCCATTCCGCGGGCCTTGGCGACATAGCCGATCGCTCGGAGAAACTCCTCGCTATCACCATCAGCCAGCACTTGGGAAAGGTATTCACTGATGGCTTCGTCGCTATCGAGTAGTGCCGCCATGTCAAATGTCGTCAGGTGTTGGCTCATGTTCAAATCTCCTTTGCCAATTTCTTCGCTCGCCGGATATCAGCACTCTGTGAAGACTTGTCACCACCCGCCAGTAGCACGATGACCAATCCACCGCGCATGGTGAAATAGTCCCGGTAGCCAGCGCCTACATCCACACGCAACTCTGAAATACCATCACCGACAGGTTTCACATCACCCAGGTTACCTGCTGCGGCGCGATCAATGCGGCGGGCAATAGCGTTTTTTGCTCGCAGATCACGGACCGATGAATGCCAAGCAGTGAACGTCTGCGTTTGCTGTATGCGGTAAATCATGAATGACCGTATCCAGTTGGATACAGGAAGTCAAAGTGCTGATTTTGGTCGCCCCCCTATATTCTCAATCCGGTGGTGGGGGGAAACAGAGACAGACCAGGATCTGAGGATGAGCGAAACCGTAGTCTGTCCCCAGTCTTTGCGTACGCGGCGAAGAGGAGTCAGTGGGATGTGTTCGAGGGGACGGACTGCGCGGAAACGTCGAGAGGGCGGGTACGGCACGCATAAAAAAGCCCGCGAGAGAGGCGGGCTTATTCAGGGCTGACCTTCAAAGGCAATCGGACTTGCTTATCTGAAAGTCAGTGATCGGAGCACTGCTTGAATCATTGATTGTGTATTTGATCAAGAGCCCCGACTTCACGAACTGTCCTAGACCTTTTTCATCGCAGGATACAGAGGCCGCAAGAGCTTTTTTGTCTTTCGTAAATGCGTCGGAATTGATTTCATCTTTCGAGGTTTTTGTAAGCGTGTAGGAGATACGCATGATCCCGTCTTGATAGGTCACCGAATCAAGGCGAGTGTCATCGACCGTCTTCTGGGACTGGGCATTCATGATGAGCGCGGTCCCTTTAAGCTGGCGTTCTCGCTCCTCCTTTTTGTCTTCCGAAGCAGACCGTGCATGCCAGAGTTGAAGCAGGACAAAGAGTGAGATCATTACTGAAAAAAATAGGATAGGTCCGCGGTACTGCTTCAACTGAGATATCCATGGCAAAAGGCTATCGGTTATTTGACCATGCCGTCCCCCTCATCTCAAGCCGGAAAAATGCCGATGATTGTTTGGTTGAAGAGGATCGAGGACAGACCACGACTATAAAAATCGTGGTCTGTCCTCGGCTCTCCTCGGCTCTCCTCGGCTCTCCTCGGCTCTCGGGTGGGTACAGACGCCAGCTCAGGTGTGTTTTTAAGATGGCTGGGTGGCAACATAGTGGCCTGGTGTGTTGCCATTGATTGGGACTTATATGAAAAAGGTAGTTTTGACTCTCTCGCTGGTCACACTGGCAGCCTGCATGCCTTATCAATCAGTGACCTCGCCAGATCCAAATTGGATGCGTCTGGGTGGAGATGAGCCTGAAGGTTATCCAAGGTCGTTTGTTGAGAACCTGAGCGGCAATTGCGCTCTGGTTACCGAGTCATGGTCTGAGGGACGAATCAATGGTCGTCTGCTGTGGACCAAGAAGCAGGCTCGAAAGGCTGTTACCTGCCCATAGGCGCCTGCGTAAGGGCTGGTTTCGCGCCGCTAAGAAGTGACAAACCACGATTCTGAGGCCGCTAGATTAATGCACGCACCTGGCCCGCCCTTGGCTCGTAGCAGCGAAGTAATGGTGCTAAATTCTGCGCGTCCAGCATGTGGGCCCATCTGGCTCGGCGGGATATTTAACTCCTCTCTCAACCGATTTTGTGGATATGGAAATTCAATGAACACATCCAAGCTTTCGATTGCGCTGTCCTGCGCGGTAGCTGTTTTGATGTTGAGCGGATGCGCTGCCTCTGTAAAAAGCGGCGGGACTGAAACGCTCGTCATTCAGGAGTCAGCCAAGCAGAACCTGATCGTAAACTTTCAAGGCAACAGCAAGGTTCAACAAAACGAGGACTGGCCTCGCTTGAAGCAAGAGTGGAATGACGCCCTGCAAGTCGAAGCAACTCGCGCCGGCTACAGCCTTAAAGAGGCTCAGGCATCAAGCCTCGAGGGCAAGGACGGTGTCGGTATCAAGATCAACGTAACCAATTTCCGTTACCTGACTCCAGGCGCGCGCTACGGAGCCGGGGTCATGGTGGGAAATGCGTGGGTCAATTCCAGTGCCGACTACTCGGACTTGAAATCGGGTCACCTGATTGGAACTCGCACCTATGACACGTCCTCGTCGGCTTGGGAAGGTGTCATGTCGGCTATGACCAAAGAGCAGGTCCAGGCTATTTCTCAGAAAATCATCAGTGACATCAAGAGCGCAAAAACCAAGTAATGCGATCCTGGATAACCGGCGTCATGAGTCGACGAATAAAGTGGGTTGCGGAAGAGCGCGGATGACTCAATGGAAAACACAGGGAGTCTGGAGCAAGGCGTGGACCTATGCGTTGTTGGTATTTCTCGTAGTGTTTTCCTTTTACTCCGACGCGACCTGGCTGGGCGACGGCCCATCCAAGCCCAAGCGGGTCTTCAGCCCCGGCTTCATCGCGTTCTGCGCATTGGTGGCTGTGTTTGAGCTAATAGTGCTGAATCACTTCTATGGTGCGAGTAGATGAGGTGAGAGTTAAAGGATTGAGGGGACGCGGGGCAGGCCACGATTATGAGACGGGCTGATTACAGATGAACTCAAAATCGTGGTCTGTCCCCCTGTTTCCCACCTCACGCCCGGCTGCATCCCTCCAGCTTCACTCAATCCGGCTCCGGAACTTTTCCTTAAAATGATGTCAATTTGATAGCGTGTCGCGACGCTCAATAAAACAGGATCAACCAGTGCCAGGCTGTTTCCTGGCAGGCCCAGGAACGTATGAAATGAAAGTGATTCTTGCGATGGTATTGATGTTCAGCGGTTACGCCTTTGCCGGTTGTGGCAACATCGATGATCATGACCAGCGCGCTTATTGCAATGCCAGGGAAAGCGGCAGCAGTTGCGGGAACATTGATAATCACGATTTGCGTGCGGCGTGTAACGCAGAGCTGGGAGGCAGTTCCTGCGGCAACATTGATGATCATGACCAGCGTGCCTATTGCAATGCCAAGCAGGGCGGCAGCAGTTGCGGCAACATCGATAATCATGACTTGCGTGCGCGATGCAACGCGGAGACGGGTAGCAGTTCCTGCGGCAACATTGATGACCATGACCAGCGCGCCTACTGCAATGCCACCACCGGCAGCAGTAGTTGCGGGAATATCGACAATCATGACCAGCGCGTCCAGTGTGAGTCCGCGAAGCGCTGATTGGGGGCATCGGCGGGGGATGGGTAGGGAGCACCTGCATAGCGTTCTGCCGTGATGTATCTGCGTCGAAGCTGATGAAGCAACGCCCCCAGGGAGGGTTGATCAATGCCAAAGAAACTTCAGGAAAGCAAAGCAGCGACGGCTGCTGACATTGAGCGCTCCATCCAGGCACTGAACAAAATGGCGGAACGCCTCTGGGGCGATGGTCGGGAGGCTGAGGCGAAAGCCCTGCTCGATGCCTTGGATGCTTTAAACAGGGCGCTCGACAGGATCAGGATTGGGGAGAGTCGCAGGGTTCTTCATTGAAGCATGAAGGGAAATGGGTCACACCCACGATATGAAACGGGCCGATTACAAGGGGGCCAAAATCGTGGTCTTGTCCCTGGTTTCACGGCGTCGGCGTACCTTTGGCGCGCAAAGAAAAGCCCGACTGGGGAGGCCGGGCTAAAAGGGTTTCACTAGGAGCTGAGATGACCATAGGCGCTCGGCTGTGAAAGGGATGTGAAAGATTGCGTCCAGTACGAGTTTAAAATCGTAGTCTGTCCCTTGGTCTCGCTGCCGCATAACTGGTTGCTGGCTACACTGGGTTAGCTCACTCATCGAAGGACATGGAATGCTCATCGTCTTCAGCGGCCTTCCCGGCACCGGAAAAACGACTATCGCCAATGATCTTGCCGCTGCAACAGGCGCCGTGTACCTGCGGATCGATACGATTGAACAGGCGATTCGAAACTCGGGTGCTCTTGCGCGAGATGTGGGACGCAGTGGTTACATGGTTGCTAATGAGCTCGCCCTGAGCAACCTTCGTTTGGGGCGCACAGTCATTGTTGATTGTGTCAATCCCGTCCTCGAAAGCCGAGTCGCGTGGAGCGAAATCGCCTCACAGGCTGGTATTCGATTGGCAAATATCCAAGTGATTTGCTCCGATAAACATGAGCATCAGCGCCGGGTCGAAACAAGGATGGTTGATGTTCCCGGGCTGACTCCACCCACTTGGCAGTCTGTACTGGATCATGAATATGAGCAGTGGGAGGAAGCTCCGTTTTGCATAGACACAGCCTTGACCTCTCCGGTGCAAGCGGTCTCGATGATCATCGACCGATTTTTGTCCAGTGAGTAGCATCCCTGCGCCGCTCGGATACAAATGATGGGCGAGCCTATGCAATACCCAGTTGAGAACAACATGAAAGTGCGAAAAGCCTTACTAGCCGATGCAGAATCGGTATCCAAACTCCTAGGCCAGTTAGGCTACCAAGTCTCGCAAAAGCTAATCCGAGATAAGCTTGAGGCTTTAGAGCTTAGCGCTCGCGATACCGTGCTGCTGGCACAAGACGGTAAAAATATTGTCGGTGTCATAAGCTTGCACGTACTTGAGCTGTTTCATCAGCCGGGTAGGCTCGGACGCATAACTTCCCTTGTCATTGATGAAAATTTCCGAGGACAAGGAGTAGGGGCAATGCTTGTTTCCGCTGCTGACGCGTTTTTTACAGAGCAGCTTTGCGTCCGAGCTGAGGTGACTAGCAGTGATCATCGAATACAGGCTCACACTTTTTATCAACAGCACGGTTACGCGGTCGACGAGCGCCGGTTTGTCAAACGGTATGATTCTTCCGGGGCATAGTAGGTTTAAATTCGGCTAGCACGTCACCCTGACCAAAGAACGTCCTGCGAAGTCACCTTGCGCTCCCTGGCGCTGGACTTAAGCCCATAACTCCGTGGCATCTGCGCGGCGCGGGTATCTACGGGCTTGATCCGCCCTCCATGCCGAAGTTGCGTCGGTATCACGGATTCCCATCAATAGGATCTGCTTTATGACCTACCACGCCTCGTTGCTGCTCGATATCCCCGGCATAGATCATGGTTTCGAAACTTCTGGAAATTTAACGCTGCCGGAAGGAACACGTTACTGCACTCAGGCTCATGGTACGGTCATCATCGATGCTGACGTGGTAGGGCGGGGTGAACGCCCTGTCGCCGATGCACTGTTCTCAAGAGGAGTTCGGGATGCAGTAGCGGTCATCACTGCCGATTGCTTACCGGTGTTGGTGGCGTCGGTAGATCAACCACTTGTAGCGGCAATCCACGCCGGGTGGCAGGGGTTGAAAGCTGGCATCCTCGGCCATTCGTTAAGCCGGTTAGAGAAGGAAGGTGCTCCTCTCGCTGGATTGCGAATAGCAATAGGCCCCTCCATCGGCCCCTGTTGTTATGAGGTGAACAGGACGTTTGTCGAGCGTATTGAACATGCCGATAGCCATCTTTGGCAAAACGATTCTCCTCCGTGGACGGCCCACAGAGTGCCACCCGCGAATACGCCATGGGTCGAGCCCGAGGCCACACATAATGAAGCCTGGTTCGATCTACGAAAATATGCGTTGTATCACCTGGCGGGGAGTGGTGTAAGTCGTGAACAGGTCCAGGTGCTTGGACATTGTACTTATTGCTGCGGCGCTGATCTGGGCAGCTACCGGCGGAGGAGCCATCGAGCCGAACCTAAAACCTTCCAGTATTCTTGGATAAGACGTCAAGGGGAGCAGATTCGCTGAGGGTGGAATATCAGCATGAGGCAGAATGCTTGAGGTAGATAACGCGGACAGGGAACTTACTTTGTGCAGAGAACGGCGGAAACGGCTTTCGAATAGCCTCGTCTCCATTCAAACCCAACATTGTACGGATACGGGGTCTAGAACTGGTGCAGCGCCACCATTATCGCAATCACCACAGCAGCAATTCCTAATCCCATCGTCCAGTTCGACTCGGGCGTATCCTTGAACCACATACCTTTACTCGGGTAGCGGCCCCAACTGATGAGCTTGACTATCGGCCAACCGATTGGATAAAAAATTGCCCGCGCCACAGGTTCGAGAACGAAGTCCACTAATATGTCCAGCATCGTAGCTCCACCTCGCGATCCTCGGTAAGCGTACCGCAAGCACGCCTTGCGTAGTTAAATGGATGCCCACTTATGAAACAGCAATTTCAGTCGCTCGTTTCGTCGGTAGACGAGTCCGGGGGGACAGAGACAGACCACGATGGTCGACGTGCTGCTTTCAGGATCTGCTGGGTGGATTATGGTACCGAACAGGCCTCAGGTATGGATGAAAACAGAAAAAAGCGCCTTCAGATACTAGCAGAGTGGGCAGATAACCATAGTTGGAACAACCGTGAAGAAATAGCGGCAAGTGAACGCTGTCTTTGTACGGGATGCGGTCTATGGTTGAAGCCTTCCGAGATCCTTAAGTGGTATCAGGACAGGCATGCGTGCTGTCCCGACTGCGGTTTGACCGGGGTCATTGTCGGCTCCAGGTCGGGTATTCCGCTTGATGAGTACCGGAGCAATATGGACATTGAATAGCTCAGTTTTACAGGGCGAGAGCAGATCACGATTATTCGGTGGACCGATAATGGATGGACTTTTAAGCAGTTCCATCTCGCAGCTTTTGGACTTCCAGCTTCTGCGGGAACGATGCTTTCATGGCGCTGAAGGCAGAATGAAAGTTTGTAGTTGCGAATAGGCTTTACTCATTAATCACCCCCAACAACCACTCACTAAACCCCCGCACCGCCGTCTGCCGCTCCCGTCCCGGCACACACACCACCGTATACCGCGCACCCGCCAAGCGAACCTCAGGGCGATAATCAACCAGCTCCCCACGCGCAACAGCCTCAGCAACCAGCACATTGCTGGCGAGCACCAGCCCGTGCCCGGCGATCGCCGCCTGCAGGGCATGCTGCTCCTCGTCATAACGTCGAAAACGCGCGTTCTCCAGCCAGCCCAGGGTCTTGGCTTTGGCGCACCATGCAGGCCAGTCGACCGCCACCTTTGCACTGCTCAGCCACGGCACGTCGATCAGTTCGATGGACGAGCCCGCTGCGGGCGGTTGCCAGCCGGGACGGCAATACACGCCAAAGTACTCGTCCAGCAAAGGCTGTTCGAACAGCTGTGGGTCAGGCATGAAGAGGGCGCGGATCGCCAGGTCGATGCTGGCGTCACGCTGCAGGTCGACCACGTCGTTGCTGGTATGCAGCCTGACGTCGATCTCGGGGTACAACCGATGAAAATCCCCGAGCCGCGGTATCAGCCACAGGCTGGCGAATGCCGGCGTCGTGCTCACCACCAAGGACTGGGCAGCACAAGGCGGCGACAGCACCTGCAGGCCATGTTGGATATCAAGCAGGGCGCGGTGCATGAACGGCTGAAGGCGCTCGCCATCGGCGCTCAGGCGTACGCTTTGGCTGGAGCGTTCGAACAGCCGCACGCCAAGGAAGGCTTCAAGGCTTTTGACCTGATGGGAGATCGCCGCCGGGCTGACGTTCAGTTCCTGGGCCGCTGCCTTGAAGCTGCCCAGTCGTGCAGCGGACTCGAAGCCGCGCAAGGCGGTGAGGGGCAGTTTGGCGAACATGGGTGGGTAGGTTACTCAGGTTGAGCGTGGCTCAATTTAGCTCAATTGTGCGCGGGTGCTCAACTTGCCAGGCTGTGGTCTCCCACCTCGCTCCAGGAGCCCAGCGATGCAAGGCACGCCCCGTAAAATCCTTCAGGCCATCCTCTACGAAGCCGGCGGCGTGCTGTTCGTGGCCCCGGCGCTCGCGCTGACCTACGAACAAGGGATGGGCTATTCAACTCTGCTGTCGCTGGTGATTTCTGCCGTCGCGCTGGCTTGGAACATGCTTTTCAACGGCCTGTTCGAGTGGTGGGAACGTCGCCAACCCAGTCGCCATCGCAACTGGCAGCGACGGCTGCTTCACTCCCTGGGATTTGAAGGCGGCTTGACGTTGATTCTTACCCCGGTGATTGCTGCGTGGCTAGGTATCAGTCTATGGCTGGCGCTGATGACCAATCTGGGACTGTTTGTGTTCTTCTTTTTTTACTCGCTGGTTTTTCAATGGCTGTTTGATCGGGTGTTTGATGTTCCGCTTTCGGCGCAGGCCGATCAGGGTTCTGTATCCAACGCCCGTTGAGTCAGTTGCAGGAATTTGTATGGGAGGCAGTGAGTTATTCCTGGCCGAAAGTCGTTACAATTTGGCACGACTCGGGGCATTCGCAACGCGCCGCATTTCATTGAACAAGGAAGTACTACGTGAAACGGAATTTCTCCCTGGTCCTCGTCCTGGCTGCAACTCTCCTTGGCTGCGCCGCCAACAAGTCGGCCAACGACCCATCCTTGATCGGTTCATGGAAAGGCCTGCGGGCAGAAAACGGCAAATGCCAGTTCCTCTCCTGGAAAAATGACTTCAAGCCCGACGGTCGTTTCACCATCACCTTTTTCCGGGATGCCCAACAGACTCAGCCAATTCAAACCGAACATGGCACCTGGTCCGCTGCCAATGGCAAGAATGAATTGAGAACCGATGGCGTGCGTATGCCAGATGTCTACACGTACAAGTTGATCGATGTCGACACGGTGCACTACGTAAGTGTGGCGTCAGACCCTTCCGGCGATTGCCAGGAAGATTATGACTTCATTGAGCGACGCATTCGCGGTTAAGCCGATTTGACATGAGTTTGCCTTGTTGGCGACGTGTTTTCCGCAATCAGACATCTACTCGTTGGCCTGAGCCTGTTTGATCTTGCGTGAATAAATGATGCTGGTATGGTGGCGCCTCGTTTAAATCAGCATTCCAGAGGGATCTCTTATGCGCTCATTTTTCGCCAAGACGTTTGGCGGTCTTACGACCAGTTACTACATCCGCCAGTTTCTTTTTGGGCTGGTGTTTACAGTGATGATCATCTCCTTGGCGGCCAACAGCCCCGCAGGAATCGGTGCGAAGCCTGGGCTGATCGTGTTGGCGATCATCAATACTTTGCTTTATCCGTACTCTCGGTTCGTCTACGAAAGCGTTGTCGGCTACATCATGGGCAACAATGTTTTTTTCGTGAATGCACTGTTCATGCTGATGGTGAAGGCTTTCACCATGGCCATGTGCTGGTCGTTCGCGATTTTCGTAGCGCCGGTGGGGTTGGCGTACCTGTTCTGGCGCAACAGCCGTTCGGTCGTTGAATAGGTCAATAGCTCAACGCGTTTGCAGTTGAAAATTGGTGTGGGTAGGGCAAACGTGAACAGACCTTGATTATGGGGAAACTCATAATCGTGGTCGGTGCCCGGTTTCCCAGTACGAGGAAAGCCGCAGGGTTCTCTATTGATCCGCTACCGGATGTGAGTCCTCAATTTACGATATGGAAATCTCATGAAAAAAAACCTCGCAATACTTGCTCTCTTGGCCCTGACCGGCTGCGCCTATCAGAAATCTCAGTACGTTCTCGATATCGAGAATGCGCCCCTGCCAACGACTCCTGAAGCAACAGCCAGCGAGTGCGCTCGCATCTACGCCGAGATCGACAAGAATAACCAGGCTATGGCTCGCAGCTACCAGGACGGTAGCTTCACCATGAAGGCTCAGAACGAAAAAGATGCGCGTAATGAAGCGCTATCTATTCGGACATTCAAGATAGGCTGCCCTCGGCGGTAATGTCAGCACTGGCGGTCCTGATGGTCGTTAACCACTCCGATCCCGCTATGATGCAGGGCTTAGATGGCGACTGTAGATAAAACCATGCAAAGGTTGTCATTCTTCGTCAGAATGTTGTTTGCATGTTGCCTTCTTGTCGCCACGGCTAATCACATCCGTACGGATGCTTTACATGGTTTGCTCTGGGACTACGGATACGGACCTGGCGCTTATTTGGCGAGCCGTATCTTTTGGGGAGCGCTTACATTTTTTGACCCGCTCGCAGCTCTGCTCCTGTTCCTCAAGCCAAGAGCCGGAATTGTGCTTACGGCTGCGATCATCTTGGTCGACGTAGCTCACAACACCTTATACGTCGCATTGAAGCAGCAGTGGCTGGAGCCGTTCTATCTGTCCCAGTTGGCGTTCCTTATCTTTGTATTCCTGCTGTCCCCCATCGCTTGGCGCGGCTTGACTCCAGACGCTGTAATTACCAGTCCAGCTTGAACGTAATTCAGTCCGCTGATGCGGCAGTAGCTGATTGATTTCACTCGCCCGCTGCGTCGGCAGGCGCGCGCGAACCTCCTTCAGATAAGAATCGGGTCATGACCATTCAGCCATGCATGCAGTCTGGATCAACCGGGTGCCGATGCTAGAAGAACTCATTATCGACGATGATATTGGGCGCGCCGGGGTAGGGTGTCATTGGTCGGCGACTCGTCTAGACCGGGGGTTTATGCCGGGCTGAGGGTTGCCACGCAGGTTGTTGGCGACTACCCTGAAAATGTTTGGATTGTTACGAGAGATTTTAAGCGTGGCGATTTTCGGTCAACCCACTTACGGATGAGGTGAACACAATGTTTTCTCATGAGGGTGCTGCAATAGAGGTATTGCTCTTCATTTTTGGCTTTGCCGGGTTTGCCCTGGCACTGTGGTTCGTTCATGCCTATTTTGAGCGAAAGACTAGAACTGGTGTAAAAAAACAACATTCAGGTCGTTAAGGCAGTTGAGTTTCGGCTGATGTTTCTTCGTAGACGTCTGCCGAACCTGCCGTCAGGGTGGCCACGCTCAGGGTGAGGGAGTCCATCTATTGAGATGCACTCTCCCGTGGGGCAAACTCCTGTTGCTTCATTGGCCGATAACAGGAGTTTACGGATGCCATTTCCACTGATGGAACAGAATGCCTTGAACCCTCAGTTGAGCGCACAAGGTGCGTAAAGCTGATCGCTTATTTCAATTGGTGAATCTGATTCGTATCCATCAGCCAATCTCTGCTGAACGACTGGCGAGCCGAATTGGCGTTTCCGTTCGCTCGATCTATCGATACATCGATGACCTTTCCTTCAGTGGAATCCCAATCTATGGGACCACCGGTGTGGGATATGCCTTGGACGCCGACTTCGAGATGCCGCCTTTAACGTTGAACAGGCTCGAACTGGATGCATTGATGCTCGGGATGGAAATGCTTTCAGCCTCCGCCGATAACGATCTGAGTGCTGCTGCAAGGATGTTGTTGAGCAAAATCTCAGCGTCTCTGGTCCATCACAAGGTTGACCCCAGCACGGCAAAAATCAGGGCACTTGGAACAACACCTTCCTCCACGCGTGGTCATCTGGCAACGCTTCGCAATGCCATCGAAAACACTCAGGCGCTGAAAATAACGTATACCCGTTTGGACGGTGCGGTTTCGCAACGCCTCATTTGCCCCCTTGGTCTTTTCTACTGGGGAGGAAAGTGGACAGTTGGAAGCTGGTGTTGCACCAGAACGGCTTACCGCGATTTTCGGGTCGATCGCATCACCTCCATCGCTGTTGCCCAACAACCATCACCCAACAATCCTGCCCTTGACCTCCAAGCGTATATGAAGCACCAGGCAAGCCAGTGGAAAGCGATCACCGCTACTGACACTACGCTGTCAGTATGAGCCACTGATAATGGGGACTCCTTAACACGCAGAAGGTCATTCCCATGCAGCACTCGTCTCATGTACTCAAACTTGCCATTTTCAAGGTCAAGCAGGAATGCGTTGCGCAAATGCCTGGGCTCCGCGCAGGGCTTCGTGAAACATTAAAGAGCTTTCCTGGTTTGATCGAGTACCGTGCCTACTGCCCTATGAGCGACGATCGAGTCTTCGTGGACTTGGCCATGTGGGACAGTCTTGAGAACGCGCAAAAAGCGGCAAAGGCGTTCAACGATGGCGATCCGAGATTCTCTGGGTATATGCACGCCATTGAAAACCTGACGTTCCTGAGTCACCTCGTTCCAGAGATGAGTTGACCCTCGACGGACTGCCAGAGCGGACAAGAGACACCGATGCCCTTGCTGTCAGGCATCGGTGTCGTTACTTCCAGCGTAAGTATCCTCAGAGAGACTGACGTTCGGGTCGTTGTTTCTGACGGGAGTACGGCGCACTGATGCAAGACATGTAACTTATGTCGCCCGTTTCACAGGGCTTGGAGTAGAGTGCGGATCGCTCTTCTTCCGGTCCGTATTCGTGAGTGATCGCATGAAATTGTTCCTAGGCATATTGGCCGTTGTGCTGCTGGCAGGTTGTTCGACGCTCTCTGAAACCTTCGATGATCGTCCACGTTGTGGTCCCCATCCGTATTGCGGGACCTCCACCGATATTGAAGTGATCAAGGCCGCAACGGATGAAAACGCCGGAGTGTTTCGTGCCTTGGTGCCGTTGGCGTTGATTGACCTGCCATTCAGCTTGGTCACCGATACGCTATTGCTGCCGTATACCGTGTTTGCTGAAGAACCGACTCGGAACTAATCGGACCCGCCCGAAGACTTCGCAGGTCCGTAGGCTGGGTTATCCAGACTCCCACGACTCAGAAACAACAAGCCCGCACACTCATGATGAGGTGCGGGCTCTTGATGACCCAAGCCTGCAATCAGAGACGCATGCCTTTGAACGGGTTCCAGCCTTGCTCACCTTTCACTTCCTTGAGGTAGTAGGCGTAGTTGGCCATGAGTGCGTACATCATCGACAGGGCGATGCTCAGGCCTGTACTCAACGGCCGAGGAAACTCCATGCCGAGGATTGCGAAAATCACGCTCAATGCGATATTGATCGCCAGGAAAATACCCAGCAGGGCGAGGTTTTTCTTCCAGAGGCCGAGGACGAACAGGTAGATAGGGCCGAAGAAAAATGCAATCACGTTGGCATTGATGAGGATTTTCTTCTTGACGCCTGGCAGCGTCTTGACGGCTTCCTTGTAGCGCGGGTCGTTTGGTGCACCATAGGTTTCAAAGAAGTCAAAGCGTTCCTGCCACTTGGCGCTGTATTTACCCGTGCTTTGTACTTGTTCAGTTGTGCTCATTTTGCAAGGCTCCTGCTTTCCATTAGTAATTTTTCTTTCTTCCAAGAAATCCTGTGCTCTGTTTCTAGCGCATTGATTGCTTTGATCTTTGACGAAGGGCGCGAGTGAGTCGCCTGAGGTATTTATTTTGCCGTTTTATGGCCGTTGGTGTGGAACATTCCGCACTGGCCACTTGAGCGGTCGCCTGGTCTGTGACGTGCTTCACTCTATTTTTTCAACGGGGGCGCCGGCCGACCTTCAGGAGCGGCTGACGCTGTCTCCGTAGACACGGATCATGTCCAGCAGGTTTTTGACCCGCAACGGCAGGTTGCCGGCTGGATAGACCGCATGCATGCGCGGGTCTTTACCTGTGCTGGAGGTCAGCTTGTACTCGGGGAACACCCGCGCCAGGCGTCCCGCCGCCACTTCCGGCTCCGCCAGCCAGTCGGCCAGGCGGGCAATCCCGGCACCGGCCAGCGCAGCCTGGAACACCGCCGCGCCGGAACTGAAGCGAAACTTGGGGTGCACGCGAAAGCTGCCGGCCTGGCCCAGCCCACGAAAATTCCATTCCTTGAGAATCCGCGGTGCCGTGTGCAGGATCAATGCGTGCTGTTCCAGCGCCTCGATGGAAGCCGGCAGCCCGCATCGTTCCAGGTAGCCAGGGCTGGCGTAGAGGTAGCGCGAATAGCTCCACAGCGGGTAGCCGATCAGGTCGCTGGATTGTGGAAAGGCGCCGCGAATCGAAAAGTCCAGCTTGCCCTTGACCGGATCGACCGCCGCATCGGTGAAGATCACATCCACGCTGACATCGGGATAACGCTGGCTGTACTGGGCGATCAACCCGGGGATCACCGTGTGGGCGAAGGATTGCGGTGCGGAAAAGCGGATCCAGCCGGTGGCCAGGCCGCTGAGCCCGGCCAGGTCCTCGTCCGCCTCACGTTGCAGATCGAGCATTCTGTAGGCGTGGGGCAGTAGCCGCTCGCCGGCCTCGGTCAGCGTCACGGCATTGGCCGAGCGATTGAACAGCTTGACCCCGCTGCGTTCTTCCAGCCCTTGAATGGCGCGGGTCAGCGAGCTGGGGGAGCGCCCCAGGCTGCGGGCTGCGACGACAAAGCTGCGCTTGCGGGCCACCGTCGCAAAGGCTTCAAGATCAGCCAACATATCCAGCGCCACCGGCTACCTCATTGCACTTTTCACAATATGACATTGCAACACAAAAAAGCCCTTTCCGTTAGCCTTCCCGCTCTCAGCACAAGGACGTAGCTAAACAGGAGCGATGGATATGTCGACGCTGGATGAAACACTCAGAAAAGCAACCGCTCTTGCGGGTGAAGCGACCCACGAATGGCGGGTGCCAAAAGCCCCCCTCTCGACCACCCACCCCTTTATTGCCAGAGCCTGATTCAATGTTCGATATCGTCCTGCTATGTGTCTTCGCCTTCGCCGCCGGCCTGATCGATGCGGCCGTCGGCGGCGGCGGCCTGATCCAGATCCCGGCACTGTTCAATGTGTTGCCCAGCGCCCAGCCCGCAGCGCTGCTCGGCACCAACAAGGTCGCGGCGGCCTGCGGCACGGCCTTTGCTGCGCGCTCGTTCGTGCGCAAGGTGGTGATCGACTGGAGCCTGGTGGTTCCTGCCGCTGGCGCGGCCTTTGTCATGGCCTTCGCTGGCGCGGCGACGGTATCGATCGTGCCGCAGGCACTGATGCGCCCGGCGGTGTTGGTGCTAATCATATTGATGGCGATCTACACCTTCTGGAAAAAGGACTTCGGCAGCCTGCACAAGCCCATGCGCATCGGCACCAAGGAGAAGCTGCTGGCGGTACTGATCGGTGGCGCCATCGGTTTCTACGACGGTTTGTTCGGACCGGGCACCGGCAGCTTCCTGATCTTCCTGTTCATTCGCTGTTTCGCCTTCGACTTCCTGCACGCCTCGGCGTCGGCCAAGCTGGTGAATATCGCCACCAATGTCGCGGCGCTGCTGTTCTTTATCCCGAGCGGCAACGTGCTCTACTTGGTAGCGCTGCCGATGGCGCTGTTCAATATCTTTGGCGCGCTGACCGGCACCTGGCTGGCGGTGCGCAAGGGAGTGCCCTTTGTTCGCGCGCTGTTCCTGGTGCTGCTGGTGATCCTGATCAGCAAGCTGTCCTATGACCTGATCTCGGCGGGTTGAGTTGCCCATTGCCCCGCCAAAAAGTGTTCGGCAAGCAGATTCAGCCCCATACTCTCGGTTTTTGCCCCGCAGATATTCAGAAGAGGCCCTGTTTTGTCGAATGTTGAACCCCACCTGCACGCGCTGACGTTGAATCACATCTACGACGGTTTCAAACAGCTGATCCCCATCTCTCTTTTCGTCGTCGTGTTCGGCGTTGCTTTCGGCCTGGCGGCTGCGCAAACGGGCTTGAGTGATACGTCAGCGGTGCTCATGAGCGCGCTGGTTTTTGCCGGCGCTTCTCAATTTGCCGCGCTGGACCTATGGGGCCAGCAAGTGCCGGTCGTTCCGCTGATGATCACCGTCTTCGCCATCAACGCCCGGCACTTATTGATGGGCGCGACGCTTTACCCGTGGCTGCGGGAGCTGCCCGTTGCCAAGCGCTACGGTGTCATGCTGGTTGTTTCGGACGCCAACTGGGCCATGGCGATGCAGGCGTTCAGTCGTGGCAAGCCGGGGCTCGGGCTTTTATTCGGCGGCGGCATTGCACTCTGGGTCGCGTGGATCCTGGGCAGTTGGCTGGGGCTTCATTTTGGCAGCGCCATTGAGAACCCGGTCAGTTTCGGGCTCGATATGGTGATGGGCTGTTTCTTGTTGGCGATGGTCGTCGGCGGGAAGAAAAACCTGCGCATGTTCATCATCTGGACCGTGGCGGCCTGCTCATCGCTGTTGGCTTACTGGTACTTGCCGGCGAACAGTCATGTCGTGGTCGGCGCTTTGGCGGGGGGCATTCTGGGCGCGCTGTGGATGGAGAAAAAACAATGAGCATTGAAACGGCGGGTTACGGCACCCTGGTTGTCATATTGATAATGGCCGCGGTGACGTTGGCGACTCGGTGGGGCGGTGTTTTCGTGATGTCGTTCGTGTCGATCAACTATAGGGTGCAGCAGTTCATCACGGCCATGTCCGGTTCGGTATTGGTGGCGGTGTTGGCTCCGCTGGCGGTTAAAGGTGACAACGGCGCACGCCTGGCTTTGCTGACCACGGCAATCGTCATGCTGACACTGAAAAAACCGCTGCCGGCAATTGGGGCCGGCATACTTGCAGCTGCTTTAGCCAGGCAGTTCTGAAAGGTCGAGTCGCCCGCGAACAAGCGAGCGACGAAACCCCATCAACACCCAGGTCAAAAACTCAGCGCCGCCGCTTCCCCAAACGAGTGATCCTGTACACCCGTCATGAAGTGCAGCGACATCTCCTGTGGCGCCTCGATGGGTGGAATTTCAAAACTCCCCACCACCTGACCCTGAAGCGCACTCAGCCGCATCGACTCTTCTTCCTTTAACTTTGCCATTCTCGCGTGATTCGCTGCGATTTCGTTGAGAGTTGACACGGTACATCTCCGTTTGCTGACCAAGCATTGATTAATTTGCCGCCGCGTCAGAATTACGTCGTTCTTGGCTGCTGAGACAGGCCAGTGCAAACCCTGAGCCAGACGTGGCCGCCTGTTGGCCCCGACACTCGACAGGTGACGAATGGCGGGCAGGCGTGCATTGACGTCGGCAACGTTGCAACCATGCCTCAACAATAAGTCACTGATAATACAATCCGCCCCCCCGATAGGGTCAGTCGGTCTCGGCGTTGTAGACGCTTGATCGGTATGTCGAATGCCTGTGCAGCACAACCACTGCGGCTCCGATCAGACTGGTGGCAACCGCCAGCAGCAGAATCACCTGCTGCGTTCCAACCGGCGCGGCCAGTACCGCGACCAGCAGGCCCGCGAGCGGTTGCGACAGGTTGTTGAGCAGTGTGATGACGCCGACGGTCTTGCCGAAGTCCTGGGGCGGAATGACTTGCTGGCGGAGGGTACGGAAGTAGACGTTGAACATTTTGTCGAAACCGACAATCAGCAAGAAACCGACGACGTAGCCCCCTGTGTTCGGGCTGAGGGCGGTGATGAAGGCGCCGACGGCAATCAGCGTGTAGGAGAGGGCACCCAGTAGTTTCAAGGGCAAGGTGACCCGAGCCAGGAGAAACAGGATGAGGATGGTGGTGACGGCACCGGCTGCCTGTAAGCCTGCGTAGTCATCCTTGCCGGCGCCGTAATGGCCGATGACCATGGCCGCCGAGGTGGCGAGGGTGACGCCGATGATCAGGTTGACGCCCACTGCCAGGCTGATGATCTTTTTCAGTTCCGCCAGGTTGCGAATGTGGCCTAAGGCAATGCGCAGCGGGTTCAGCCAGAGGTCGTGATGCTGCTCGAAGGTTTCCAGGGTGACCGAACTGATGCGTTGCCAGTACAGCATCGCCAGGTCCGCCAGCAGGAACAGCCCGGCAATCGCCAGCACCACCCAGTGCCACGCCCACACCTCAAGCAGCAGCGCAGCGATCAGCGGGCCCAGTACCAAACCGGTCTGGTCGGCGATTTGCGAGTAGGACAGGGTCTTGGTGTAGGTGTAGTGCTTGAAGATGTACGGCATCACCACTTCGCGGGCCATGATGCCCTGCGTGGTCAGCACGCCGCACAGGGCCGAGAGCGCGACGATCCAATAGATACCGCCGAAGACACCATGGAGCACGACCGTCACCCCGCAGGCGACGGCGCGATAGACCTGGCTGATGTGCAGGATGCGAATCGGCGAAAACTTGTCGCACAGCGCGCCGCAGATCGGGAACGCCAGGTAGCGTGGCAAGGACTCGACGAAAAAGGCCAGGCCTGCCCAGGCGACGCTGTTGGTGGTCTGGAAAACAATCAGCGGGACGATGAACAGCAAAATCTGGTCGGCCAACCGGGAGAGGAACATCGAGACGAAAAAAGCCAGGTAATCCTTGCGCATGAAACTCCTTGATTGCTGTGTTCAGGTGTTATCCGGTCCAGGCAAACGGCGCTCAGCGTGATATGGAACTAATATCATCGTTAGTCTCTATATCTTTACAGGGGTCATCCCTTTTTTGAGAGAACTGCCATGTTCAAATCGCGCTCGTTGATTGCTGCAGTGACCTGTTTCGCCCTGGCGGCTGGCCCTGGCATTGTTGTCGCGGACCCGGGCAACGGCAAGGGAAATGCTCAATTCGATCAAGGTCCTGGCCACGGACAGGGAGGCAAAGGCGGGCAAGGCAACAAGGGCGGTCAAGGAAATCCCGGTAACAAGGGTAACCAGGGCGGCAAAGGCAACCAAGGTGGTGGCGGCGGTGATTGGCATAACGGCCCGAGCCTCGACCGCGGCGGCATCCTCGGTGTGATTGGCGGATATCGCGATTACTGGAGCCCCGGCCCGGCGCTGCCGCCAGGCATCCAGAAAAATCTTGCACGAGGCAAGCCGTTGCCACCCGGTATCGCCAAAAAGCTCGATGGGCGACTGCTGGGGCGGTTGCCGCACTATGACGGTTATGAGTGGCAACAGGTCGGCACGGACCTGATCCTGGTGGCGATCGCCACTGGCATCATCTATGAAGTGCTCAATGGCGCGTTCGACTAAGTCGGAGTAATGCCAATCAGTTAAGCAAAACGCCTGTGGGAGCGAGCCTGCCCGCGAAAACGGTGGGTCATTCAACATTGATGTTGGCCGACTCGACGCCTTCGCGAGCAAGCTCGCTCCCACAATTTTTTCCGAGTTGTTCTCGGGTATCACACTCAGCACAAATCCCCTGTGGGAGCGAGTATGACCGGGAGAGCCAGGCCGGCCGCAAGGCCGCCTCGCGAGCAAGCTTTGCTCCCACAGATCTGACGGGTGTACAACTGGGAGAGTCAGGCCGGCTGTTAGGCCGCCTCGCAGTGGACGTTGATCTCGGGCATGCCGAGCCTAAGCGAGGCACCAAGTGGTGGGGCAAAGCGTTTTTGGTTTCTTTTGGCTGGTCCGGCTCCCGGCTTTTCCAAAAGTGACCCGCCGTCAGGGCGGAACCCTAAGTTGCCGTTACCGCAGCAACGGATATGTACTCAATCAACAAGAGCCAGCCCACTCCCACAGGTTTCGTATCAGCTTTCCAGTTGCCGCAAGCGTTTGTACAGGGTATTGCGGCTGACTCCCAGCCGTCGCGCCAGGTGTGAAATATTCCCGCCCACGGCCTGCAACTGACGGTTCAGGTCCTCGGCATCGTTCAGGTCCACCGTCATCGGCTCAGGCGTTTCCACCGGCTCCATTTCAAGATCGACAAAGAAGTCGTCGGGCAGATGTTCCGGACGGATCGGCTGTTCCTCGGCCATCGCCAGGGCCACTTGCAACACGCTGCTGACCTGCCGCAGGTTGCCCGGCCATGGATGGCGCTCGAACAGGTCCAGTACCTCGCGGCTCAGGCCGGCCCATTGGGTCGGTTCGCGGTGGTGTTCCCAAAGGCGTTTGAACAGGGCCTGTTTGTCGCTGCGTTCGCGCAGCGGTGGCAGCTCCAGGGTCAGGCCGCCGATGCGGTAGTACAAGTCTTCGCGAAACCGCCCCAGTTGCACCTGTTCACGCAGCGAGCGGTTGGTGGCAGAGATGATGCGGATGTCCACCGGGAACAGCTCCGCGCTGCCCACCGGCTGTACGCAACGTTCCTGCAAGACTCGCAGCAGCCGGGCCTGGGTCGGCAGGGGCATATCGCCGATCTCGTCGAGGAACAGCGTGCCCCGGTCGGCCTTGCGGATCAGGCCGATGCTGCCTTTCTGATTGGCGCCGGTGAAGGCGCCTTTTTCATAACCGAACAATTCCGATTCCACCAACTCGGCGGGGATCGCTGCGCAGTTGACGGCAATGAACGGCTGTTTGCAGCGCGAACTGGCCTGGTGCAGGGCTTTGACGAAGACTTCCTTGCCAACGCCGGTCTCGCCGTGGATCAGCAGCGGAATGTCCTTCTCCAGCAAGCGCTCGGCCTGGCGCACGGCTTTCTCCACGCGGCTGTCACCGAAGTGCAGGGTGTTGAGGCTGATGACATGGGAGGCAGGAGCCGAGGCCGGCGTGGGCGCGGGCTCGGTGAACACGCGAGCCTTGATCGACACCTGGCTCGGGCGCCTGAGCAAGCACTGGAAACGATTGCTGCCGGACGCTTGCAGGGCGAACGGCAGGCCGTCGGGCTGGTTCAGCAGTTCCAGCAGCGAGACCTTGAACAGGCTTTCGATGCTGACCCGCGACAGGCTCAGGCCCAGCAGGTTGTCGGCCCGACGGTTGGCGGACAGGACCTGGCCGCTCTCATCGAAGATCAGCAGCCCGGCCCATTGGCTGTCGAGATTGTTCAGGCCGGTGTTGAAGGTCAGTTGGAAGTGTTCACCGCGAAACAGGTTGAGGATCAGCCGGTTCTCCACGGTCTGGCTCATCATCTTGACCATGCCCAGGGTATGGGAGGGCGGCAGGTAGCTGTCACTGGAGACGTCCAGCACGGCGATGACCTTGCGCTCGGCATCGAAGATCGGCGCGGCGGAGCCGGTCATGAAGCGATTGGCCTTGAGGAAGTGTTCATCGTGCTCGATGTGCACCGCCTGTTCGCAGGCCAGCGCGGTGCCGATGGCGTTGGTGCCTGTGCAGCGCTCCATCCAGCTCGCCCCGGCGCTGAAGCCATGGGCCAGTTTCGGTTCGATGAAGCGCTGGGTGCCCCAGGAGGTCAGCACTTGGCCCTGGTTGTCGGCCAGCATGATCAGGCAGTTGGAGTTGCTCAGGATGTTTTCGTAGTACGGCAGGACTTCCTGGTGAGTGGTCTGCACCAGTGAATGCTGGCTCTCCAGCAACTGGGCGATGCCTTGGGCGGGCAACTGGTCGAAGGCCGGCACGCTTTGATGGTTCAGGCCGAAGGCGCGGCAACGGGACCAGGAGGCCTGGATGATTGCCTCGTGAGACAAGGCTGGAGCAGGTGCGGCCATGGGGCACTCTCGCAGGAGCTGTTTTTATTGTTGTGGCAAGTCTCGCACAGACTCCTTGTGCTGGGGCAGGCCTGAATACCACTTCATACACAAACCCTTGTGGGAGCGAGCTTGCTCGCGATAGCGGTGGATCAGCAGTATTGATGTGGCTGACACACCGCTATCGCGAGCAAGCTCGCTCCCACAGAGGGCATGGCCAGGCTAGCCGAAAACGTTCTTTCAGTGTTGTTCAAAATTGTTCATTGTCAACCCAGGCGTTGTTCAGTTGTTCATTCATGGCTGTTCACTTGTGTTCATCAACGAACGTCTTTTTCCTACGGATAAATAGAAATTTTAAACAGATCAAGGGGTTGTGATTTCTGGCACGGCTTTCGCTTTCTAACTCGGGTCGCTTGACTCCAATAATAAAAAGGCCGAGCCATGTCATTAAAGCTTGAGCACATCTGTCGCACCGTCGAAGGCCAGACCTGGATCGACGATGCCAATCTGAGTTTCGAACCCGGATCCTTCAACGTTTTGCTGGGCCGTACATTGTCCGGCAAGACCAGCCTCATGCGCCTGATGGCCGGGCTGGACAAGCCCGACAGCGGCCGCATCCTGATGAACGGCGTCGACGTCACCAAGCGCCCGGTGCGGCTGCGCAACGTGTCGATGGTCTATCAGCAGTTCATCAACTACCCGACCATGACCGTTTTCGAAAACATCGCCTCGCCGCTGCGCCAGGCCGGTGTGTCCAACGAGGTGATCCAGAGCAAGGTGCTGGAAACCGCCAGGATGCTGCGCATCGAGAAATTCCTGCAGCGTCATCCGCTGGAGTTGTCCGGTGGCCAGCAGCAGCGCACCGCCATGGCCCGGGCCTTGGTCAAGGACGCGGAGCTGATTCTGTTCGACGAGCCGCTGGTGAACCTGGACTACAAGCTGCGTGAAGAGCTTCGCCAGGAAATGCGCGAATTGTTCCAGGCCCGCCACACCATCGCCGTCTACGCCACCACCGAGCCCAACGAGGCGTTGGCCCTGGGTGGCACCACCACGATCCTGCATGAGGGCCGGGTGATCCAGAGCGGCAAATCGTCCTCTGTGTATCACCAGCCGCAAACCGTGCTGGCCGCCGAATTGTTCTCCGAACCCCCGATCAACCTCATGCCGGGACGCATCGCCGGCAACGAGGTGAGCTTCGCCAATTTCGTGCACTTCCCGCTGAACGTCGACCTGCGCCCGGTGGGCGAGGGTGAGTTCCGTTTTGGCGTGCGCCCCAGCCACATTTCCCTGGTGCCGAGCAACGACGACGACCTCGAACTGGCCGTGACCGTCGAGGTGGCCGAGATCAGTGGCTCGGAGACCTTCCTGCACGTGCGCAACGAGCATTTCCTGCTGGTGTTGCACTTGCCAGGGGTGCATGAGTACGACGTGGATGCGCCGATTCGCATCTACATTCCGACCCATAAACTGTTTGTCTTCGACGCCCAGGGCAAGCTGGTCCAAGCCCCAGGGCAGCGTATCGCGAGGGTTGCCTGATGGCCGAAATTCGTTTGCAGAACCTCGCCCACAGCTACACCAGCACGCCGGCGGGCCCCGAGGATTATGCGATCCGCGAGATGAACCACATCTGGGAGCAGGGTGGCGCCTATGCACTGCTCGGGCCTTCGGGCTGCGGCAAGTCCACGTTGCTCAACATCATTTCCGGACTGCTCAGCCCTTCCGAAGGGCAGGTGATGTTCGACAGCAAGATCGTCAACGAGCTGACCCCGGAACGGCGCAACATTGCCCAGGTGTTCCAGTTCCCGGTGGTGTACGACACCATGACCGTATTCGACAACCTGGCATTCCCGCTGCGCAACCAGGGCATGGCCGAGGCGAGGATCCACACCAAGGTGCAGGAAATCGCCGAGGTCCTGGACCTGCAGAACCTGTTGGATAAAAAGGCCCGCAACCTCACCGCCGACGAAAAACAGAAAGTCTCCATGGGCCGCGGGCTGGTGCGCGACGATGTGTCGGCGATCCTGTTCGACGAGCCGCTGACGGTGATCGACCCGCACCTGAAATGGAAACTGCGGCGCAAGCTCAAGCAGATCCACGAGCAGTTCAACATCACCATGGTCTACGTCACCCACGACCAGTTGGAGGCCTCGACGTTCGCCGACAAGATCGCCGTGATGTACGGCGGCCAGATCGTGCAATTCGGCACGCCCCGGGACTTGTTCGAGCGCCCCAGCCACACCTTTGTCGGCTACTTCATCGGCAGCCCGGGGATGAACCTGATCGAGGTCACGGCACAGCCCGGTGGCGTCGGTTTCGCCTCGACGCACTTGCCTTTGTCCGAAACCTTGCAACGTCGGGTCGCCGAAGCCGAGGGCAAAAGCCTGAAGGTCGGTATCCGTCCCGAGTTCGTGCATGTCTGGGACGGCCCTTACGACGATGCGATGCGCGCTGACGTGGTCCACGTCGAAGACCTGGGCACCTACAAGATCCTGACCCTCAACCTCGATGGCGTACCGCTGAAAGTGCGCCTGGCCGAAGACAAGCCTGTGCCCGAAGGCACCGCGTACATCAGTTTTCCGGGCCAATGGCTGATGGTCTATGCCGATGAATACCTGCTGGAACCGTTGAGTGAGGTGCAGCCATGAACAAGGTGCAGAACAACAAGGCCTGGTGGCTGGTATTGCCGGTGTTCCTGCTGGTGGCCTTCAGTGCCGTGATCCCGATGATGACCGTGGTCAACTATTCGGTGCAGGACATCTTCGACCAGTCCAGCCGCTACTTCGTCGGCGCCGACTGGTACAAGCAGGTGCTGCTCGATCCACGGCTGCACGATTCGCTGCTGCGCCAGTTCATTTACTCGGCGTGCGTGCTGCTGATCGAAATCCCCCTGGGCATCGCCATCGCCCTGACCATGCCGACCAAGGGCAAATGGTCGTCCCTGGTGTTGATCATCCTGGCGATCCCGCTGCTGATTCCCTGGAACGTGGTAGGCACCATCTGGCAGATTTTCGGCCGCGCCGACATCGGCTTGCTGGGCTCCACCCTCAATGGCCTGGGCATCAACTACAACTATGCGGCCAACACCATGGACGCCTGGGTCACCGTGTTGGTGATGGACGTCTGGCACTGGACTTCGTTGGTAGCGCTGTTGTGCTACTCGGGGCTGCGGGCGATTCCGGACGTGTACTACCAGGCCGCGCGGATCGACCGGGCTTCCAGCTGGGCGGTGTTCCGGCACATCCAGTTGCCGAAGATGAAGAGTGTGCTGCTGATCGCCGTGATGCTGCGCTTCATGGACAGTTTCATGATCTACACCGAGCCGTTCGTACTCACTGGCGGCGGGCCGGGCAACGCCACCACGTTCCTCAGCCAGACCCTGACGCAGATGGCTATCGGCCAATTCGACCTGGGCCCGGCGGCGGCGTTTTCCCTGGTGTACTTCCTGATCATTCTGTTGGTGTCCTGGCTGTTCTACACCGCCATGACGCATTCCGACGCCAACCGTTGAGGCCCGCACGATGAGCAAGAGAAAGCTGATACCCCTGCTGATCTACATCCTGTTCCTGCTGGTGCCCATCTACTGGCTGCTGAACATGTCGTTCAAGAGCAACACCGAGATCCTTGGCAGCCTGACTTTGTGGCCGCAGGATTTCACGTTCCACAACTACAAGGTGATCTTCACCGACCCGAGCTGGTACACCGGTTACCTCAACTCGCTGTACTACGTGAGCCTGAACACGGTGATTTCCCTGTGCGTCGCGTTGCCGGCGGCCTATGCGTTTTCCCGTTACCGGTTCCTGGGGGACAAGCACCTGTTCTTCTGGCTGCTGACCAACCGCATGGCCCCACCGGCGGTGTTCCTGCTGCCGTTCTTCCAGCTGTATTCGTCCATCGGGTTGTTCGACACCCATATCGCCGTGGCCCTGGCCCACTGCCTGTTCAACGTGCCGCTGGCGGTGTGGATCCTCGAAGGGTTCATGTCCGGGGTGCCGAAAGAAATTGACGAGACCGCCTACATTGACGGCTACAGTTTCCCCAAGTTCTTCACCAAGATATTCATTCCGTTGATCGGCTCCGGCATCGGTGTCACGGCATTCTTCTGCTTCATGTTTTCCTGGGTCGAGCTGTTGCTGGCCCGGACGTTGACCTCGGTGAATGCCAAGCCGATCGCGGCGGTCATGACCCGTACGGTGTCGGCGTCCGGTATCGACTGGGGCGTGCTGGCGGCGGCGGGGGTGTTGACCATCCTGCCGGGCATGCTGGTGATCTGGTTCGTTCGCAACCACGTGGCCAAGGGCTTCGCCCTGGGCCGAGTCTGAGGAGTCGATGATGGAATGGATGAATTGGACCGTCCCCACGGCGGTATTTTTCGGGGTTATCGCCTTGTTTCTGGCAGGCATGACCACCTGGGAGTTGCGTTCGCCGAGCATCCCTCGGCGTGGTTTCCTGCCGATTACCACGACCCGTGGCGATCGGTTGTTTATCGGTCTTCTCGGTAGCGCCTACCTGCACCTGCTGGTAATCGGCGCCACCGACTGGAGCATCTGGATAGCGTTCGCGTTGTCTTGGGTGTGGCTGTTGGCAGTGATGCGGTGGGGCTAGTCGCGAAGGTTCGCCGATCAGGCTCTTAAACCCAAACAGGAGGTCTCTATGTTCAATAAAAACAATAAGCTGCGACATAGCGTTTCATTGGCAGCCATGCTGGCACTCAGCGGGCTGAGTGCTGCGGCCTGGGCCGACGCCTATGAAGACGCCGCTAAAAAATGGATCGGCAGTGAATTCAAACCGTCGACCTTGACGCAAGACCAGCAGCTTGAAGAACTCAAATGGTTCATCAAGGCATCCGAGCCGTTTCGCGGCATGAAGATCAACGTGGTGTCGGAAACCCTCACCACTCACGAATACGAGTCCAAGGTACTGGCCAAGGCCTTTACCGAAATCACCGGGATCCAGTTGACCCACGACCTGCTGCAAGAAGGCGACGTGGTGGAGAAGATGCAGACGGTGATGCAGTCGGACAAGAATATCTATGACGGCTGGGTCAACGATTCGGACCTGATTGGTACGCACTTTCGCTACGGCAAGACCGAATCGATCACCGACCTGATGGCCAACGAAGGCAAGGCCTACACTTCGCCAACCCTGGACATCAAGGACTTCATCGGTATTTCCTTCACCACTGCGCCGGACGGCAAGATCTATCAGTTGCCCGACCAGCAATTCGCCAACTTGTACTGGTTCCGTGCCGACTGGTTCGAGCGTCCGGAGCTGAAGGCCAAGTTCAAGGAGAAATACGGCTACGAGCTGGGCGTACCAGTGAACTGGTCGGCCTATGAAGACATCGCCAAGTTCTTCTCCGAAGACGTCAAGGAAATCGACGGCAAGCGTATCTACGGTCACATGGACTACGGCAAGAAAGACCCCTCCCTGGGCTGGCGCTTCACCGATGCCTGGTTCTCCATGGCTGGCGGCGGCGACAAGGGCCTGCCCAACGGTCTGCCGGTGGACGAGTGGGGTATTCGCGTCGAAGACTGCCATCCGGTCGGCTCCAGCGTCACCCGTGGCGGCGATACCAACGGCCCTGCAGCGGTGTTCGCCACCACCAAGTACGTGGACTGGTTGAAGAAGTACGCGCCGCCGGAAGCGGCGGGCATGACCTTCTCCGAATCCGGCCCGGTACCGTCCCAAGGCAACATCGCCCAGCAGATTTTCTGGTACACCGCGTTTACCGCCGACATGACCAAGCCGGGCCTGCCGGTGGTGAACGCCGATGGCACGCCGAAATGGCGCATGGCACCTTCGCCACGTGGTCCGTATTGGGAGCAGGGCATGAAGCTGGGGTATCAGGACGTGGGTTCCTGGACATTCATGAAGTCCACGCCTGAGAAACAGAAACTCGCGGCCTGGCTCTATGCGCAGTTCGTGACGTCCAAGACCGTGTCGCTGAAGAAGACCATCGTTGGCCTGACGCCGATTCGTGAGTCGGACATCAACTCCCAGGCGATGACCGACCTGGCGCCGAAACTCGGTGGCCTGGTGGAGTTCTACCGCAGCCCGGCCCGCGTGCAATGGACCCCGACCGGGACCAACGTGCCGGACTATCCGCGCCTGGCGCAACTGTGGTGGAGCCACATCGCCGAAGCCGCCAGCGGCGAGAAGACCCCGCAGCAGGCCCTCGATGGCTTGGCCAAGGACCAGGATGCGATCATGACGCGCCTGGAACGCTCCAAGGCCCAAGCCACCTGCGCCCCGAAAATGAACCCCGAGCGCGACGCGCAATACTGGTTCGACCAACCGGGTGCACCGAAGCCGAAACTGGCGAACGAGAAGCCTAAAGGTGAAACCGTGAGCTACACCGAGCTGTTGAAATCGTGGGAGGCAGCACGCAAGTAAAGCCCCAAGCGTGAAAGCGAACGGCACCGAAAGGTGCCGTTTTTTTTGCGTGCGCTTGCACAGTTTTTCCGCGTCGCTCACAGACCTCGCGTACACCACAAATCCCTTGCTCGCGAAGGCGGTGGCACATTCAGCATTGATGCAAGCAGACCCACCGCTATCGCGAGCAAGCTCGGCTCCCACAGGTATCGGCAGTGAGCACTGATCCTGTAAACAACCAAAGAACTGTGTGGAGGGCGATCTGTGGGAGCAAAGCTTGCTCGCGATAGCGGTGTGACAGTCAATGAAGGTATTGGGTGTCAGCCGGGGACCTGTGCGTTAGCCGGCCTTGGCCGAGCTTACCTGGGGGCGTTCGGCCATGGGCGATGGCTTGTTTTTCATCAACGTGTCCAGCGCTTGCCGGTAGTTTTTGCCCGCCAGGCTCATGCTGTTGTTATGCGTCGCCCCCGGCACCAGCAGCAGGCGCTTGGGCTCCCGGGCGGCGTTGAACAGTTGCTCGCTGAAGCGCGGTGGTACGTAGCGATCGGCAGAGCCATGCACCACCAGCAGCGGCATGTTGATCTCGCCGATTTTGTCGATGGAGTCGAATTTCTGCGACAACAACCAGCGCACCGGCAGGGACGTATTCGCCATCGCGGTGGCGACATCGCCCAGGGAGGTGAACGTGGATTCGATGACCAGGCCTCGGACCTGGGCAGCGCCATTCTTCGCGGCCTCCTGGCCCAACTGCGCAGCGAGATCCACCGCGACGGCACCGCCCAGAGAATGACCGTAGATCAGTCGCAGGGCCGGGTCCGGTTGCAGTACCTTGAGACGCTCCCAGGCGATGCGCGCATCTTCATAGACGCTGGCTTCCGACGGCAGATCCCCATGGCTTTTGCCAAAGCCACGGTAATCGATAGCCAGCACCGAATAGCCCAGCGCCCTCAGTTGCTGGATACGAAACAACTGGCCGGTCAAATTCCAACGCACACCGTGCAAGTACAGGATGGCCGGCGCATTCTTGCGTTCGGCCGGCCACCACCAACCGTGGATATTTTCCCCGGCCTTGAAGTTCTTGGGCTTGAGATCGAATTCCTGCACGCCGCTGGGAAGCCCACTGAACCAGCTCGCGGTCCCCGGCTCGATGCGAAAGACCAGCTCGCGTTCCTTATGCTGCAGCACTGCACAGCCCACCGGCAGCCCGACCACCATTGCGCTCATGACAAGGAAGGCCAGCCAGCGCCGCCGAAGGCGAGAGAATAAAGGTAAAGGCATCGACGCAATTCGCTACTCGAAACTGAAGATGCCTTGTAGCAGATTCTCCGAAAGCGGCGCAGGGATTTCGGACGGCCGTGGCGAGGTAGCAAACGCCCTCGCCACAGGTATACACCGCGTCCCTGTCAGTGCACATCCCCATACTCAACCAGCGTCAATACCTACGCGGTCCGGCCGTACGCGACCTTGGGCACGCCCGCCAGGCGCTTGTTCAGTACTTGGGTCAACGACTCGCCTGGCCTCAGGCTGGCATCGCCAAAATCCTCGTCCAGTTGCATCGGATGCACGATGACCTCAAGCGAGCCATATGCCGGTGGCGCGGCGTAGTCCAGGTCGGCCGGGGTGCAAACGTAGTCCGCTGTCGCACCGCACAGGCTGCGAATGCGCCGGTTGAACAGGGTTTTGAAGATACGCTTGGGCGGGGTCAAGTTCGCCCCCAGGTTGCGCGCCAGGCGCATGGGCACGCCTTGCCTGGCGGCGAAGCGGGCCACCAGTTCGCCGATGGGCCAGATGTTGTGCACATGTTGATGGGAGTCGAGATGGCTGGGACGCAGGCCGCGGTCCAGGCAGTGTTGCCATTGCGCCTGCAGTTCATCTTCCACTGCCGCCAGATCCTTTGAACCCAGGCGCAGGCAATAACGCGACAGGTTCAGGTCGAACTGGCCATTGGCGTCGCAAAAAACCGGGCGCGAGGTGATCGCCTGGCCCAGCGGCGGGCCGTAGCTGAGGTTGAAATGCAGGCCAACGTGGCCGTTGAGCAGCGGTTGCCGGGCCATTTCACACGCCTGCTCGAAACCCGGCATGTTGGCCATGGCCGTGGCCGAACTGATCACGCCGGTCTCGAAGGCCCGCAGGATCAGCGCGTTCTCACTGAGGCTGAGCCCGAAGTCGTCAGCGTTGACGATCACTTGACGCGGCATCTGTCTTCTCCTGGTTTTTAGGGGGGGACGATGCCGTCGTCGCGGTCGGTTTGCTTCGGCGTTTGCCAAACCATGGCTTCAAGCTTTTCCAGAGTCGCAAGGCAAATCCCAGAAGCAAACCACCGGGCTGCCATGAATAGAAACTCCAGCGCCAGTGTTCCAGTTGGCCGGTCATGCGTTCGTGTAACTGATGGCTGGAGTTCTCCAGGCTGACCCGTGATGCGTCGATCCAGCGCCAGTTTTCGTCCAGCCCCCAGCGAATCCACTCCTCGAGCAACACCCGGCCGCTGCCCAGGTCGGCATGCTGCGGCAGGAACGCCAGGTTGTAGTCGTACAGCCGCCCCTGGTCCAGCAGGCCGAGGCGATAGCTGATGCATTCGCCGTTCAGCTCCAGCATCACCACCCGCACCAGGCCTTGGGCGGCGAGGGCGGTGAAGGCGAGGTTCATCCATTGCCGGCGCCCGGGGTCGGCGAAGATGCCGACGCCTTCCTCGCCTTTCCAACTGGCCGCCTCGACATCGGCGAGGGTCCGCAACAGCTGGCCCATGCTGATGGCGTCCGGTTTCACCCGGAGGATCTCGGCACCGCAGGCAGCGATCCGCTTGCGGGCCCGGCGCAACTTGTAGCGTGGGTCGCCAGAGATTTCCTGATGGTCATTGTCGCTGATCAAATGCACTGGCACCCGGCAACTCAGGCGGCGCTCTCCGGTGGAACTCAGCGCCATCCAGGCGCTGAGGACGCTTTGCTCACCGACCGGCTCGATCACTTCATTCAATTGCAGCAGTGCGTGGGGCAAGTGCTGACGGATCTGCGTCAGCGCCTGCCCCATGCCTTCGGCGTCCAGGCGCACCATCAAGGCGATGCGGTCGGCCAATGGATAACCCAAGTGACGCAACACCCGGAACCGCAGCCCGCCGATACGCTCACGCCCCGATACCAAGGGCAGGCACAGGCACAGTGTCTGGTCTTGCCAGCCCAGCAACACGTGCAGCTGCTGGTCCGGCAGCAGGGCGAATTCCGCCGCTTGCAGCCAAGCCAGGGTGTTGAAGGGCGTAGCGTCGGGCACCTGGGTTCGCAGCTGTTCATAAGCTGTCATGGGAAAGTCCTCGGCGCCCAGGGAGCGACACCATTGGAACCGGATCGCCATGGGGGTCAGGCCGCCGCAGTCGAAGCAACCGGCTGGGCCGGTTTACGAAAGGCGTCCAATGCCGAGCCGTTGTAAAGCGTGTCGTGGAAAAAACGCCAGCGACCGAACAGTCGATACATGTGGGTGATCTTGCCGCGCTCCTGGAAGCCCATGCGCAGGTGCATCTTGATCGCCGGGATGTTTTGCAAGTCGCAGACATCGACCATCGTGCTGCAACCTTTGTCCGCCATGACTTTCCACATCTCCAGCTGCATGTCCGCCGATATACTGGAGCCCCAGTATTTACGAATCGCCTCGCCACCGAACTGAAAGTACTCGCCAGGCTTGATCGGGAAGTTGCATTGGTAGAAATGGCGGTCGAAATAGTCTCGCGTACTGCCCCAGGCAAACCCCACGGTGTCGCCTTGATCATCCAGGTACATCAAGCCTGTGTAGCCTTCGGCGGCCAGTTCGCGCATGGTTTTGACGCGGTCGCCGAAATACCGGGCAAAAGCGTCGGCATTGCTGACCGTGATGAACTCCAGGCGCATCGGCGGGTAGGCCTTGAGGTTATGCGGGGGCAGTGGAGTGCGCACATCGTGTTCCAGCCACACCAGTTTCGAGTGGAGAAACACGTAGCGTCTGAGCAGCTGTTTGAAGACGGCGCGCAGGCCTTTTTTCTGAATGCGGTCACGCAATTTCTGCAGAACGTTCATGGTGCCTCCTGACGGGTGGCGGGTTGGGGGGAAACGGGAGCGGTCCAGCTCAGGGCAAACAGGGTTTCTCCTGGCAGGAGAAAGCGGATCTGCCCGGCCTCGCAGTTGAACGGGGCGCTGAGGCTATGGTTGTCGGGGCCGAAATACACCAGCTCGGCTTTCGCCTGGGGGCAGGGCACGCCGTCCAGGCTGACCTGTTGCGGGCGGGTGCTTTTGTTCACGCCCAGCAGGCCGCGTCTTGCGTCGGTGGCCATGGCCAGCACGTCGACTTCAAAGGCGTCGTTGTCCAGGCGCAACACCTGTTCGAGCCAATGCTGTTGGATGAATTGCTGGGCCAGCCCCACCGGCTTGAGTTCCAAGCGCTGGTTGTCCAGCACTCGCACCATGCCTTTTGGGTACTCCGGTTCGTCGGCGGACTGGAACCAGTTGAGCATGTCCAGCCAACCGTCCGCCGAGGCATTGATCACCACGGACGTCCACCACAGGGCGGCGTAATGGGTTTCCTGGTCGTAGGGGCTCAGGCTCGAGCCGCTGGACATGTTGGTCTGATCCAGCAACAAGGCCTTGCGCGGCCGGCCGTTACTGTCCAGGCCCACCAGGTCGGCGGCGCGGCGCACGCTGTTGCGATAGACCCGGGTCGCCAGCAGGTCGCGGATCATCCATTCGTGCCAGGCCAGGGCGTCGATCTGGTCACTGGACTCGGCCAGCAAGCGTCGCGCCCAGTCGATCCCGCGTCGATCAGCGGCGTTTTCCGCCAGGGGACCATTGGTGAACCGGGAGCTGGCCGGTATGGCAATGCGCACCCCGGCGCGGGTGTTGGCGGGGTCGGCGCGAACCTGGCTGGCCATGCTCTTGAACACCTGCTGGAAGCTGGCGAAGTCCGGGTAGTTGAGGTTCGGCTCATCGGCGAAACTGAGGTAGTGGAGGCCTTTGCCGTCCATGGCGCGAGTCGACTTGAGCCAGGCCTGCAAGCCGCTGGTGCTGACGCGATCGGCCTGCAGGTCGGCCTTGCGTGCGCTACCGGCCAGCAGGGTGATGTCCCGGGTAATGCCGAAGCGGTCCTGGTACAGGCGCCGGAACCTATCTTCGTGGTCCGGCTTGGCAGCGGTGACGTCGACAAAACTGTAATAAGTGGCGGCCTGGGGCTTGAGGGTATCGATTACCGGGTAGGCAGAGGGCGGGGGCATGGCGTAGGGCAGGGAAATGCCCAGTTTCGGGGTTGTTCCCAGGACGTCGCCATAGAGTTTCAGGTGAGCCTGCCCCGGGTCCTGGCGCAGCGGCTGCAGGTGCTCAGCGGTCTGGGCGAACAGGTTCGCCGTGCCGTCCAGCCAGAACGCTGCCTTGCCGTTGCCCTGCAACTGCAAACGCCAGGTTTGCTCGACGTTGGCAACGGGCAGGGCGACCTGATCGAACTGCCAATAGGCCGGGTATGGCTTGAGGTTCAGCTGCACCTGTTTGCCATCGGTCACGCGCCGGGCTTGCAGGCTGCGCACACCGCCGTGGAACTTGCCTGCCAGCACGGCTTGTTCACCGGGGGCGACCTTGAAGTACAACTCATCGCCGTCATGGGTTTCAGCGCTGAAATGCACCTTGGCCGGGGCGAACATCGCTTGGGTACGGGCGTCGTGCTCGACGGTGTAGCGGCGGAAACTGTAGCCGGGAATTTCCAGTCGATAACTGGCGGCTCCCGGCAGCAAGGGCCACTGCTGCTCGCCACGTTCCTGGGTCGCCTTGATCAAGCGCTCACCCACCAGGCGCCCCTGGCCGTTGAGCAGGTACAGGTGTTCTGAATTGGCGTTGGCCTGCCAGGCCGGGACCCAGCGCACGGTCACGTAATCCGGGCGGTCGGTCTGCAGGTACAGGCTGCCGTCGCGGATGCCGGTCCATTGCATCGCCGCGCCCTGGGCCAAGAAGGCCAGGCTCCAGAGGCACAGGCCAGCAGCCATTTTCCACCAACGCTGCCAAACCGCCATCGCGAGCAAGCCCGCTCCCACAGGGCAATCAGCAACCCCTGTGGGAGCGAGCTTGCTCGCGATGGCGGTTTGGCAGGCAACCACACTCATGCCGATTTCCCCAACAGCATCCGGCGCATCGGCAGCAAGTCGCTGGGCAGGATGATCAGTGTCTGCCACAGCGCCACGCCGCTGAGGCGGCAGTACATGGCCAGCAGCGCCACGGTCACGCCCAGGTAGGCGATTGAAGACGCGGCGGCGGCCCCGACGATGCCGTAGCGGGGAATCAGGATCAGGTTCAGCGCCAGGTTCAGAACTGCGCCCACGCCCATCAACAGCGAAACCGTGCCGGGGCGGTTCTTGCCCAGCAGATCCAGGCGCAGGATGCTCGCGTAGCACAGCCCGAACAGCCCCGGCAGTAGCGCCAGCAAGGCGGGATACGCCGGCTGGTAGGCGGCGCCAAACAAGGTAACGATCAACCATTGACCGATCAGCGCCATACTCAGGCAGGCGCCGAGCATCACCGTGGCGGTCAGGCGCAGGGCCAGGGGCGTCAGGCGCTGCATGTCGCTGTCCTGTTGCAACAGGCGTTTCATCAGCGGCGTGGTGACAGCTTCGGGCACGATCAGCAGCAGTTCGGCGGCGGCGCTGGCCATGGCGTAGTGACCCAGGGCCGTGCTGCCCAGCAGGGCACCGATGAACAGGAAGTCCGAGCGCAGCAGCACTTGCTGGAACAGCAGGTCCGGGTGGCTGCGGGCACCGTAGCGCAACAATTCGTTCTGACCGGTGCGATCCCAGCGCAGGGTGACCACATGATCGCGGCGCAACCACACCCAACCGGCCAGCACCACCAGGCTCAAGCCGGCCAGCCAACTGATCAGCGCCGCTTCCAGGGCGGCGTCTTTCCACATCCAGAACAGTGCAACGAACAGCAGCAGGGGCGCCAGGGATTCCATCAGGCGCAAGGCATTGAAGGCGCCCACTCCGCCGCAAGCATTGTGCATCGTCAGCAGACCGCTCTTGAGCACGGTCAACGGCACGGCCAGCAACAGCAACCAGGCGAGCAATCCCAATTGCGTGGCGATGTCCAGTTCGCCGCCGAACTCGCGCACCAGCGCCACCACCAGCAAGGTTAACAAGCCAGCCAACAGGCAGCCGAAGACCAGCACCTGGCTGAGCAGCAGACCCATCGAGCGCTGCTGCGCCGCCTGATAACCCACGGCGGAATTCAGGCCACCGCTGGTGGCGGCGCTGATCAGGTCCGGCAGGGTGCTGAGCAAGGCGAACAGCCCGCGTTCACTGGGTCCGAGAATCCGCGCCAGCAGCACATTGCGCAGCAGGCGCAGGCCGATCATCGCCAGGCGCGTGCCCATGCTCAGTGCCAGGTGCTTGAGGTAATGAGCGCGGCTCATGGGCGTGTTCCTCGGCGAATGCGCCAGGCCAGTAATTCAGGGTGGTGGGCGTTGCTCTGGCTGACGCCGAAACGCGGCAGGTTCAGCGGGTCACCGTCGTTGCGATACAGCCCCGCCTCGGTGCCGAGGGCGAAGGCAAAACCGTGGGCCGCCACCTGTTGGCGTACCCGGGCATCGTGATCGCCGTTGGGGTAGCAATACACCGGCAAAGGATGGGCGCAGCCGTTTTCCAGGGCGATCCAGCTGCGCGTCAGTTCTTCGTGCAGGCGCTGGTCATCCAGCCCGGTCAGGATCGCGTGGCTGGCGCCATGGGGGCCGAAGCGGACCAGCCCGGAATCTTCGAGCATGCGTACCTGGGGCCAGTCCAGGGCCTGGGGCTGGGAACCCTGCGGGCAGGCGTCGGTGAGGTCGCTCAATGTGTGTGCATCGAGACTCTTGAGACTCTGCAGGTAATGCAGCAGCGCCAGGCTGCGGCGCTCGTCGTCGATGTCATCGAGCAGCACCGGCAACGGTCGGCCGACGTGCTGCAAATGCTCGATCAATGAGCGCCGTGCCACCTGGCCATGGCTGCCCCAGAGGGTTTCACCGATGCTTTCCCACCAGAAGTGCTGGCGACTGCCGATGAAATCGGTGGAGAGGAAAATACTCGCTGGCACCTGGTATTGGCGCAGCAACGGAAAGGCATTCATGGCGTTGTCGCGCCAACCGTCGTCGAAAGTCAGGGCGACCCGCGGGCGGTTCGGAACGCTCTCAGGGTCGGCCAGCAACAAGCTCATCAGCGGCACGCACTCGAAATGCCGTAGCAGCCAGATCAGCAGATGTTCAAACGCTTCGGGCCCCACGCACAGCTCGTTGCGATGGGGCAGTTCGGCGGCACGGTCGTTGTTCAGCACGCGATGGAGCATCAGGATCACGCCGGCGCCACGCAGGGGATGGCGCCCCAGGGACGTGTTCAGGTACAGCCAGCCGCCGGTGCGCTTGAAGACTTGTTTGATCGACATCGGCCGTACTCCTTAGCGATTCTGCTCGGGGTTCCACTGGCTATAGCGCTGGCCCCGCAGGAACTGCCAGAGCCCGATGCTCATGCCCGCCAGCGTCACCAGCACGAATGCGGCCAGGCGAAAGGGCCGGGGCAGGCGGTGGCGCGCGTCCATCAAGCCGATCAGTGCCATGGCGTAGCCGAGCAATTGCGCCACCAGGCTCAGGCGATAGAACGGATGGTCGTTCCACAGCCAGGCATTGCTCAGCAAGAGCGGCAGCAGCAACACCGGCGCCAGGCGGCGGATCAACTTGTGGCTGATCAACCCAATGGCGTAGAGCCCATGGCGCAGCGGGTTGAGCAGTTCCCGGCGCTGAGCCAGGCTCTGCAGTCCGCCGACGGTGACCCGCTGGCGACGGCGAAACTGCTTGTCGGCTTCGTCCACACCCTGGTCGGTCACCCGGGCCATGGGGGCATAGACGATGGACTTGCCGGCGGCTGGCGCGCAGGTGCTGAGGAAAAAGTCATCGTTGACCTGGGCCGGTATCGGTTGGAACAGCACCCGGCGCAGGGCCAACAGCGCACCGTCGGCCGAGACCATGCAACCGGTGCGACTCTCCACCCGACGCAACCAGCCTTCGTAATGGCGATACAGGCTGTCGCCCAGGCTCAGGCCCTTGCCCGGCACCGGGATTTCCATGTGCCCGGCACAGGCACCGACTTCCGGATCGCCCAAGGGTGCCAACAGATGGCTGAGAGTGTCGCTGGCCCATTGGTTATCGGCGTCGGTGAACACCAGGATTTCGCCGCTGCTGTGGGCGACACCGGTATTGAGGGCGGCGGCCTTGCCCTGGCGCGGCAGGTCGAGCACGGTGATGCGCGGGTCGATCACCTTGCGTGCGCAGGCCACCGTGTCGTCGGTGGAGCCGTCGCTGGCGAGGATGATTCGCAATGAATGGGCCCGATAATCCTGGGCCAGCAAGGTGCGCAATTTTTCCTCGATGTGCCGCGCCTCGTTGTGGGCGGCAATGACGATGCTCACGTCCATCGGAAACGCCTTGCCGTAGCGCCGCATCGGAAACAGCGGCGCCAGCAGGCTCAACATCAAGGGATAACCGAGGTAGGCGTACACCGGCAGCAACAGGCACGACCAGTAAATGAATTCAGCCACGGGCAGGTCTCCTGGCATTCCAATGACACAGATTGAGCAGCAGTGCGGCGCCGGTCAGGTGCAGGCGCACCCCGTGCAAGGCCCACAATTGCAAGGTCAGGCGCGGATCACGCCGGCTCTGGCGCAGGCTCAGGAACAAGGGTGGCAGGGTGGTGACCAGCAACAACGTCAGCGCCAGGTGCAATTGCCCCTGGAGCAACGCGAGCACCGCCAGCAGGTCCAAGCCCCAGGCGCCAATGGACAGCGCCGGGAAGCGCAGCAGGCGCAGGCTCGGGCCATGGCTGCGGAGCAATTGCAGATGGCTGCCCTGGCGCCACAGTTCCTTGCTCATCCACTCGCGCCAACTGCCTTCGTAGCCCCAGTGCAGGGCGACGCTTTCGTTGACCAGCAGCAATTGCGCGTCGGCCTGGCGCAGGCGCAAGGAGAAGTCCTTGTCTTCGCCGGTGCGCAGGGTTTCGTCGAAGCCTGCGACCCGTTCGAACCAGCTGCGACGCATCAACAGGTTGGCACTGGGCAGCCACTGCACCCGATGCAGGAGGCGTGACCCCGGACGTTGGCTGCGGCGCTGCCAGGCTTCGGCGAACCACGGCGCCTGCCGGGGCGTGTCGAGGTCCAGGCCGAGTACGTCGCCCTGGTGGCCTTCGAGTTCCAGCAACAGCTTGAGCCAGTCGGCCGGCATCTCGATGTCGGCATCGATGAACGCCAGCCAGTCACCCTGGGCGACGGCAGCACCGCGGTTGCGCAGGGCGCCGATGTGCACGCCTGGCACGATCAACACCCGTGCCCCCAACTCGTTGGCAATGCGCGGGCCATGGTCGTCGGAGCCGTTGTCCACCACGATCAACTCACATGCCAGGCCTGCCTGGCGGGCGGCTTCCTGCGCTGCGTGCAGCGTACGGCCGATGTGTCGGGCCTCGTTGTACATCGGGATCACAATACTGACGCAGCTCATGGACGAGCCTCCTGCGGCGCGGCCTGCTCGGCGTCGTAGCGCAACACACTGGTGAGGGCGAGCATGATCCACAGCAACTTGTGGTTCGGCGCACTGAGGAACATCAGGAACAACGCCAGCGAGAGGAAACTCATGCCCAGGTGCGTCAGCAGGTCCGCTTGCGCCCAGTCCCGGCGTTGCAGCCAGAGCCGACGGGCGTGCAGCAGGTTATACAGGCCAAGGCCGATCATGCCGACGAACATCAGCCCGCCCGGGACGCCGATTTCGCTGAAGATTTCCAGGTAGGTGTTATGGGCCCGGCGATACAGGTCCCCCAGCTTGCGGTTGGCCGAGAACGCCTTGGCATAGCCGGTGGGTGCGTAGTGCAGCGGAAAGGTCCCGGGGCCTGAGCCGAGTATCGGGTTTTCGCGGATCATCTGGCTGCCGACGACGATGTACGAGGCGCGGCGGCCGAGGGATTCATCCTGGTGGGCGCTGGCGCCGGCGCTGAGGATGCTCAACGACTGGATGCGCGCGACATAGCCGGCCGGCATCACGGCGATCGCCAGGGGGATGATGAGCGCCAGCCCGAGCATGGCGAAGCCCAGGTGCCGTGGGCGGATGCGCGGCAGCTGCGCGCGGTAGTGATACAGCCCGATCATCAGGCTGAGCATCAACACCACCAGCCCCGAGCGCGATTCGGTCTTGGTCATGCCGCCCAGCAGCAGGATGAAACAGCCGCCCCAGAACAACCGGTGCAGCAAGCTCGGGCCGCGCACCACCAGCAGCAACGCCAGCGGCACGGTAAAGGCAATCAGCAGGGCGAAAGTGTTCGGGTCTTCCAGCAGGCCGGACGCGCGGCCCTGGTCCTGGTACTTGGCCGAGAACATCGCCAATACGCAGGTGGTGGTGACGCTCAAGGTCACCAGGCGGCAGAACAGGTCCAGGTTCAATTCACGACCGATCAGCAGGGTGATTACAAACAGAATCAACCCCACCCCCAGTTCGCGAAAATGGGTCATGGACAGGCCCATGTTTTCCGACAACATCAGGCTCAGGCCATAGAGCACCATGAAACCGATCAGCGGCCGCCAGATATTGCTGCGCAGGCGTGTCCCGGGAATCTGGTGCACCGCCAGTTGCAACATCAGGATCATGATCAACGCCAGGCCAAGGAATTTGCTGCCGGAAAAGGCGTTGTCCTTGAACAGGCCTTCGAACGGCACCAGTGCGGCAATGCCCAGCAAACCCCACCCGGGCTTGCGGTACAGCACGGCGACGCCGACCAGGCCGAGCACAGCGCCCGGTGCCAGGAACGGATAAGGGCTGGCCAGCAGCGCCAGGCATACAAGGCCCAGCAGGCTGACGATCGAGAGCGGGACAATCATGAGCGAGCCTCCCGTGCCGTGCGGATGTAAAGCTGCGACCAGCGTTCGGCCAGCGTGCGCAGGTCGTAGCGGTCCCGTTGGGTGCGGCGTGCGTTATCGGCCAGGATCCGCGCCAGGGGCGGTTCGCTGAACAGCGTTTCGATCTGCGCCGCCAGTTCCGCGCTGTTGGCCGGTGCCGCGAGCAGGCCGTTATGACGGTCCTGCAACACGTCGGGAATGCCGCCGACGCCGAACGCCACCACTGGCACGCCGGCTTGCATGGCTTCGAGCAGAATCATCGGGGTGCCTTCGGTGCGCGAGCTGATCACCAAGGCGTCGAGGCGACTCCACCAGGCGTTCATGTCGGTCTGGTAGCCCGGCAATTCGATGCGCGTGGGCAGTCCGGCGTCGGTGATGCGCTTGAGCAGTGCCTGGCGTTCCGGGCCGTCGCCGAGCATCACCGCGTGCAGCGATGCATGCTTCTGGCACAGCGGGATCATGGCGTCGAGGAACAGGTCCGGACCTTTCTCGCTGCTCAAGCGGCCGACGTAGCCGACCCGCCAGCGTTGCTTGTCAGAGCGGTGGGCCAGTGGCGTGCTGGCCGCTGGCAGGCCATTGGGGATGACGTCGAGTTTTTCCGCCCGCACGCTGGCCCGGCGATGCAGCGTGGCAATGCTCTCGGCCACGCAGACGACCCGCTTGACCGAGGCGGTGCGGCACAGTTGCAGGCTCAGCCAGGTATAGAAACGCTGCTTGGGGCTCCTTGGGGTGAAGCCATGCTGGGTAATCACCAGCGGCAGGCCCAGCAACGTGGCGGCGGACCAGCCGAACAACAGCCCCTTGAAGTTGTGGGTGTTGATCAGCGGCCGGTCGTCCCGGCGCTGGCGCAGGTGCTGCAACAACTCGGCCCAACTGGCGCAATGACGGCAATCGACCCCGGCCTGGCGAAAACGCGTGATCAAGGTCGGTGGCGCCGCCAGGAACAGCACCTGGTGCTGCCCGGGTGTCGCCAGGCAATGATCGAGCAGCATCCGCTCGGCCCCATAGAAGCCGCCGCTGTCGAGCAGATGAATGATCGACAGGGGGCTGCTGTGGCGGGGCGGGCCGAACGGCGCGTTCAATTTCGCACCCAATGGACAAGGCTGGGCAGGCTCCAGTTGCGGTGCGGGTTGACCTTGTCGGGGGACTGCTCGTTGATCACCAACAGCACCGGCACATCCAGTTGCTGGGTGATTTGCGCTGGATGCTTGAAGCGATGGTCGAAGAACTCACGCACATAGACCAGGGCAATCGCCAGCAGCAGGCCGCTGAACATGCCGAAGGCAATGATCAGCATCGGCTTGGGAAAGGCCGGGGCGGTTGGTTCGAACGGCGGGCTCAGGACCCGGGCGTTGGACAGGTCGTTGTCCAGCGAACGCGCGGTGCTGGCTTCGGCGAACCGCTGGGCATAGGTGGAGAACGCCGCATGCAGGGCGTTGATCTCGGTGTCCATCTGCCGCAGCTTGCTCTGGGTTTCCTGCAATTGATGGATACGCTGCTTGAAGGCGGCGATGCGTTCGATCTTCTGGTTGATCACCGAGCTGACGACGGCCAGGTCGGTGGTGCGTTCCTGGATCCGGTTGTTCACCACCTTCAGGAACTGCTGGCGCGTGCGGACGATCTGTTCCCGGGCCAGCAGCATCGGTTCGCTGCCGGGCTGGAAGATCGCCAGGTCATTCATGTAGCGGCTGACCTGGCTGGTCAGTTGCTCGCCCAGCTGCCTGATTTCCCGGTCTTCGAAGGCAATGTTGTCCACGGTGGTGGTGAAGGTGAACGGGAAGGTGTAGTCGTTGAACCGCGAGCTGTTCGCCGCCGCGAGACTGGTCTTGAGGTAATCGAGCCAGCGTTGGCTTTGCAGCAGGCGATCCTGGTACAGGTTCAGGGCCTGCTCTTCGGTATTGATGGCGTTCAGGCGGAAGGTGACTTCTTCCTTGGGATCGGACGAGCCGATGTTTTCAAGCAGCCCCAGCCGGTTGCCTTCCAGGCCGTCGAGACGGGTCTGGTATTGGGCTTTCTTCTGCTCATAGAACGTCTGTGGCAGTTCGATCGATTGCAGGTCCTGGCGGCCGGTGAGGTAGTTCTGCAGCAGTTGCGCCACGAACCGGGTGCCCTGGGCCGGGTCGCCGAAACTGTAGACGATGGAGATGACGTTGGAGCCGGGCAGGGTCTCGATCTTCAGGTTTTCGATGGCCTCGTCGGTCAGCGTATCGAGCACGGTGTCGCGCACCGGATCGACCTCCAGCCCCAGGCCATCGCGCAACGGGTTGATGACGTACTCGCGCAGGGGCTGGGTGATGTAACGCTTGAAGGGATCGCTCACCCACTTGTTGAAGATGCCCGGGCTGGGCGTGTATTCGCCCTGGTCGCGCAGGGTGCTGATGGTCTGCCGGATCAACGCCGGCGAGCGCAGGATATTGCTCTCGGTTTCCATGTCCGCCAGGGACGGCGGGATGAAGGTGGCGTTTTCCTGGTTCAGCGATGTGGTGGCGTCGCCCTGGGAGAGTTTTTTCGACTGGACAATCACCTGGGCGGTGATATCGAAGCTCTGCTTGAGCATCAACGGCAGCACCAGGGCGATCACGGCGAAAATCAGGAAGATACGCTTCACCCACTGCTTGTTGGCGAAGAAGATCCTGAAGAACTCATGCAGATAGTTTTCCTTGGGGTTCATGTCAGGTCACCTGGGGTCAGTTGCTGTTGCTGCCTTTGTTGTCGACGCGGTAGCCGAAGCTGAACCCCACGCCCTGGAACAGCACTACGTCGGCCAGTTGTCTGGCCAGTTCGCCGGCGCTGGCTAGCTTGGTCTTGGGCACGAAAAGCATGTCTTCCGGTTGCAGGTAGGCGATCTGCGAGGCGTCACCGCTCAGGGCTTTTTCCACGTCATAGTGGCGGGCTTCGACCAGGTTGCCGTTGCGTCGCATGATCACCACCGAGTCGAGCCGGGCCTTGACGTTCGTGCCGCGGGCCAGCGTCAGGGCTTCGAGCACCGAGATCGGCCGGCGGATCGGATAGGAACCGGGCTGGGCCACTTCCCCGAGGACGTAGATCTCGTTGCCGGCGGTGGACTTGAGCAGCACATCGACGGTCATGTGGCCTGGCAACTGGGCGTAGCGCTCGTTGAGGAAGGTCTCCAACTGGTTGACCGTCATGCCTTGCAGCGGCACGGAACCGATTTCCGGGAAGCTGGCGTAACCATCCCTGCCCACGGTGATTTCCCGGCTCATGCCGGTGCCCGGGTGGGTCAAGGTGTTGCGCAAGTTGGTCTCGCCGGACAGCGGACTGGTCACCAGCACCGTCAATTGGTTGCGATTGGGCTGGAACAGCATTTTCTGGTCATAGGCACGCTGCACCGCCAGGCGGGCTTCGTCGGTGGTCAGGCCGGCGACTTTCACCGAGGTGTTGGCCCCAGGCAGTTCGATAGTGCCGTCGGGCATCACCTGTTGCGTACCGTTGAGCTGGCTGGCGGCCGTGAAGTTCAGGGCAACCTGGTCACCGGCCTGCACGCGATAGGCTTGGGAGCCGGTGGTGCTGATGTGGAAAATCACATCCAGCACGTCCTGGGGCCGCAGGGTCTGTTCGACCTTGGGCATGTCGGTGGCCTGGGCGTTGGCCGGCGGGGCCGTGAGGATCTGCACCGGCATCGAGCGGGTATCGGTATTGCTGGAGCAACCGGCAAGCGGCAGCAACAGCAGGACAAGCATTCTGGCGTTCATCTCGTCATCCTTTTGCAGGCTTACAGGTTGTTGTAGAGCCACTTGGGCATGTAGTACTTGCGGCGATTGAACACGCTGCCCACCACTTTCGCGCCGGCCTGGGACAGGCGCTGGCGGGCGGCCTGGGCCACTTCCCAGCGAGTGTCTTCACCGCGCACCACCAGCACCACGCCGTCGACCTGGGTGCTGAGCACCAGCGTGTCGCTGGCCGAATACACTGCGTCGGCGTCGATCACCACAAAGCGGTATTGCGCCGCCAGTTGCCTGAACAGTGGGCGCAGTCGCTCGGGGCTCAAGCGTTCGGCATTGCGACCCAGGCGCCCATGGGGCAACACGTCGAAGGGCAGGCTGGACGCCTGCACCACGCAGTCCTGCAACAGGGGCGGGGCGAGGCTGTTGAACAGCAGGTCGGTAAAACCGCGCTCCTTGTGCAACGACAGTTGCTGGCTGAGGTTGCGCGGTGACTGGCTGGCATCCACCAGCAGTACGCGACCGTTGCTCATCTGCGCCAGTTGAGCAGCCAGCGCCATCGCGCTGGTGCTGGTTCCGGTGCCGGTGTTGGCGGCCGTCAAAAGCAGGATCCGCAGGGAAGGGTCGAGCACGGTCGAGGTCAGGTTGGTCTCGCTCGGGCTTGCTATGGTCAGGATATTGGTTGAACCGTCCATTTAACTCGCTCCGTGGCCGCTGAAAACTTTGAAGGGGGTAATCATCAGGATCTTCAAATCCAGCCACAGGCTTTGTTCAGCGATATAGCTGAGGTCCAATTCCACACGCTGGTCGAAGTCGATATTGCTGCGCCCGGAGATCTGCCAAAGGCCGGTCATACCGGGATAGATGCTCAGGCGCACAAGATGGTTGTCCTTGTAGCGATAGGCGTTGAACGAGGTCGGCCGCGGGCCCACCAGGCGCATGTCGCCGGTCACTACATTGATCAGGTTCGGCAGTTCGTCGAGGCTGCTGCGTCGCAGGAACCGGCCGATGGGCGTGATGCGCGGATCGTTGTCGATCTTGAAGTCGATGGCATCGGCGCCGTGTTTGTTGAGGTGGCGCAGCGACTCCTTGAGAGCCTCGGCGTCGGCAACCATGGTGCGGAACTTGTACATGCCGAAGACTCGGCCGCGATAACCGGTGCGCTTCTGCACGAACAGCACGGGACCGGGGCTGGAAAACTTGATCAGCAGCGCCAGGCCCAGCAGCAGTGGGCAGAGCATCAGCAGGATCGCCAGGGCGCCGAGGCAGGCCACTACGCGGTTGGTGCGCGAGACGGTCCAGGGCCGACCACCGTCGCGACCGGTCAACCAACCTCGGCCCTGACGGTGGATGGCCGCGTCCAGGCGCCTGCGGTGGTCGGGATCGACACGCTTGTCGCGTCCGGGGGCGTTGATCTCGATGACTTGCTCATGTCGGGTCATGGATTCCTCCGCTGAGGTTGGGCCGCAAGCGGTCAGTCGCGAGCGGTGCGTGGGCAGGCCGTGCGTAGTAATCGAGGAACCACTGGATGAAGCGGCCCAGGCCTTCGTCCAGTTCGATACGCGGCTTGAAACCGGTGGCCCGTGCCAGGTCGCTGGCATCGGCGCAGGTGTTGAGCACATCCCCCGCTTGCAGGGGCAGTAGTTCGATGCGGGCGGTTTGTCCCAGGTGCTTTTCCAGCAGTGCGACATAGCTGCGCAGCGCCACCGGGTGCTGCCCGCCGATGTTGTAGATCCGCCAGGGCGCACGGCTGGTGGCCGGGTCCGGTTGTTCGTGATCCAACAGGGGGGTGACCTGGGGCGCACGGTCGATCAGGCGGGCGATGCTTTCGACGATGTCGTCGATGTAGGTGAAATCGCGTTGGTGCTCGCCATGATTGAACAACTGCAGCACACGGTCTTCGACGATGGCGCGGGCAAACTGGATCGGCGACATGTCCGGGCGGCCCCAAGGGCCGTACACCGTGAAAAACCGCAGGCCGGTGCAGGGAATGCCGAACAGGTGGCTGTAGCTGTGGGCCATCAGTTCGTTGGCTTTTTTGCTGGCTGCGTACAGCGACAGCGGATGGTCGACGTTGTCCTGCACCGAATAAGGCGTGCGCGGGTTGGCGCCGTATACCGAGCTTGAGGAGGCGTAGATCAGGTGCTTGACCGGATAGCGACGGCAGTTCTCCAGGATGTTCAGGAACCCGGTGATGTTGCTGTCTACATAGGCCTGCGGGTTTTCCAGGGAGTAGCGCACGCCGGCCTGGGCGGCGAGGTGAATCACTACGTCCGGGCGCCGGGTCTGGAACAGTTCATCGATGGCCGGCGCGTCGACCAGGTCGATCCGCGCCAGGGGAAACGCGCCGGCCTGCTCGTTTACCCAGGTCACACGGTCGTGCTTGAGCTGCGGGTCGTAGTAGTCGTTGAAATTGTCCAGCCCGCACACCCGATGGCCGTCGCGCAGCAGTCGCAGCACGACGTGGGCGCCGATGAAACCGGCCGCGCCGGTGACCAGGATGTTCATGCTTGTGACCCGGGCAGCGGGGTGCCCGGCACGGTGTGCCGCAGCCCGATACCGCGATACAGCAGCCCGGCGGCGGCCAGGTGTTCGGGGTTGTACAGGTTGCGGCCATCGATGATCACCCGGGCGCGCAGCTTGCTGGCCAGCAGGTCGAAGTCCACCACGCGAAAATTTTTCCACTCGGTGCAGATCACCAGGGCGTCGGCGTCTTCCAGGGTGTCGTCGCGGGTGGCGCACAGGTTCAGGTCCTTGCGATAGCCGTAGAGGCGCCGGCATTCGGACATGGCTTCCGGGTCATAGGCGTGGACCCGGGCGCCTTCGCGCCACAGTGCTTCCATCAGGTAGCGGCTGGGGGCTTCGCGCATGTCATCGGTGTTGGGCTTGAATGCCAGGCCCCAGATGGCAATCGATTTGCCGGCCAGGCCATCCTGGAATTGCGTCGCCAGTTTCTCGAAGAGGATGTGCCGCTGGCTGTCGTTGACATCGGTGACGCTGCGCAACAAGCGCAGTGGCATGCCGCTTTGTTCGGCGGTGTGGAGCAAGGCCCGCAGGTCCTTGGGAAAGCACGAGCCGCCAAAACCGCAGCCGGGGTAGATGAAGTGGTAACCGATGCGTGGGTCCGAACCGATGCCTTTGCGCACTGCTTCGATGTCGGCGCCCAGCCGTTCGGTGAGGTTGGCCAGTTCGTTCATGAAGCTGATGCGGGTGGCGAGCATGGCATTGGCGGCGTACTTGGTCAGTTCGGCGCTGCGGTTGTCCATGAACATCAGTTTTTCGTGGTTGCGGCAAAAGGGCGCGTAGAGCTCCGTCATCTGGTCGCGGGCCAGCGGGTCGGCGGTGCCGACGATGATCCGGTCGGGGCGCATGCAATCGGCAAGCGCACTGCCTTCCTTGAGAAACTCGGGGTTGGACACCACCCGCACGTTCAACTGCTTCAGGCCCCGCCGCGCCAACGCCTGGCGGGCGCATTCGGCCACCTTGTCGGCCGTGCCCACCGGCACTGTGGACTTGATGACCAGGGTGCGGTCGCTGTCCATGAAATCGGCGATTTGCTTGGTGACGGCCAGCACATGGCTCAGGTCTGCCGAGCCGTCTTCATCGGCGGGGGTGCCGACGGCGATGAAAATCAGTTCGCCATGGTTGACCGCGTCGCTGGCCTGGGAACTGAACGACAAGCGTCCGGACTTGATGTTGTCTTCGAGCAAGCTGGACAACCCCGGCTCGCTGATGGTGGGTACGGCTTGTTGCAGTTGCTGGATTTTTTTCGGGTCGATGTCGATGCACAGAACGCGGTGTCCGACGTCGGCCATTGCGGCCGCCTGGATCAACCCTACGTACCCCGTACCAAATACGCTCACGTCCATTTTTGGCGCGCCTCGTAAACCGGTTGATGTAACTCGGATGAAACTGTTTAGAGGGGTATAGCGCAGCTTCAGAAAAGCGTGTCAGCAAAATGACAGTTGTCAGTGTTGGCAATTCAAGTGAAATCGGGCCTTTTGATATCAAGTCCTTGACTGTCTTAGTAAAGTGGCTGTTTTATTGGGCTTAACGGGAATTTGACAAAGCGATAAACGGTAGTAATCCATAGTTTTTTACATTTTGTGACGGGTTTTCGTGTCATTTTTGGGGTAACTTTTTTTTGACGCGTGGTGCGGTGAAGCATTTCTTGCGCTTTGAAAAACGGCTGCTAACGTGCAGGAACGAAGTGCTTTTGACACGGTGATCTGGTCGAGGAAAACATGGTCCGCTACCTCAAGGAATTGCTGCTGGTTCTGTACCTGCTCAAGGGATACGACTATTACCTCGACCGTCTCAACGCGTTGGGCCTGGGGTTCGCAACGTTGCTGTTCGGCGCCATGTTCGCGGTACTGGTGCTGGCGCTGTGGATGACTGCCTACATACGCCAGACCCTGGTGAGGCATGTGTTTGCCTTGGCGATGTTTGTTTCAGCAGTGTTTTTCGAGGTGTACACCCGGGTCACGGACAGTTACCTGACCTATAGCCAGTTCGTTTCGCTGGTGTACTCGGGGGGATTTATCCAGGAGGCGGCTTATCAGTACCGCGAGGTGATTGTCAGCGCGGTGATCAGCGGCTTGCTGCTGTTGTTCGGTATCGCGCTCAAGCCTCGGCGGTCGGTGCGATTGCCCGGTTATCTGCCGATAGCGGCGCCGGTGCTGGGCGTGTTGTTGCTCAGTGGCGTGTTGTTCCTGCGGGCGGGCGAGGGTGCGCGCGGCCTGCCGGTGATGTACACGCCGTTGGCCTATTTGAATCTGTTTGCCTACGAGTCCTTGCACAACACCATTGGCCCTCGGGAGCCGGTCACCCTGGTGCGACGGTCGTCTTCGATCGAGCAGGATATCGTGCTGATCATCGATGAAAGCGTTGGCGGCAATTACCTGGATATCAACGCGCCATTCGGCGTGCACACCGGCCTGAAGACGCCGCCCGAGGGCGTGGATATCTTCAATTTCGGCTATGCGGCCTCCATCGCCAATTGCAGCGCCGACACCAATGTCACCCTGCGCTATGGCGGCACGCGCGCCGACTACATGCGCATCAACAGCACCCGGCCGTCGATCTGGCAATATGCCAAAAAGGCTGGTTTGCGTACCGTCTACATCGACGCCCAGCGCACTGGCGGCTACCTGCAGAACCTGATGACCGAGCTGGAAAAACAGGACATCGACGAATTCGTCCAATTCGACCATACCAGCGTGCGCGACCGCGACATGGCGGCTGCGGCGAAGTTGATCGAACTGCTGGGCGACGACCAGGCTGAACTGGTGGTGATCAACAAGGTGGGGGCGCATTTCCCGGTACACGACAAATACCCCGACGACTTCATGACCTACCGTCCGGCCTTGCCGCGAGGGCAGTTCCAGGAAGTGGCGGACACGGGCAGCCGCGATGGCTTCAACGGCCAGAAAGATGACTGGTTGCTGTACCGCAACGCTTACCAGAACACCCTGCTGTGGAACGTCGGCGAGTTCTTCAAGCGAATCTTCCAGCAGGGCGATTTGAGCCATGCCGTGTTGATCTACACCTCCGACCACGGCCAGGACCTGCACGAGCGCGGCAACCCCGGGCTCAACACCCATTGCGGCGGTGACCCGGTGGCGGAGGAGGGGTTAGTGCCGTTGGTGGTGATCCAGGGCTCACAGTTGCATGCCCTGGATTGGCGCCGAGCCTGGGCACAGAACAAAGACCGCTCCAGCCACTACAACATCTTCCCGACGCTGTTGCAGTTGATGGGGTACGACCCGGCCGGGGTTGAATCGGCCTACGGGAAATCCCTGAGCCAACCGACCGATGATGATTTCACTTTCAACTATCGCTTCAATGCGCGGTTGGGGGCGAAACCGGCTTGGAAACACATCGACTTGGGCGACATCGTGACACCGCAGTCCGGCCAGGTTGAGATGGCGGTGGGGCATTGACTGGCGCTGAGCTCTTGTTGATTGAGTACATATCCATTGCCGCGGTAACGGCCACTTAGGGTTTCGCCCTTACGGCAACTCACTTTTTTTCAGACGCCAAAAAAAGTAAGCAAAAAAGGCTTGCCCCACCACTCGGCACCTCGCTTAGGCTCGGTGTGCCCTCACTCCGGCATTGCTCCGTGGGCCGCCGCGAAGGGCCATCCATGGCCCAGCGCGGCTAACCCGGCATCCATGCCGGGTTGCCCACTGCGCAATGCCTGCGTTCGGCCAGCGTGGTTAACGGGGCGTCCAGATCAAGATCCAAAGCAAGAGCAAGAGCGGGCACATGCCGGCATCTATGTGGCTGAACCACCGCTATCGCGAGCAAGCTCGCTCCCACATTGGGTCTTCAGAAGCCACAAACTTTATGTACACCGCAGCCCCTTGTGGGAGCGGGCTTGCCCGCGATGAGGCCGGCATATCCAACATCTTCATCGACTGTGACACCGCCTTCGCGAGCAGGCTCGCTTGTATGTTTAGACTTGAAGGGGTGGGCGGGACTAAAAGCTCGATTCCGACTCTAGCCAGTACGGACCGTGGGAGACTTCTCGTCCCGCCCTTTCTACCCAAAGCGCCAATAAGGAATTCA
>NZ_JAHBCZ010000015.1:0-103492 GCF_019956035.1 Pseudomonas sp. A-RE-22
CCACCCATCAGGCCCCATGCAACGGCACCCGCACCGACAGGGTCGTCCCCTCCCCCGGCTCACTCTCCAGGGACAATTGCCCGCCCATGATCAACACCCGTTCACGCATGCCGACCAGGCCAAAGGAGGTTGGCCGACCCGTATCGGCAATAAATCCTACACCGTCGTCGCTGACGGTCAGGCACAATTCGTCGCCCTCCTGAACCAGCGTCAGCTCTACAGTATGCGCTTGGGCATGGCGCATCACGTTGGTCAGCGCTTCCTGGAGAATCCGGAACAGGCCAATGGCCTTGGCGTCACTCAGGGCCGGCAGATTGTCCGGCACCTGCACCAGGCATGGAATCTGCGTTCGCGCCTCGAAACGCCGAGCCTGCCATTCGATGGCCGAGGCAATGCCAGCATCCAGAATCGGCGGGCGCAACGCCGTCGCCACGTCCCGCACCAGTTGGAACAACTGGGCAATCAGGCGCTTCATGCTGTTAAGTCGCTCATGCAGGCCTGGGTCGAGTTGTGCGTAGGCCAATTCACACATGGATGTTTCTAGCTTCAACACCGTCAGCATCTGGCCCAGCTCATCGTGGACCTCCCGGGCAATGCGCGCCTTTTCCTCTTCCCGCACGCTTTCCAAGTGCGCCGACAATTCGCGCAACTGTTCCCGGGAGCTGGCCAGCTCCAGCTCGATGCGCTTGCTTTCGGTGATGTCCCAGACGATTCCGTCCCAGACATAAGCGCCATCTTCAAGACGGCGGGTGATCGCCTTGATCTCGGCCCAGCGCTCCTGGCCTTCGCGGGTCAGGATGCGGCCCTGCCATGACCAGTCACTGTCGGTGTCCAGCGCCTGGTCCTGAGTGCGGTGGTAATCGGCCTTGTCCTGCGGGTGCACCAGGCTGCGCAGCCCGGTGTCGCTGCGGGCCAGGGTTGCAGGTGAATAACCCACGAGGCTTTCGCTGCCTTCGCTGATGTAGGCAAAGTCGATCTGGCCGGTCACCGGCGCCCGCTCCAGGCGAAAGACCAGGCCCGGCACGTTGGCGGCAATGCCTTGCAAGCGTGCTTCGCTTTCGCGTAACGCCGCCAGGGCACGTCGGCGCTCGGTCACGTCGTTGAGGTAGACCACCAGGTATTCGGCGTCGCGAAAACGCAGGAAGCTCAGGGAAACGTCAGCCGGCAAGATGCTGCCATCGGCTCGCACGCATTCGGTCTCGAAACTCTGCGGCCCCTCTTCACTGGCCCGGGCGCGCTTCCACAGATTCAGCCAGCGATCCATGTGCAAGCCCGGCTCGAAGTCGATCAAAGGGCGGTCGATGATGGCGCCCGAGGCGTAGCCAAGCATGGTCTCGGCCGCTCGGTTGGCATAACGCACGTGGCTGTCCCAATTGACCCAGAGGATGCCGACCGTACTTTGATCGATGGAAAACTGCGTCAGGCGCAAGGCTTCTTCGCTGGCCGTACGCTGGGCGATGTCTTCCCTCGCGGCACGCAGACGGCGCTCCAGTGCGCGTTGCTGGCGGCGCTGCCAGAAGACGATGGCGACGCTGCTGAGCAGCAGGGCCAGAATCAACAGGGTCAAATTCTGCCAGAAGCCCGGGGTCTCGGTCAGGCGTGGATATTTTGGCTTGAGCCAACGACTGTGCAGTTGCTCCAGCTCCTTGGCCGGGATCGCCTGCAACCCGCTGTCGATGATCTCGGCCAGTTCCGGCCAGTCCCGGCGCGTGGCAACCCGCAGCAACTGTGGCAGGCCGATGTCGCCCACCACCGCCAGCTCGGCGAATTCGGGCTCGACCATCAACCGCCCGAGCTGTGCCTCGTCGACCACCGCGTATCGAGCCTGCTGGGTCAGCAATAATTGCAGGGCCTCGCGCTCCATCGGCACGCCTTGCAGATTCAGCGTCGGGTAGTTGCCGCGCAAGTAGTCGGCCGTGGCGCTGGGCATGCGCACCGCGACCCGGGCCTGGCTGTCGAGTTTTTCCAACTCCACCCCTTCGGCGCCCTTCTGCGCGCCGACGATCAGTTGGGGCACGCGCATATAGGGGTCGGAAAACTGCCAGAGCTTGAGCCCGCCCGGGGATTGGGTCAGGCCCGGAGCGACGTCTACCTCGCCGGCGCGCACCGCGGCTTCCAGTTGTGCCAGGTCCTGGAAGTTGCGCCAGGTGAGTTCGACGTTCAACGCCTTGCCCAACCATTGCATCAACTCGACGTTAGTCCCGGACAAACGCTGCAGGCGCCGGTCGTATTGGGCATAGGGCGCCTGCAATACCAGGCCGACCCGCCATTGCGGATGTTGCACCAACCACTGGCGCTGCCCTGCATTCAATTGCACCCCGTGCGCCGACGGCGCGGGCGCGGCCCACGCCATCAAGGGAAGCCATAAACAGCCGATAACCCACAGGCAGCAAAAACGCATCATCGAAGTCTCATGCACTGACAAATACTGACCAACCCATTAGGCTGCCGGAAATACTTCTGGTCATGGAATAACCGATGCCCTCTGTTTATCGCCTGGCGTTGCCAGCATTGTGCCTGTCGCTGATCCTGCCAAGTGCCTTTTCTGTACAGGCCAGCGAAACGGCGCCCGCCGCGCAGCAACCTGCCGAGGAAAAACCCGTCGAGCGCCAACCCTTGCTCGAGCGTAGCCAGGAAGAAGCGACCGCACTTGAGCGAAAAGTCCCGGCCCAGGAACAACAACAGTTACAGACCGGCAGCGATGCCTTCCTGGCACTGTGGAAACCGGCCAATACCAGCGACCCCAGGGGCGCAGTCATCATAATCCCCGGTGCTGGCGAAACAGCTGACTGGCCTCAAGCTATCGGCCCGTTGCGTAAAAAATTGCCCGATGTTGAGTGGAGCAGCCTGAGTATCACCCTGCCGGACTTGCAAAGCGACGTCATTGCGCCGCGCGTGGTGGAAGCACCGCCCGAGACCAAGCCGGCCGATACCGCTGCTGCAGCACCGGACGCCACCACGGCGGCGCCGATCGAACAGGTCGCAGGCGGCGAAGCCGATGCGGCAGATCCTGTCGTCGCCCAAACCGATGAAGAACATGCCAAGGCCGACGCCGAGCGCATCTTCGCCCGTATCGATGCAGCACTGGCCTACGCCGAACAGCAAAGCGCACGCCGCATCGTGCTGCTGGGCCATGGCACTGGCGCCTATTGGGCGGCGCGTTACCTGAGTGAAAAGCAACCCTCGCAGGTCGAACGCTTCGTGATGGTGGCCGCCCAGACCCCGACCACCGCGAAGCCGGCCCTGGCCGAACTGACCTCGACCTTGAAACTGGCGACCGCCGACATTTTCTACATGGACAAGCCGCTGGATCGCAACGCGGCGCTGGAGCGCTTGCAGGCGAGCAAACGCTTGAAAGGCTCGACCTTCAGCCAGGTGTCCCTCAAGGCCCTGCCGAACCCGGCGGCGGAGCAGGAGCAGCTGTTTCGTCGGGTTCGGGGCTGGTTGAATCCGCAGAACGCGGGGGAGTAAGGCTGACTCCGGCACCGCCCACCGTGGGCTAGCGAAAATCCCGCCGCTCGCGAATCAACCGATAGGCGTTATGCAATTCCCGGGTTTTGTCGGTGGCTTCACGCACCTGCATGGGCGTTGCTCCGCTGCCGGCAATCTTGTCCGGATGATGACGACTGAGCAGGCGTCGGTAAGCGCGCTTGATCTGTGACGGTTCGCTGGTGGCCGAAACCCCCAGCAGGCGCAAGGCTTCCTGATAGGTCACCGCGCTGTTGGGCCGCGACAGTTTCTGCGGCTCGTAATCAGCCGCCAGCGCCTGGACCTGTTGCGGCGTCCAACCCAACCAGCGGCCCCACTGGGCCACCAGTGCTCGCTCGCTGACACCGGCACGCCCATCGGCCCAGACCATCCGCCAACACGCGCGCAATACCCCTTCAGCCGCATGCGGCTGGACGGCTAGGCGGCGCATGTAACCGCGCAAGCGATCGTTCCCCGACTTGCCTCGATTGAACGCGGCGATCGCCCGGCGTTGCGCCGACTCGCTCAAGTCCAGTGCACGCATCTCCTGGCGAGCCTGCTGGATGTGGCCATCGACCACGCGGCCATCGCTTTTCGCCAACCGCCCCAGCAATACAAACAACAACTCATCGTTGCGCAACGCCGGGCGTCCACCCAGACGCTCACGTACCTGCGCCCAGCCCTGCAGATTCAGGCGTCGATCCAGCGCCTGCCCCAACAATGCCCCAAGCATGGCCCCCGGAATGCTGGCTATGGCAAAGCCCGCCCCGGCTCCAATCAGAGTCCCTGGCCACCACATATCAACCGCTCGCTTCTATCAAGGTTTCGACCTGCGCCAAACGTTCATGGGTGCCGACATCGACCCAATGCCCTTTGAGGTGCTCGCCACTGACGCGCCCCTCGGCCATGGCCGCGCGCAACAGCGGTGCGAGCTTGAACGCACCGTCCGAGCAACCGTCGAACAACCGCGGGTGCAGGACGGCGATGCCGCTATAGGTCAGGTTGTCGGCAGGCGCTTGCCTATCGTGAACCTTTCCGTCGACCAGGACGAAATCGCCGTCTGGGTGATGCTCGGGATTATCGGCGAGCACCAGGTGCGCCAACCCTTCGAGCGGCCGGCGCAAAGCGCTGAAGTCGTAGTCGGTCCAGACATCGCCGTTCACCACCACAAACGCTTCGTCGCCCAGCAGCGGCAAGGCCCGGAAGATTCCACCGCCGGTTTCCAGCGGCTCGCCCTCAGGGGAAAACCGAATACTCACGCCAAACCGTGAACCATCCCCCAGGTGATCTTCGATCTGCTGACCGAGCCAGGCGTGATTGATCACGATCTCGGTGAACCCGGCCCTGGCCAGCGCCCGCAGGTGGTATTCGATCAAGGGAACACCACCGACGCGAATCAACGGCTTTGGCGTGGTAAGGGTCAAGGGCCGCATGCGCTCGCCCTTGCCCGCCGCCAGAATCATCGCCTTCATGCCGTTGCTCCGGCCGATTGCCGCAGGCTGCCCAGCAGTTCATCGAGCGGTGCCAGTTCCGGACGACGGGCAATGACCGCTTCTATATAAGCAAAGAAGCGCGGCACATCACCGAGGTAGCGTGGCTTGCCATCACGATGACAAATGCGCGCGAATATCCCGATGACCTTGAGATGGCGCTGCACGCCCATCAAGTCGCTGGCCCGCAGGAAGTCCTCGAAGTCCGGCTGGACGGGAATGCCGAGGGCGCCGGCCTGCTGCCAGTAACTCTCCAGCCAGCCGCGCACACGTGCCTCGGGCCAACTGAGGAAGGCGTCCTTGAACAGGCAGGTCACGTCGTAGGTGACGGGGCCATAGACCGCATCCTGAAAATCCAGCACGCCGGGGTTCGGCACGCTGAGCATCAGGTTGCGCGGCATGTAGTCGCGGTGCACCAGCACTTTGGGCTGGGCCAGGGCGCTGTCGATCAGCAGCTCGCTGGCCCGCTGCCAGAGTTGCTGCTGGGCCGAATCCAATTCGATACCCAGCTCGCGCTTGACGTACCACTCGGGGAACAATTCGAGCTCCCGACGCAGCAACGCGACATCGTAGCTCGGCAACGGCGCAACCATCGGCAATTGCTGGAAAGCCAGCAAGGCTTGCAGGGCATCGCGGAACAAATCGTCGGCATTTTCGCCGTTGATCACGTCCAGATAGGTCTGGTTGCCCAAGTCATTGAGCAAAAGAAAGCCGCGTTCGAGGTCTTCGGCATAAATTTTTGGCACGTTAATGCCGGATTTCGCCAGCAAAAAAGCAATATCCACGAAGGGTTTGCAGTTTTCCTGGGGCGGTGGCGCATCCATTACGATCAAACTGCGACCCTCGCCTTCCCAGCGGAAATAACGCCGGAAACTCGCGTCACTGCTGGCGGCGGTCAACGTGGCCGGGGGTACGGCGCCCCAGTCCTGTTGAGTGAAAAGGATCGGCAGTTGTTCATCGAGCCAAACTTTCAGGTGTTGCAAGCGTACATCTTGGTCGGGCATTGCAAGGGTCTCCGACGGCGCTAGCCGTCAAGCGGGTCATGCTTTATTATCCAGCATCTTGTGCGACACGCGTAGCGTGCCTCCAGCTTCGCGATGAGGAGTCATCGTGAAGGGTTCTTGCAAAGGAACCAACAGCCCGGCAGCCAATTCGGGAAACAAAACCGCCCAAGGAGTCCTTCGCTTAAAAAGACTCGTTGTCGCTGCGGCGCAATAGCGAACCCAAAACCACTTAGCACTCGGAAGCGTGGTTATGGTCCGGATTTCGGACTGGGAGTGCTTACTTCATCACATCGGCCTCATGGCCTTACTCTGACGGGAAGAATCCCCGCAGGGGTTCCTCCTTCTGCAAATAGGGGGAACATCACCCAGACAAGCCGTTTTCCTACGGTCCTTGTCCATTTCAACTGGAGACATGAGCGAAAGTTCTGTCTGTCATTGTCCAACTGTTGCAGTCACTGAACAGTAGCGGACTCGTTGTGCGACCAACGATAGCCTAGGAAGACATGCGTCACTGGTAACGGTGGGGTATGAAGCTCTTCCGACAATGTAGCCCCCGTCAGGGCGTGATCTTGCTGCGAGGCAAGTCATGGATGCTCGGAGCAGTACCGGGTTGAGGCGCTAGGCTGGCTGGCAAGGGCAACGTAAGTGAACTGCTGATAAACGCCGTAAGGATAACCATGCCCAAACTGCTGTCAGGCATGAACCAAAAGGTACGAGGCCAGATATTCCTGTGGGATGTGGGAATACGTCGCTGCACAAGCCTCCGGCGAAAAGGCAGGTCCTAAACCAGTCGTGTGACAGTCAGGGAACGTGGTAAGCCCGTATGGCTGCCTTCGGGCAGGCAAACCGCAAGGTGAACTGTTGGCTGTGCGGGTATGGGATCGCAGAGAAAGCGAACGCCGGGCTGTAATGGTTCGGATAGGGATTGGAACATTATCCCACGGGAAACCGGGCAGACTTCTGCGTGGTCTTTCGTCGCATGAATGCTGATTGAGCCTGTTTCAATGAACTTCGAGGTCCAGAAATACCGGACCTTCCAATAGTCCAACCCTGACGGGAGCGCCCCTCCCCATCAGGGGATGCGTACGTCTTTTGCTCAGGGTCATCTGAGAGGAAGGCAGCATGATAGAACACAGCCAAATGGCCGTGTCTGCGCCTTCCGACGTTCCGCAGCAATGGCACGACATCGACTGGTGTCGCGTTCAGCGGAACGTTCGGGCAATGCAGATACGGATTGCGAAGGCTTGTCGGGAAGGCAACTGGCGCAGGGTGAAAGCCTTGCAACGGATGCTGACCCGCTCACGCTCGGCCAGATACTTGGCCGTACGGCGAGTCACTGAAAACCAGGGTAAGCGCACGGCGGGAGTCGACCGCGTGCTCTGGGATACACCGGATGCCAAATGGAAAGCGGCAGATGGATTGAAGCGCCACGGGTATAAACCTCGGCCGCTACGGCGAGTGTTTATCCCAAAGTCGAATGGAAAGGAGCGCCCTTTGGGCATCCCGACCATGACTGACAGGGCAATGCAGGCGTTGTACTTGCTTGCTCTGGCGCCCATCGCAGAAACCACGGGTGATCCCAATAGCTACGGCTTCAGGATCGAACGCTCGACGGCGGATGCGATGGGGCAGTTGTTCGTTTGCCTGTCCAAGAGGCTATCGGCCAAATGGGTTTTGGAAGCGGACATCAAGGGCTGCTTTGACCATATCAACCACGACTGGCTGATCCACCACGTCCCTACGGACAAAATGGTTCTTCGCAAATGGTTGAAAGCAGGCGTGATCCATAAAGGCCAGCTTCAGGCAACGGATGCCGGTACACCTCAAGGCGGGATTATCTCGCCGACCTTGGCAAACATGGTGCTGGATGGCCTGGAAACACAGCTCAAGCGATATCTGGGCGTGACACGGGCCAAGAAGCTGAAAATCAATGTAGTGCGATATGCGGACGATTTTGTGATCACTGGCGAATCGAAAGAGGTGCTCGATAGCGAAGTCAAACCTTGGGTGGAGCAGTTCCTCGCGGTGCGCGGATTGCAGTTATCCCCTGAGAAAACCCATGTCGTCCATATAGATGCAGGCTTTGACTTTCTGGGTTGGAATTTCCGCAAGTACGGCGGGAAGCTTCTGATCAAGCCGAGCAAGAAAAACGTGAAAGCGTTCTATCGCAAGGCCAAGGAGGTCATCAGCACCAACAAAGCGGTGACGCAAGAGGATCTGATCCGATTGCTGAACCCGATGCTGCGAGGCTGGGCGTTCTATCACCAGCCAGTAGTCGCCAAGAAGGCGTACAGCCGCATGGACTTTCAAATATTCCAAGCGCTATGGCGCTGGGCAAAACGGCGACACCCGAACAAAAACCTCGACTGGATCAGGAAGAAGTATTTCCAACTCATCGAGGGTCGAAACTGGGTGTTCTGCACCACGTTACTGACAGAGACTGGGGACAAAGAGGAGATCAGGCTATACACCCTTGAGGCTACGCCGATCGAGAGGCACAGAAAAATCAGCGGGGAGTACAACCCGTTCGATCCTTCGATGGAGGAAATGGGCGAGAAACTGCGGATGTCCCGGATGCTCGGGAAGCTGAAATACCGTAAACAAGTATCAAACCTGTTTCAATCGCAAAAAGGTCTGTGTTTACTGTGCAAGAACCCGATAACCAGGGAGACGGGGTGGCACGACCACCACATCATTTATCGCTCACAAGGCGGTGGTGACTCGCTAAGCAACCGGGTACTATTGCATCCCATTTGCCACCAGCAGCTTCATGCTCGTGGGCTAACAGTGAACAAACCGGCTCCCGATTTCGGGGGTTAAGTAGAGACTTGAGCCGTATGCGCTGAAAGGCGCACGTACGGTTTTTAGGGGGGAGCAGGCCAGAAATGGTCTGTTCCTACCCAACTTTCAGACCATCGAGAGGCGTGCGGCCCACACCGCGGGCAGATGGCACGCAGGAAGCCCGGACTAATAAGATGGCATTGAAATCCCCCGCGTTTCGTAAAAAATTTCCGTTGCTGGTTACCGGCAGTCTGCTGGCCCTGCAACCCCTGGCCTCTTCATTCGTCGTCGCGGCGCAGCAGTATGACTGCTCCGTCTCCGCTTCGGGTGCCTGGGACTGTGCGCCCAAGACACCGGCCGCCGCGTTGCCGCCGCGTCCCGTGCATGACGGCAGTGCGGTTTCCGACAGCGGCGCGGCTCCGGCCGACAGCAGCTCGGGCGAGGAAGCCGGCGAAAAGCCGATGCTCGTTACCGAAGCCAAGGGCCGTGGCCTGAAGTCGCGCAGTGCAGACTACAGTCACCTGGATTGGGTTCCACGAGAGAACCTCACCCCTGCGCAATTGGCTGAAACCGGGCCTTACTGCTCGGGTGCCTATATCGAGCCGACTCGTCCTGGCATGAACGACAAGACGGCCAAGAGCGACGCCCCCACCTTCCTCGGCGCCAAGGCTTCACGCTATCAGCAGGAAGAACAGGTGGCGACCTTGGCCGGTGATGTGGTCATGCGCCAGGGCAGCATGCAGGTCGAGGCCGACGAGGCCAATCTGTACCAGGCCGAGAACCGTGGCGAGCTGAGTGGCAACGTGCGGGTTCGCGACAACGGCGCACTGATCGTCGGCGACCATGCCGATGTGCAGCTGGACACCGGCGAAGCCAAGGTCGACAACGCCGAATACGTGATGCACAAGTCACGCATCCGCGGTAACGCGTTGTACGCCAAGCGCGCCGAGAACGCGATCATCCGTCTCAAGGACGGTACGTACACCACGTGCGAACCGAACAGCAACGCCTGGACGCTCAAGGGCAACAACATCACCCTGAACCCGGCCACCGGCTTCGGTACCGCGACCAACGTCACGCTGCGGGTCAAGGACATTCCAGTCCTGTACACGCCTTATATTTATTTCCCGATCGACGACCGTCGCCAGTCCGGCTTCCTGCCGCCGACCATCGGCAGCGGCAGCGACACCGGCTTCCTGCTGGTCACTCCGTACTACTTCAACCTGGCACCGAACTACGATGCCACGTTGTACCCGCGCTACATGAGCAAGCGCGGCCTGTTGATGGAAGGCGAATTCCGCTACCTGACCAAGTCCAGCGAAGGTCAGTTCGGCGCGGCGTACCTCAATGACGAAGAAGACGAACGCGCCAAGCAGACCGACTACAGCAAGACTCGCTACATGTACAACTGGCAGCACAAGGGTGGCCTGGACTCCCGCGTGGCGACTGAAGTCGACTACACCAAGATCAGCGACCCTTACTACTTCCAGGATCTGCAGACCGACCAGATCGGTGTCGAGTCCAGGGATTATGTGAACCAGCAGGGTGCGGTCAGCTATCGCGGCGATACCTATACGGCGCGCTTGAACGTCCAGGCCTATCAAATGGCCACGATTTCGAACATCACGCCTTATGACCGTTTGCCACAGATCACCTTCAACGGTGCGCTGCCGCAACATCCGGGGGGCCTGGATTTCGCCTATAACACCGAGTTTGTGCGGTTTGATCGTGATTTGAGGACCGGGCGTTACAAGGACGAAACCGGTGGTCCTTTTAATAGCGATGGAACAATTGGGACACCTTTCCTGGACACAAACGTCACGGGCCTGGCCCGCGCAACCGGCGACCGGATGAATCTGGCCCCCGTCGTCAGCCTGCCAATGAATGCTAGCTATGGTTTCATCAAGCCGTCGCTCAAGTATCAGTACACCCAGTACGATCTGGACCTGGATAGCACAGGCAAAAGCCAGATCATTGCCCAACAACAGGCCGCCGCAGCTGCAGGCACTGATTATGTTGGGGGCGAATACCATGGCAGCCAGAGCCGTGGCGTTCCAATCGCCAGCATTGACAGCGGCCTGTACTTCGACCGCAACACCCAGTGGTTCGGCAAGAACTATCGCCAGACATTGGAACCACGCCTGTACTACCTCTATGTACCAGAGAAAGACCAGAGCGACATTCCGGTCTTCGACACCAGCGAAAGCACCTTCAACTACTCCTCTCTGTTCCGGGATAACCGCTTCAGCGGTTCCGACCGTGTCGGCGACGAGAACAAGCTGTCTCTGGGCGTGACCAACCGCTGGATCGAAGAAAACGGCTTCGAACGTCAGCGCATCAGCGTTGGCCAGGCCTTGTACTTCAAGGACCGCGAGGTCCAATTGCCCGGCATTGACGCCAGGACTCGCGAAGACGCGCATTCGAACGTTTCGCCTTACGCGCTGGAATACGAATACCGCTGGAACCGCGATTGGCGCACGACCGCCGACTACAACTGGGACCCAGATTCCCACAGCCCTCGCTCGGGCAGCGCGATGTTCCACTACCAGCCTGAAGACAACCCGAACAAGGTTATCAATGCCGGTTATCGCTATCGCAACGACCAGATTCGCTACGACCAGACCACTGGCCAGTGGCAAGTGGGCGGCGGCGACTATGGCACCCCAGGCACTCCTGGCTACGTGAAGGACTACTACAAGATCAAACAGCACGACTTCTCGGTCATCTGGCCGATCGTGCCGCAGTGGAACGCGATCAGCCGCTGGCAGTATGACTACAACCGCAACCGTACCCTGGAAGCCTTCGGTGGTTTCGAATACGACAACTGCTGCTGGAAACTGCGCCTGATCAACCGTTACTGGGTCGACTATGAAGAGTTCAGTCAAGCCGCCCCGGAAAACGAAAAAGGCGACCACGGCGTCTTCCTCCAAATTGTTCTGAAGGGACTCGGCGGCCTCACCGGCGCCAAGGTAGAGAGCTTCCTCGACAAAGGCATCCAAGGTTATCGTGAACGTGAAGATCAAGCTTTCTGATTGTCTGCGCCCGCTGATGCTGGGCGCGCTGTTCCTGGGTACCGCGGCCAACGCCGCGGTACAGTCCATCGATAAAGTGGTGGCCATCGTCGACAACGACGTGGTCATGCAGAGCCAGTTGGACCAGCGCGTCCATGAAGTGCAGCAAACCATCGCCAAGCGCGGCGGTGGCCAGCCGCCACCAGGCGTACTGGACCAGCAAGTGCTCGAACGCCTGATTGTCGAAAACCTGCAGTTGCAGATCGGCGAACGCTCCGGCATTCGCATTACCGATGAAGAACTGAACCAGGCCGTCGGCACCATTGCCCAGCGCAACAACATGAGCATCGACCAGTTCCGTGCCGCCCTGGCCCGCGACGGCCTCTCCTACGAGGACGCCCGCGATCAAATCCGCCGTGAAATGGTCATCAGCCGTGTGCGCCAGCGCCGTGTGGCCGAACGCATCCAGGTGTCGGAACAGGAAGTGAAGAACTTCCTCGCCTCGGACCTGGGCAAGATGCAGCTTTCCGAAGAACTGCACCTGGCGAACATCCTGATTCCTACCCCGGAAAGCGCCAACTCCGAAGCGATCCAGAGCGCTTATCGCCAGGCGATGGATGTCTACCAGCAGCTCAAGCAAGGCGCTGATTTCGGTCAGATGGCCATTGCCAAGTCCGGCAGCGACAACGCCCTGGAAGGCGGTGACATGGGCTGGCGCAAGCCCGCTCAACTGCCGCCTCCGTTCGACCGCGAACTGAGCGCCATGGCCGTGGGCGATATCACCCAGCCAGCTCGTACGCCAGGCGGCTTCATCATCCTGAAAGTGCTGGAGAAGCGCGGTGGCGGAACCCAGGTCCGTGACGAAGTGCATGTTCGCCACATCCTGATCAAGCCAAGCGAGATTCGCAGCGAAGCCGAGACCAAGCGCCTGGCGGAGAAACTCTACGACCGCATCGAAGCGGGCGAAGACTTTGCCGAACTGGCGAAGAGCTTCTCGGAAGACCCGGGCTCAGCCCTCAACGGCGGCGACCTGAACTGGGTTGACCCCAATGCACTGGTTCCAGAATTCCGCCAGGTCATGGCCGACACGCCGCAAGGCCAGCTGTCCAAGCCGTTCAAGAGCCCTTATGGCTGGCATGTGCTGGAAGTCCTCGGCCGCCGCGCCACCGACAGCACCACCCAGGCTCGCGAACAGCAGGCGATGACCGTATTGCGCAACCGCAAATACGACGAAGAGCTGCAAACCTGGCTGCGTCAGATTCGCGACGAAGCCTACGTTGAAATCAAACTCCCTGGTGCAGACCAGGCAGCGCAGTGAAACCCAAGCGTTTCGCGCTGACCCCCGGCGAACCAGCCGGCATCGGTCCCGACCTGTGCCTGCTGCTCGCCTCGCAAGCCCAGCCACATCCCCTGATTGCCATCACCAGTCGCGACCTGCTCCTTGAGCGGGCCGCGCAACTGGGGCTGGTCGTCAACCTGTTGCCCGTGACACCGCAGGCCTGGCCGGACGTCCCGGCGCCCGCCAACAGCCTGTATGTCTGGGATACGCCCCTGGGCGCTCCGGTCGTCACAGGGCAGTTGGACAAGGCCAACGCCGCGTTCGTCCTCGAGACCCTGACCCGCGCCGGCCAAGGCTGCCTGGACGGGGCGTTCGCCGGCATGATCACCGCCCCCGTGCACAAAGGCGTGATCAACGAATCCGGGATTGCCTTTTCCGGGCACACCGAATTCCTGGCTGAACTGACCCACACCGCGCAAGTGGTGATGATGCTCGCCACCCGCGGCTTGCGAGTGGCCCTGGTGACCACTCACCTGCCCTTGCGGGACATCGCCGACGCCATTACCGCGCAACGCCTGGAGCGGGTCACGCGCATCCTGCACGCCGACCTGCAGGAAAAATTCGGCATCGCCCAGCCACGCATCCTCGTCTGTGGGCTCAACCCCCATGCCGGTGAAGGCGGACACCTGGGCCGTGAAGAAATCGACATCATCGAACCCACCTTGGAGCGCTTGCGCAGCGAGGGCATGGACCTGCGTGGCCCGCTGCCTGCCGACACTCTGTTTACCCCAAAATATCTGGAGCACTGCGACGCGGTGCTGGCGATGTACCACGACCAAGGCCTGCCCGTACTGAAGTACAAAGGCTTTGGCGCGGCGGTCAACGTGACATTGGGCCTGCCGATCATCCGCACCTCCGTGGACCACGGCACCGCCCTGGACCTGGCCGGCAGCGGCAAGATCGATACCGGCAGCCTGCAAGTCGCGCTGGAAACCGCCTACCAGATGGCCGAGACCCATTTATGACCGAGCAATACCAACACCGCGCGCGCAAGCGTTTCGGCCAGAACTTCCTGCATGACGCCGGCGTGATCGATCGCATCCTGCGCTCGATCCGGGCCAAGCCCGACGACCGCCTGCTGGAAATCGGCCCGGGCCAAGGCGCCCTGACCGAGGGCCTGCTCGACAGCGGCGCGCAACTGGACGTGGTGGAACTGGACAAGGACCTGGTGCCGATCCTCAACCAGCAGTTCGCCGGCCGGAGCAATTTCAGCCTGCATCAGGGCGACGCGCTGAAGTTCGACTTCAATAGCCTGAACGCCGCGCCGAACAGCCTGCGGGTGGTGGGAAACCTGCCATACAACATCTCCACGCCACTGATCTTCCACCTGCTGAGCAACGCCGGCCTGATTCGCGACATGCACTTCATGCTGCAAAAAGAAGTGGTCGAGCGCCTCGCCGCCGGCCCTGGCGGTGGTGACTGGGGTCGCCTGTCGATCATGGTCCAGTACCATTGCCGGGTCGAACACCTGTTCAACGTAGGCCCGGGTGCATTCAACCCTCCGCCGAAAGTCGACTCGGCCATTGTCCGCCTGGTGCCCCACGCCGTCCTGCCGCACCCGGCCAAGGATCATCGCCTGCTGGAGCGGGTGGTGCGCGAAGCGTTCAACCAGCGCCGCAAAACCTTGCGCAACACCTTGAAACTGCTGCTCAGCAGCGCCGAAATCGAAGCCGCTGGCGTCGATGGCAGCCTGCGCCCCGAGCAGTTGGACCTGGCAGCGTTCGTGCGCCTTGCCGACAAGCTCAGTGAACAGGCCACCCCGCAAGTCGACGCCAACTGAACGGGTGACGATCGCTATCGGGCAGTACGCCAGTCTGGTCTACTACCCGATACTTGGCCTAGACTGATCTCTTGAGTCGCGCCCGCGTCCCGCTTCGTTTTTAAGGCCTTTTTGCATGTCCGATCCTCGTTACCAGGTCGACGTCAGCGTCACCACCCGTTTTCTGGCAGAACAGTCGCAACCCGAGCATGACCGCTTCGCTTTCGCCTACAGCATTACCGTGCGCAACAACGGCTCCTTGCCGGCCAGGCTGCTGTCACGTCATTGGATCATCACCGACGGCGATGGCCATGTCGAAGAAGTGCGCGGCGAAGGTGTGGTCGGCCAGCAGCCGTTGATCGACGCTGGCAAAAGCCACAGCTACAGCAGCGGCACGGTGATGACGACCAAGGTCGGCACCATGCAGGGCACCTACCAGATGCTGGCCGAGGACGGCAAACGCTTCGACGCCGTCATCAAACCCTTCCGTCTGGCCGTGCCCGGAGCCCTGCACTGATGGCCACGTATGCGGTCGGCGACCTGCAAGGCTGCCTCGATCCGCTCAAGTGCCTGCTGGAGCGCGTTGCTTTCGATCCTCAAAAAGACACGCTGTGGCTGGTGGGCGACCTGGTCAACCGTGGCCCGCAGTCCCTCGAGACGTTGCGCTTTCTCTACAGTATTCGTCAGTCGCTGGTGTGCGTGCTGGGCAACCACGACCTGCATCTGCTGGCTGCCTGGCAGAACATCGAGCGCCTGAAAAAGTCCGACACCTTGAGCGAAATTCTCGACGCCCCCGATTGCGTTGAACTGCTGGAGTGGTTGCGCCAGCAGAAGCTCATGCACTACGACGAGGCGCGCAACCTCGCACTGGTTCATGCCGGCATTCCGCCCCAGTGGTCCCTGCGCAAGGCGCTCAAGTGTGCTGGCGAAGTCGAACAGGCATTGCGCGACGACAATCTGTTCGCCCCCTACCTGGATGGCATGTACGGCAACGAGCCGGTCAAGTGGGACAACGACCTCACTGGCAGCGCTCGTCTGCGCGTCATCACCAATTATTTCACGCGCATGCGCTTCTGCACCCGCGACGGCAAGCTCGATCTCAAGGGCAAGGAAGGCATCGAGACGGCGCCGCCCGGCTATGCCCCCTGGTTCAAGCACAGTGAGCGCAAGACCCGTAACCTGAAGATTATTTTCGGACACTGGGCGGCACTGGGCGGCCAATCCGACGAGCCCGGCGTCTTCGCCCTCGATACCGGTTGCGTGTGGGGCAGTGCCATGACCCTGATGAACGTCGACACTGGCGAGCAACTGCATTGCGATTGCGATGAACAGGGCCACGCCAAAACCCATCACCCGACCACTGCACCATTGCCGGCCGGCACTGCCGTTTGACCGGCGTTGCGCTTCAGCTACAGGAGCCCCTCATGAGCGAATTCAAACGCATCCCCCCGGAACAGGCCCAGGCCCTGCGCGAGCAAGGCGCGGTCGTCGTCGACGTCCGCGACCCAGCCACTTTTGCGGCTTCGCATATCAGTGGCTCCCGGCATCTGGATAACCATTCCATCGCCGACTTCATCCGTGCCGCCGACCTCGATGCACCTACGGTCGTGGTCTGCTATCACGGCAACTCCAGCCAGAGCGCAGCCGCCTATCTGGTCAGCCAAGGCTTCAGCGACGTCTACAGCCTGGACGGCGGTTTCGAGTTGTGGCGTGCGACTTATCCTTCAGAAACAGCGCAAGACAATCACGAATAATTTTTTATGCCGTCCAAGCCCGCGTGAACCGTGGGCTTGAGCGATGGCAGACGAACGGTCTGCCATAACTAATTACGTATTCCACCTTTACCTCCGCGATTCCGAACTATCCTTAGCCTCAGGCCATCCAAAACAGGGGAGAGCCGGTACACCGGCGCGCGGGTCATCGGGAGTCAGCTTTCAAGAACCTGTATTCTTGAAAGCATTCTGGGGGGTAAAACGGCAACTGGGTTCCCAGCGGCTGTCCAGCATCGACTGATTGATCCGACACCGGCTCCACGTATCGAGCGAGGTGACGTCATGAGCATTTTTAGCCACTTCCAGCAACGTTTCGAGTCCACGCGGCAGGAGGAATACTCGCTGCAGGAATACCTCGAACTCTGCAAGCAGGACCGCAGTGCCTATGCATCGGCTGCGGAGCGTCTGTTGCTGGCAATCGGAGAACCGGAGCTGCTGGATACCTCGACCAATTCGAGGCTCTCGCGAATCTTTTCCAACAAGGTGATTCGCCGCTATCCGGCCTTTGCGGACTTCCACGGGATGGAAGAATGCATCGAACAAATCGTGTCCTATTTCCGCCATGCCGCCCAAGGCCTGGAAGAGAAGAAACAAATCCTTTATCTGCTCGGCCCCGTGGGTGGTGGTAAATCGTCCCTGGCCGAGAAGCTCAAGCAACTGATCGAAAAAGTGCCCTTCTACGCCATCAAGGGCTCGCCGGTGTTCGAATCGCCTCTGGGTCTGTTCAACGCCACTGAAGATGGCGCGATCCTCGAGGAAGACTTCGGCATTCCACGCCGCTATCTCAATACCATCATGTCGCCATGGGCAACCAAGCGCCTGGCCGAGTTCGGCGGTGACATCAGCCAGTTCAAGGTGGTCAAGCTCTACCCATCGATCCTCAACCAGATCGCGGTGGCCAAGACCGAACCGGGTGACGAAAACAACCAGGATATTTCCGCCCTGGTGGGCAAGGTCGATATCCGCAAACTGGAAGAATTCCCACAGAACGACGCCGACGCCTACAGCTATTCGGGCGCGCTGTGCCGGGCCAACCAGGGCCTGATGGAATTCGTCGAAATGTTCAAGGCGCCCATCAAGGTGCTGCACCCACTGCTGACCGCCACCCAGGAAGGCAACTACAACAGCACCGAGGGCCTCGGGGCCATTCCGTTCACCGGCATCCTGCTGGCCCACTCCAACGAATCGGAATGGCATACCTTCCGCAACAACAAGAACAACGAGGCCTTCATCGACCGGATCTACATCGTCAAGGTGCCGTACTGCCTGCGAGTGAGCGACGAGGTGAAGATCTACGACAAGCTGCTGTTCAACAGTTCGCTGTCCAAGGCTCATTGCGCACCCGACACCCTGAAGATGCTTGCCCAGTTCACGGTGCTGTCGCGTCTCAAGGAACCGGAAAACTCCAACATCTATTCGAAGATGCGCGTGTACGACGGTGAAAACCTCAAGGACACCGATCCGAAGGCCAAGTCGATCCAGGAATACCGCGACAACGCGGGGGTCGATGAAGGGATGAACGGACTGTCCACACGTTTCGCGTTCAAGATCCTGTCCAAGGTCTTCAACTTCGACCCTCACGAGATCGCGGCCAACCCGGTTCACCTGCTGTATGTGCTGGAACAGCAGATCGAGCAAGAGCAATTCCAGGCCGAAACCCGCGAGCGCTACCTGCGCTTCCTCAAGGAATACCTGGCCCCGCGCTACATCGAGTTCATCGGCAAGGAAATCCAGACGGCGTATCTGGAGTCCTACAGCGAGTACGGCCAGAACATCTTCGACCGCTATGTGCTGTACGCAGACTTCTGGATCCAGGACCAGGAATACCGCGACCCGGAAACCGGCGAAATACTCAATCGCGTCGCCCTCAACGAGGAACTGGAAAAAATCGAGAAACCGGCGGGCATCAGCAATCCGAAGGACTTCCGCAACGAGATCGTCAACTTCGTACTGCGCGCCCGGGCCAACAACAACGGCAAGAACCCAACCTGGCTCAGCTATGAAAAGCTGCGGGTGGTCATCGAGAAGAAAATGTTCTCCAACACCGAAGACCTGCTGCCAGTCATCAGTTTCAACGCCAAGGCCAGCAAGGAGGACCAGCAAAAACACAACGATTTTGTCACACGCATGGTCGAACGTGGCTACACCGACAAACAGGTACGACTGCTCTCCGAGTGGTATCTGCGGGTCCGGAAATCGCAGTAAGCAGCGGCAAGCTTCTAGCTACAGCCTGTAAGGGAACGGCGTTGAGCCCATGGCTCGACGCCACGCCCCTTGCAGCTTGAGGCTTACGACTTGAAGCTCCCTCGGAGGGGCCTATGAGCTATGTGATCGACCGACGCCTTAATGGCAAGAACAAGAGCACGGTGAACCGCCAACGGTTTCTGCGGCGTTACCGTGACCACATCAAAAAGGCCGTCGAAGAGGCGGTCAGCCGGCGTTCCATTACCGATATGGAGCACGGCGAACAGATCAGCATCCCCGGTCGCGACATCGACGAGCCGGTGCTTCACCATGGTCGCGGTGGCAAACAGACCGTCGTGCACCCCGGCAACAAGGAATTCACCAGCGGCGAGCATATCCCCCGTCCCCAGGGCGGAGGCGGCGGCAAGGGTCCCGGCAAGGCCGGCAACTCCGGCGAAGGCATGGATGAGTTCGTGTTCCAGATCACCCAGGAGGAATTCCTGGAGTTCATGTTCGAGGACCTGGAACTGCCGAACCTGGTCAAGCGCAACCTGACCGGCACCGACACGTTCAAGACCGTGCGTGCAGGTATCAGCAATGAAGGCAATCCGTCGCGCATCAACATCATCCGCACCCTTCGCTCAGCCCACGCCCGGCGCATCGCGCTGTCGGGCAGCAGCCGAGCCAAACTGCGCGAGGCCAAGGAAGAACTGGCCCGCCTGAAACGCGAAGAACCCGACAATTTTGGCGACATTCAGGACCTTGAAGCGGAAATCGAGAAACTCAGCGCCCGCATCCATCGCGTACCGTTCCTCGACACGTTCGACCTCAAGTACAACCTGCTGGTGAAACAACCAAACCCCAGCTCCAAGGCGGTGATGTTCTGCCTGATGGACGTCTCCGGTTCCATGACCCAAGCCACCAAGGACATCGCCAAGCGTTTCTTTATCCTGTTGTACCTGTTCCTGAAACGGAACTACGACAAGATCGATGTAGTGTTCATCCGCCATCACACCAGTGCCCGGGAAGTGGACGAAGAGGAATTCTTCTATTCCAGGGAAACCGGCGGCACCATCGTTTCCAGCGCCCTGAAGCTGATGCAGGAGATCATGGCCGAGCGCTACCCCGCCAACGAATGGAACATCTATGCAGCCCAGGCGTCGGACGGTGACAACTGGAACGACGATTCACCAATCTGCCGCGACATCCTGATCAACCAGATCATGCCGTTCGTCCAGTACTACACCTACGTGGAAATTACTCCACGCGAACATCAGGCCTTGTGGTACGAATACGAACGGATTGCCGAAGCTTTTTCCGACACATTTGCCCAACAGCAATTGGTCTCGGCCGGGGATATCTACCCGGTCTTCCGTGAACTCTTCCAGCGCAGGTTAGTGACATGACCGCCAAAAAAGAGCAGAAGCGCCAGCCCATTTCCACCGGCTCCGAATGGACATTCGAGCTGATCAAGGCCTACGACCGCGAAATAAGCCGTATCGCGGACCGTTATGCCCTCGACACCTACCCGAACCAGATCGAGGTGATCACCGCCGAGCAGATGATGGACGCCTATGCGTCGGTCGGCATGCCGCTGGGCTATCACCACTGGTCCTACGGCAAGCACTTCCTCAGTACCGAGAAATCCTACAGCCGGGGCCAGATGGGGCTGGCCTATGAGATCGTCATCAACTCCGATCCGTGCATCGCCTACCTGATGGAAGAAAACACCATCTGCATGCAGGCCCTGGTGGTGGCGCATGCCTGCTATGGGCACAACAGCTTCTTCAAGGGCAACTACCTGTTCCGCACCTGGACCGATGCCAGCTCGATCATCGATTACCTGGTGTTCGCCAAGCAGTACATCATGCAATGCGAGGAACGCCATGGTATCGACGCGGTGGAGGACCTGCTGGACTCCTGCCACGCCCTGATGAACTACGGCGTGGACCGCTACAAGCGGCCATATCCGATTTCCGCCGAAGAAGAACGCCGGCGCCAGAAGGATCGCGAAGAGCACCTGCAAAAACAGATCAACGATCTGTGGCGCACCATTCCCAAAGGTGCAGACAAGTACAACGAAAAAGACAATGCCCGGTTCCCTGCCGAACCCCAGGAGAACATTCTCTATTTCATTGAAAAACATGCGCCGCTGCTTGAGCCGTGGCAGCGGGAAATCGTGCGCATCGTGCGCAAGATCGCCCAGTATTTCTATCCACAGCGCCAAACCCAGGTCATGAACGAGGGCTGGGCCACGTTCTGGCACTACACGCTGATGAACGACCTGTACGACGAGGGACTGGTCACCGACGGCTTCATGATCGAGTTCCTGACTTCCCACACCAGCGTGGTATTCCAGCCCGGCTTCGACAGCCCGTACTACAGCGGTATCAATCCTTACGCACTGGGCTTCGCCATGTACCGCGACATTCGGCGCATGTGCGAAAACCCCACCGAGGAAGATCGTCGCTGGTTCCCGGACATCGCTGGCTCGGACTGGTTGTCCACCATTAAATTCGCCATGAGCAGCTTCAAGGACGAAAGCTTCATCCTGCAGTACCTCTCGCCCAAGGTGATTCGCGACCTGAAACTGTTCAGCATCCTCGATGACGATCAGAAAGATGACCTGCTGGTACCTGCCATTCACGATGAGGGCGGCTACCGCATCATTCGCGAAACCCTGGCGGCGCAGTACAACCTGGGCAATCGCGAGCCCAATGTGCAGATCTACAGCATCGACCGCCGCGGAGATCGCTCGCTGACCCTGCGGCACCAGGCGCACAACCGCAAACCGCTGGGCGACTCCACCGACGAAGTGCTCAAGCATCTGCATCGCCTCTGGGGTTTCGACATCCACTTGGAAACCCTGCAAGGCGACCAAGTGATGAAAACCCATCACGTGCCACCCAGAGGCGAACAAGCCGAAGGAGACTACGGTCGCCTGGATCTGGCCGTCATTCATCTTTGATCCCGTTTTCGCCTCCGGACGTCCGACGCAAAGGTTATCCTGTCGGACCAACGGAGGTTTTTTATGCAGATCTATAAAGTCGGCGGCGCCGTTCGCGACCGCCTGCTGGGCATTCCCGTCACCGACATCGATCGGGTCGTGGTGGGTGCCACCGCCGAGGAAATGCTCGCCAAGGGATTTCGCCCAGTGGGGGCCGATTTTCCGGTATTCCTCGACCCGAAGAGCGGCGAGGAGTACGCCCTCGCCCGCACCGAACGCAAGAGCGGCCGAGGTTATGGCGGCTTCGTGTTCCATGCCAGCCCTGAAGTGACCCTGGAGGAGGACCTGGTTCGCCGGGACCTGACGATCAACGCCATGGCCGAAGATGACCACGGCAACCTGACCGATCCGTACCATGGTCAACGCGATCTGGAAGCCCGCGTGCTACGCCACGTTTCCCCCGCTTTCGCCGAAGATCCCCTTCGAGTCCTGCGGGTTGCCCGCTTCGCCGCGCGTTATGCTCCGCTGGGTTTCAAGGTGGCGGACGAAACCCTTGAACTGATGCGCCAACTCAGCGATTCCGGCGAACTGGAAGCACTGACGGCCGAGCGCAGCTGGAAAGAAATTTCCCGCGCCCTCATGGAAAAACAGCCACAGGTATTTATCCAGGTCTTGCGCGACTGCACGGCCCTCAAGGTCCTGATGCCAGAGGTCGATGCGCTGTTTGGCGTGCCCCAGCCTGAAGCCCATCACCCGGAAATCGACACCGGCGTCCATACCCTGAGCGTGCTGGAACAAGCCGCCCTGCACCAACAACCGCTGACGGTCCGCTGGGCCTGCCTGCTCCATGACCTGGGCAAAGGCCTGACACCCCGACACGAATGGCCACGACACATCGCCCATGAGCACACGGGGCTGAAGCTGATCAAAGCGGTCAACGAACGCTTCAAGGCTCCCCGCGACTGTCAGGAATTGGCGTTACTGGTTGGCCAATACCACACCCATGGTCATCGCGCGCTGGAGCTCAAGGCGTCAACTTTGCTTGAGCTGCTGCAGAGTTTCGATGTGTACCGTCGACCTCAGCGCTTCGAGGAGTTCATCGCAGCCTGCGAGATGGATGCACGGGGGCGCAAAGGGCTTGAAGACAGAAGTTATCCACAGGCTGATTATTTGCGGGGCGCAGCGGCAGCAGCCCGCGCGGTGGCGGTGCAGCCTTTGCTGGAGAAGGGCTTCAAGGGACCGGAGCTGGGTGAGGCGATCAAGCGCGAGCGCCTCAAGGCGTTGAAAGGCTACAAGGAAGCGGCAAGCTGACGGGCGTTCGTGTCAGTTTGCATTTTGGCTGGATGTTCCGCCGTCATCGCGAGCAAGCTCGCTCCCACAGGGATCTCGGTATACCTGTGTGGGAGCGAGCTTGCTCGCGATAGCGGCAGGCGCCTCAGCGCAGATTCGATGGCGTAAGCTGCTGGCCTCGCCATTCGAAAGCCACTGGCGCCAGCACTTGGTCGATCTGCGATTCCTCCCACAAAGTAGCGAAGCTTTTGCCCACGCCTGGGTGAATCCGATCCGGCGCGATCAACGACAAAGGCCATAGGACGAAGGCGTTCTTGAGGATTTCCGCGCGCGGCAGGATCAGCCCATCGAAGTTGCCGACCTGTTCGCCATACAACAACACGTCGATATCCAGCGGCAGCCCCTTGCGGTCCGGCGCATAGCGACCGTTGTCCGCCTCGATGAACTTGAGACGACGATCCAGCTCCATCAGGGGCAGATCCGTGAAGGCCGAGACGACGAAATTGAAGAATGGCCCGCTCTTGATACCCACCGGCTGGCTCTCGAACACGGCCGAACAGCGGATGTCCACCAGGAAACCGGCCAAGGCTTCAAGACCGGCGCACAGATGGGTTTGGCGCTCGATATTGCTGCCGAGCCCGAGAAAAACCTGAGTCAGCGACATCCGCGCTCGATCTCCACACCAACGCCGCTGGCCGCCGGTACGGCGCCAGGCTTGGTTAATTTCAGACGCAGCCAGGTGATCTTGAACTCGTCCATGAGCTCCTGGGCCAATCGCTCGGCAAAGGTCTCGACCAATTGGAACTGCGCCTGTTCGGCAAATGCCTGGATGCGCGACGATACGCTGGCGTAGTCGAGCGCCAGGGTCAGGTCGTCACCCGCAGCGGCCGGGCGGTTGTCCCAGGCGAAGCTCAGGTCAAGCCGCAGGCACTGTCGAATGCCTCGCTCCCAGTCGTAGGCCCCGATTACCGTGTCGACTTCCAGGCCCTCGATAAACACTCTGTCCAAGCACTCTTCTCCGCAGCACGACAAGGGCGCAATGCGCCGTTAGAATCAGGGCGTCCTCGCCCGGAATAGTTAGCATGTTTTGGTTACTGGCGATTCTCGCCTACCTGCTCGGCTCGCTGTCCTTCGCCATTTTGCTCAGCCGCCTGACCGGTCGCCCGGATCCGCGAATGAGTGGCTCGGGCAATGCCGGCGCCACCAACATGCTGCGCCTGGCCGGACGCAAACTCGCCATCCTGACCCTGCTGGGCGACCTCTGCAAAGGCCTTGTCCCGGTATTGATCGCCAGCCTCGCAGGGCTCTCGTTGCAGCAACAGGCCTGGATCGGCGTCTGCGCCGTCATCGGCCATCTATTCCCGCTGTACTTTCGCTTTCGTGGCGGCAAGGGTGTCGCCACCGCCGCCGGCATGCTGCTGGGCCTGTACCCACCCGCCGCCCTGCTGGCTGTCTGTGCCTGGCTGCTGACGTTCTACCTGACCCGCACCAGCTCCCTGGCCGCGCTGATCGCCACACCGCTGACCCTGCCGTTGCTGGCCTGGCAGGAACCGGCGGCCTTGCTGCCAATGACCGCGCTGGTTGCGCTGATCGTCTGGCGTCACCGGGGCAATCTACGCGACCTGTTCGCCGGGCGCGAACGGCATTTTTAAATGACGTTTCACAGCGGCGCCAACTGCTCCATCGGCCAGCGCGCCTGTACGCTGATCGCCAGGCTTTCGTGCTGGCCGGCCTGCAAGCGCTGACAACCGGCAAAGGCAATCATCGCGCCGTTATCTGTACAGAACTCCGGCCGGGCGTAGTAAACGTCGCCCTTCATGTCGCCGAGCATTTTCTCCAGCGATGTCCGCAAGGCCTTGTTCGCGCTCACGCCGCCTGCGATCACCAGGCGCTTGAGCCCGGCCTGCTTGAGGGCACGCTTGCACTTGATGGTCAAAGTCTCCACCACGGCCTGCTGGAACGCCAGTGAGATGTCGCAACGGGCTTGCTCACTGTCGTCCCCGACGCTGACGCACTGCTGCCAGGTGTTCAGGGCAAAGGTCTTCAACCCGCTGAAACTGAAATCGAGGCCGGGACGGTCGCACATTGGCCGCGGGAACACGAAGCGCCCATCGACCCCTTGCGTCGCAAGCCGAGAGATTTCCGGCCCACCGGGATAATTGAGGCCCATCATTTTTGCAGTTTTGTCGAACGCTTCGCCGGCAGCATCATCGAGCGTCTCGCCGAGCAACTCGTATTGGCCGATGCCATCGACCCGAATGAGCTGCGTATGGCCGCCCGATACCAACAAAGCGACGAACGGAAATTGCGGCGGTTGCGACTCCAGCATCGGCGCCAGCAGGTGGCCTTCCATGTGATGCACGCCCAGGGCCGGAATCCCCCAGGCAAAGGCCAGCGCCTGGGCACAGGAGGCGCCCACCAGCAACGCGCCCACCAGGCCCGGGCCGGCGGTGTAGGCGATGCCGTCGATCTCGGTCGGCACGCAGCCGGCTTCGGCCAGGACCTGGCGGATCAAGGGCAGCATGCGCTTGACGTGATCGCGAGAGGCAAGCTCGGGCACCACCCCGCCGTAGGCACGGTGCAGGTCGATCTGGCTGAACAGCGCATCGGCCAGCAGGCCACGTTCACTGTCGTAAAGTGCGACACCGGTTTCGTCGCAGGAGGTTTCTAATCCCAGTACTAGCATGGGTTTGCGCCTTGTAGAGGCTGAATTCGAAGGCGCGCATAATAGTCGCCGCGTTGTGCCCCGACCAGCGGTTTTCGATCAGAGGCTTTGCATTCCGAGCGTTGAGGGGTTAACATCCGCAACCCTTAAAAACCGACGTCTTCAAGTGCTCTTTTGCCGCGAGGATGTTGACCCCGGTAATGAATGAAGGTAGCTCTGGATGCCAGCCGTCAAAGTAAAAGAGAACGAACCCTTCGACGTAGCTCTGCGTCGTTTCAAGCGCTCCTGCGAAAAAGCCGGTGTTCTGGCTGAGGTTCGTAGCCGCGAATTCTACGAGAAGCCGACTTCTGAGCGTAAGCGCAAGGCAGCAGCCGCTGTTAAGCGTCACGCCAAGAAAGTTCAGCGCGAACAGCGCCGCGCCGTACGTCTGTACTAATACACAGACGTCCGTAGCAAGCTTCTGCCAAGCCCGGCCTTCAAGCCGGGCTTATGGCATTTGCGGAATAACGCTTGATGCTTCACCGTCAAAGCCGCAGACGCGACCAAGACAACCTGCTTCACCGCGTCAGACCTGGCTCTTTTGCCAGCGGTGCACGTCTTTCCTGACGAGCCTTCCAAGGCTACCGACGAGCACACCCTGATTCCTCTAACGACGATCAGCCCAAGGCACCTGCCCGCGTGTCCGCTTCATGAGCTATCCGAGGCCTGAACGGCCGTTACCGGATTCAGCGCAACACATTCAAACAGTCGAATACTGATAGTTATTAACGTCAGTGGATTATCGGCAGATACACTTCCCGACAGCGATGATGCAGACGACCCGGTCGAGCCACCGATTTAGCGTGCCTCAAACCCAGCCCCGGTTACGCCTGCCGATTTCGGGTCCATATTTCGCGCAGTGATGATGAGAACGCCATGGCCGGGCTGATTCCCCAGAGCTTTATTGACGACCTCCTGAACCGCACCGACATCGTCGACGTGGTCAGCTCTCGCCTGCAAATGAAGAAAGCGGGCAAGAACTACACGGCCTGCTGCCCGTTCCATAAAGAAAAAACGCCTTCTTTCAGCGTCAGCCCCGACAAGCAGTTCTACTATTGCTTCGGCTGCGGCGCTGGCGGCAATGCCCTCGGCTTCATCATGGACCACGACAACCTGGACTTCCCCCAGGCCGTCGAAGAACTGGCCAAAGCCGCCGGCATGGAAATACCCCGCGAGGAAAGCGGTCGACAGCACAAGCCACGCCAACCGACCGATTCTCCGCTTTACCCACTGCTGACAGCGGCAGCGGATTTTTATCGCCAGGCCCTCAAAAGCCATCCGGCACGCAAGGCTGCGGTGGATTATCTCAAGGGCCGCGGCCTGACCGGCGAAATCGCCCGGGACTTCGGCCTCGGCTTCGCCCCGCCCGGCTGGGACAACCTGTACAAGCACCTAAGCAGCGATACGCTGCAACAGCGCGCCATGATCGACGCCGGCCTGCTGATTGAAAATGCCGAAACCGGCAAGCGCTACGACCGCTTCCGCGACAGGGTCATGTTTCCGATCCGCGACACACGCGGGCGGATCATCGCCTTTGGTGGCCGGGTGCTGGGGGACGACAAGCCGAAATACCTGAACTCCCCGGAAACCCCGGTGTTCCATAAGGGCCAGGAACTCTATGGCCTGTACGAAGCACGCAAGAACAACCGCAATCTTGATGAAATCATTGTCGTCGAAGGCTACATGGACGTTATTGCCCTGGCCCAGCAAGGCCTGCGCAACGCCGTGGCGACCCTGGGCACGGCCACCAGCGAAGAGCACATGAAGCGCCTGTTTCGCGTGGTGCCCAACGTGCTGTTCTGCTTCGACGGCGACCAGGCCGGCCGTAACGCCGCCTGGCGCGCACTGGAGGCCACCTTGCCGTGCCTGCAGGACGGACGCCGGGCACGCTTCCTGTTCCTGCCCGAGGGCGAGGACCCGGACACCCTGGTGCGCTCCGAAGGTACCGACGCGTTCCGTGCGCGGATCAACCAGCACGCACAACCGTTGGCCGACTATTTTTTCCAGCAATTGACCGAAGAAGCCGATCCACGCTCCCTCGAAGGCAAGGCCCACATGGCCACCCTCGCAGCACCGCTGATCGACAAGGTGCCCGGTGCCAATCTGCGCACACTCATGCGCCAGCGCCTGACCGAGATCACCGGCCTGAACAGCGAAGCGGTCAATCAATTGGTGCACAGCGCCCCCCAGGAGGCGCCACCGGCTTATGACCCGGGCGTCGATTACGACGCGATGCCGGATTTCGCCGACTATCATCAACCCCAACAGGATTACGCCCCCCAGCAGGAATGGACACCGAAAAAACCCGGCAGTGGCGGCAAGAAATGGGACAAGAAACCCTGGGACAAGAACGGCAAGCGCGGCGATCGCGACCAGCCACGTGCCCCGCGCGTGCCGGCCGCCGTCGAACCACCAACACTGGCCGCCTTGCGCACCTTGCTGCATCACCCGCAACTGGCAGAAAAAGTAGAGGACGCCGGGCACTTCGCCGCCGAGGACCACAGCAATACGCAATTGCTGGTTGCACTCCTTGAAGCCGTGCAGAAGAACCCCAAGCTAAACTCTTTCCAATTGATTGCACGGTGGCACGGCACCGAGCAGGGGCGTCTGTTGAAGGCCCTGGCCGAGAAGGAATGGCTGATTGAAGGAGACAACCTTGAACAACAGTTTTTCGACACCATTACTAGCTTATCCGCCCGCCAACGCGAGCGAAACCTGGAACAACTTCTGCGAAAAGCTCGTCAGAGCGAGTTGACCAGCGAAGAGAAAAACCAATTGCGCGACTTACTCAGCCGCAATGTTTGCGCATCAAACCCGACCTCAACTGGCGCGTGAGGTCACAGCTCAGGTATAATCCTCGGCTTGTTTTTTGCCCGCCAAGACCTTCAGTGGATAGGGTGTTATGTCCGGAAAAGCGCAACAGCAGTCTCGTATCAAAGAGTTGATCCTATTGGGTCGTGAGCAGGGCTACCTGACTTACGCGGAGGTCAACGACCACCTGCCGGAGGATATTTCAGATCCGGAACAGGTGGAAGACATCATCCGCATGATCAACGACATGGGGATCAACGTATTCGAGGTTGCTCCAGATAAGGATGCCCTTATGCTGGCCGACGCCGATACCGACGAGGCGGCCGCTGAAGAAGCGGCCGCAGCGTTGGCAGCGGTCGAGACCGACATTGGTCGCACCACCGACCCCGTGCGCATGTACATGCGTGAAATGGGTACGGTAGAGCTCCTCACACGTGAAGGCGAAATCGAAATCGCCAAGCGTATTGAAGAAGGCATCCGTGAAGTGATGGGCGCAATCGCGCACTTCCCTGGCACGGTTGACCATATTCTCTCCGAGTACACCCGCGTCACCACCGAAGGTGGCCGCCTGTCCGACGTCTTGAGCGGCTATATCGATCCGGACGACGGCATTGCGCCGCCTGCCGCCGAAGTGCCGCCACCGATCGACGCGAAAGCCGTCAAGGCCGACGACGACACCGATGACGACGAGGCCGAAGCGAGCGACGACGAGGAAGAAGCCGAAAGCGGTCCGGATCCGGTCATCGCAGCACAGCGTTTCGGCGCTGTGGCCGACCAGATGGAAATCACCCGCAAGGCGCTGAAAAAGCACGGCCGCAACAACAAGCAGGCGATTGCCGAGCTGTTGGCACTGGCCGAGCTGTTCATGCCGATCAAGCTGGTACCGAAGCAATTCGAAGGCCTGGTCGAGCGTGTTCGCAGTGCCCTGGATCGCTTGCGCCAGCAAGAGCGCGCGATCATGCAGCTTTGCGTGCGTGACGCCCGCATGCCGCGTGCCGATTTCCTGCGCCAGTTCCCTGGCAACGAAGTCGACGAAAGCTGGACCGATGCACTGGCCAAGGGCAAGAGCAAATACGCCGAAGCCATTGCCCGCCTGCAACCGGACATCGTTCGTTGCCAGCAGAAGCTCAGTGCGCTGGAGGCCGAGACTGGCCTGAGCATCGCCGAGATCAAGGACATCAACCGTCGCATGTCGATCGGCGAGGCCAAGGCCCGTCGCGCGAAAAAAGAGATGGTCGAAGCGAACTTGCGTCTGGTGATCTCCATCGCCAAGAAGTACACCAACCGCGGCCTGCAATTCCTCGACCTGATCCAGGAAGGCAACATTGGCCTGATGAAGGCGGTGGACAAGTTCGAATACCGTCGCGGCTACAAGTTCTCGACCTATGCCACCTGGTGGATCCGTCAGGCGATCACTCGCTCGATCGCCGACCAGGCCCGCACCATCCGCATCCCGGTGCACATGATCGAGACGATCAACAAGCTCAACCGTATTTCCCGGCAGATGCTGCAGGAAATGGGTCGCGAACCGACGCCGGAAGAGCTGGGCGAACGCATGGAAATGCCTGAGGACAAGATCCGCAAGGTATTGAAGATCGCGAAAGAGCCGATCTCCATGGAAACCCCGATCGGTGATGACGAAGACTCCCATCTGGGTGACTTCATCGAAGACTCCACCATGCAGTCTCCGATCGATGTTGCCACTGTCGAGAGTCTCAAGGAAGCGACTCGCGAAGTACTCTCCGGCCTCACTGCCCGTGAAGCCAAGGTACTGCGCATGCGCTTCGGCATCGACATGAATACCGACCACACCCTTGAGGAAGTCGGTAAGCAGTTCGATGTAACCCGTGAGCGGATTCGTCAGATCGAAGCCAAGGCGTTGCGCAAACTGCGCCACCCGACGCGAAGCGAGCATCTGCGCTCCTTCCTCGACGAGTGACCTTCAAAACCCCCGGCCCTGCCGGGGGTTTTGTTATGCACAGATAAAATCCCCTTCGTTACGCTCCTCAGCACCCTGTTGCCCGTCTACACTCGAATCATCCTCCCCAAGCCATGTCGAGACAGTGATGCCCAGACTGACGGCCGCGCTTTTGCTGTCATTGATGACCTGGACCGCAACAGCTGGCGCGTTGACGCTCACCGACGAGGAGCTCCGCTGGCTCAAGGACCACCCAGACCTGCGCCTGGGTGTCGATGCCTCATGGCCGCCGTTTGAGTTTCGTGACGACCAGGGCCGCTATCAGGGCCTGGCTGCCGACTACGTCGAGATCATTCGTGAACGGCTGGCCATCAAGCTCACCCCCATCGAGCCAGCCAGCTGGACCGCCGTGCTGGAGCAGGTCGTACAGGGAAAGATAGACCTTTTGCCGGGCATCATGTCCACGCCGGAACGCCAGAATTACCTGGCGTTTACCCGGCCTTACCTGGATTTCCCCATTGTCATCCTGGCCCATCGCGGTGGCGCCCAGCCGCACAACCTCAAGGAGCTGTACGGGCTGAAAATCGCCGTGGTGGAGAACTATGCCCCCCATGAATTGCTGCGCAACCACCATCCCGACCTGAACCTCGTGGCGCTGCCCAACGTCAGTTCAGCCCTGCAAGCCCTGGCAACCGACGAGGTGGACGCGGTAGTGGGAGATCTGGCCTCCAGTGTCTGGAGCCTGCGTCAACTCAAGCTCGAAGGCCTTTATGTCAGCGGGGAAACACCGTATCGCTATCAGTTGGCAATGGCCGTCCCTCGAGACAACAAGATATTGGTGGGCATCCTGGACAAGGTCATGGCGGACATGAGCCCGGCCGAAGTTGCCGAGATCCAGCAGAAATGGGTTGGCAATGTACATGACTACCGCCAGCTCTGGTCAGACTTGCTGCTTTACGGCCTGCCTGCGTTGCTGCTCCTGGTCGGCATACTGGCGGTGGTGATTCGCATCAACCGCCGACTGAGCTCGGAAATCGCCCGGCGGGTCGAGCTGGAACAGGAACTGCGCAGCAGCGAATACCATTACCGTGGGCTGGTAGAGAGCTTGTCAGCCATCGCCTGGGAGGCAAGGGTCAGCGACTTCACTTACAGCTACGTGTCGCCCCACGCCGAAGACTTGCTGGGCTATCCCCTTTCCCATTGGCTGATACCGGGCTTCTGGCGCAACATCATTCATCCCGCCGACCTGATCCGTGCCCAGACCTACTGCGATCATGAAGTGCTGGCGGGTCGCGACCACTGCATCGATTATCGCGTGATCACCGCCGACGGCCGCTGCCTGTGGGTGCGCGATATTGTCAGCCTGATCGAACACGGGCACGAACCGGTTATGCGTGGGCTGATGATCGACATCAGCGAAGCCAAGCGCACCGAGGAAGCACTGCGCCTTTCGGAGCAGAAATTTGCCTCGGTGTTCCGCCAGTGCCCGGACATCCTGGTGATTGCACGGCTGTTGGACGGTTGTCTGCTGGAGGTCAACAAGGCCTTCGAAGAACAGGTCGGCCTGAGTGCCGCCGAGGTGGTGGGACGCAACGCAACCGAACTGAATATCTGGGGCATCCAAGGCGTGGGGCCGGCCCTGTTGCAGCGCTTGCAGGCCGGCAGCATTCGCAACCTGGAAATGCCCTTTCGCCGTAGCAACGGCCAGGTGTTCACCGGACTGATCTCTGCCGAGCCCTTCGATCTCGACACGACGCCAGCCCTGGTCGTGGTGGTGCGGGACATCAGCCAGCTCAAGGAAACCCAGCAGCAATTGCAGACATCCGAAGAGAAGTTTGCCAAGGCGTTCCATGCCTCGCCCGATGGCCTGTTGTTGTCCCGGCAAAGCGACGGCCTGCTGATCGAAGTCAACGAAGGCTTCAGCCGCATTACCGGTTTCAACAGTGCCCTGTCGGTGGACCGCTCTACCCTGGACCTGGGCATCTGGGTCAACCTCAACGAGCGAAAGCAGATGCTGGACCTGCTGAAGCGGGACGGCTTCGTCAGGGACTTCAGTTGCCATATCCGTCGCAACGACGGGCAGATCCGGCTCTGCGAAGTCTCCAGTCGCCCGCTACCCATCGGCAACGAAGACTGCATGCTGACCATCGCCCGGGACATCACCGAACGCCATCTCATGCAGGAGAAACTGCAACAGGCCGCCACCGTATTCGAAAGCACGGCCGAAGGCGTGCTGATCACCGATACGCAACAGCACATCAGCGCGGTGAACCGAGCCTTCACCGAAATCACCGGCTACAGCGAAACCGAAGCCTTGGGCCATACACCTCGGTTGTTGGCTTCCGGCCTGCACGACAGCGCGTTTTACGCCGCGATGTGGCACCAGTTGACGGCCGAAGGGCACTGGCAAGGAGAGATCTCCAACCGGCGCAAGAACGGCGAGTTGTACCCCAGTTGGCTGACCATCAGCGCAGTGCGCAATCGGGACCTACAGATCACCCATTTCGTCGCGGTCTTCGCCGATATCTCCAGCCTCAAACACGCCCAGGCCCGGCTCGACTACCAGGCCCACCACGACCCGCTGACGGGCCTGCCAAATCGCACGCTGTTCGAAAGCCGCTTGCTGGCGGCTCTCAATGGCCAGCAGGAAAACGGTGGTCAGGGCGCCGTGCTGTTCCTGGACCTGGACCGCTTCAAGCACATCAATGACAGCCTCGGGCACCCGGTCGGCGACCTGTTGCTCAAGGGCATTGCCGTACGCTTGCGCGAGCAGTTGCGCGACATCGACACCGTGGCGCGCCTGGGCGGCGACGAGTTCATTATCCTGCTGCCGGGCCTGCAACAGCCCAGCGACGCCGAGCACATCGCCCAAAAACTGTTGAACTGCTTTGGCGCGCCGTTCCAGGCCGGCGAGCACGAGTTCTTCATCAGTGCCAGCATCGGCACCAGTCTCTACCCGCAGGACGGCTGTGACGTCGCCACGCTGGTGAAGAATGCCGACGCGGCGATGTACCGCTCCAAGGCCAAGGGACGCAACCGGGTGGAAAGCTACACCCGCGACCTCACCGCCCAGGCCAGCGAGCGAGTGGCCTTGGAGCACGAGCTACGGCGGGCGATTGAACGCAACGAGTTGTCATTGTCCTTCCAACCCAAAATCAGCCTCATCGACAACCAACTGGTGGGTGCCGAAGCATTGATCCGCTGGACGCACCCCACGTTCGGCGACGTGCCGCCGGAACACTTCATCCCTCTGGCGGAAGAAAACGGCATGATCCTGCAAATCGGCGACTGGGTGCTGGAGCGCGCCTGCCGGCAGTTGTGCGAATGGAATGACGCCTACGACAGCCTCGGCCCCCTTTCGGTCAATCTGGCCGGGGCCCAACTGCGCCAACCCAATCTACTGGGGCGCATCGAACAACTGCTGCGCGAGAACCAGCTCGAACCCGGCTTATTGCAACTGGAAATTACCGAAAACTTCATCATGAGCCAGGCCGAAGAGGCCCTGACGGTGCTGCACCAGCTGAAAAAACTCGGCGTGCAATTGGCCATCGACGACTTCGGCACGGGCTATTCCTCTCTGAGTTACCTCAAGCGCCTGCCGCTGGACATCCTCAAGATCGACCAATCCTTCGTCCGCGGCTTGCCCGACGATCCCCACGACGCGGCCATCGTGCGGGCAATCATCGCCCTGGGCCGCAGCATGCAATTCACCATCATCGCCGAGGGCGTCGAAACCCTGGCCCAGCAGCAATTCCTGACCGAAGAAGGTTGCGAACAGATCCAGGGCTACATCGTCAGCCTGCCTCTGTGCGCCGATGAGTTTGCCGCAACGTTTCTTCGCATGACCGTTTCGGATTTTTCGGATAGCACAGCCGAGAAACCGTCGTTATAATCCGCGGCCTACTGAGGGCCTATAGCTCAGTTGGTTAGAGCAGAGGACTCATAATCCTTTGGTCCACGGTTCAAGTCCGTGTGGGCCCACCAATTCGAAAGCCGCGCATTGCGCGGCTTTGTCGTTTTTGAGACTGTGGACTTTGCGCACCAGGCGAAGGTTTTCATAAACGGCTCTGCAAACAGGTAGTCCCCGACGAGCCTCCCACTGTCGCCTTCAGGCGTTGCAACCCGCAGCACAAACACTGCGCATCCCAAGTCCCTTGAAGGCAGCGACCCGATTGAACATCGACACACGCATCAAATTCCGTCATCTGGTGTGTTTTCTCGAAGTGGCGCGCCAGGGAAGCCTGGCCCGTGCGGCAGACAAACTGGCAATCAGCCAACCGGCGCTTTCCAAGACGTTGAAGGAGTTGGAAACGTTGCTGGCCGCCGTGCTGTTCGAACGAAGCAAGAAGGGGGCGACGCTGACGGAAGCCGGCGCAGCTTTTCTGCGATATGCGGGGCCGAGCGTGCAAGCGCTGCGCGAGGGGGTCAACAGCCTGCGCGCTGGTGTCCACGAGCCCGTTGCCATTAGCGTTGGCGTGCTGTCCACGGTTGAAAGCCTGTTGGTCCCTGAGGTTGTCTGTCGACTGCATGCTCGACATCCGGCCCTGGTAATCAGTGTGGTGACCGGCCCCAGTGCCCATTTGCTATCGCAACTTCGCGTCGGTGAATTGGACCTGGTGGTTGGCAGAATGACCGATAGCCCATTGATTCATGGGCTGGCGTTCGAACACCTCTACAGCGAGTCCATGACCCTGGTGGTGTGCAACGACCATCCTGTGCTCGCGAATCCACAGGGGCACAGGAATCTCGAAGACTATCCCTGGGTGCTTCCATTGGCGGGGACGACCATCCGTAAATTCGCCGACGCCCTGTTTGTTCAGCACGGCATTACCCCATCACGCCAACGCCTTGAAACCCTATCGGTCGCGTTGAGTCGACGCTACGTACAATGCAGCCAGGCCATCTGGGTTGCGCCTTTCGACGCGGTCCGGCAGGACTTGAAACAAGGCGCTTTGGTGGAGCTGGAATTAGGGGCACGGGAACCAGGCGGTTCCGTGGGGCTGTGCACCAATCCCGCGTTGCCGGTGACACCCCAGGCACAGTGGTGCATGGAGGTTCTTCGCGAAGTCGGGCAGGAATACCTCGAAGGAAAATATCCATAACCATTTGGATATGGATCAAGTCGGTTTTTTCAATTTTTGGTTGGGCCGCGCAAGAGGAAACTGGGCTACCAGTCGCTGCCAACGCAGCGCTTGCCTTTGCCAAACCATAACAATAGGAAAAATCGACATGTCTGATGCGCATGACAGCCGCTTCGTCATTCGTAACCGTAATTGGCACCCCAAAGCCCTGACACCTGACTACAAGACTTCGATCCTGCGTTCACCGCTCCAGGCCCTGGTGAGTATTCCCCAGTCGCTGTCGGAAACCAGCGGGCCGGATTTTTCCCATCTGAAAATGGGCCAGCACGATAACGATCTGCTGCTCAATTTCAATCACCGCGGCTTGCCCATCGGCGAACGCATCATCGTCGCGGGCCGGGTCTGTGACCAATTCGGCAAACCGGTTCCCCATACCTTGGTGGAAATGTGGCAAGCCAATGCGGGCGGTCGTTACCGGCATAAGAAAGACAGCTATCTGGCGCCGCTTGATCCAAATTTCGGCGGGGTCGGCCGCGCGCTGACTGACCGTGACGGCAACTACAGCTTCCGCACGGTCAAACCGGGGCCCTACCCATGGCGCAACGGACCCAATGACTGGCGGCCGGCCCACATCCATGTCTCCATCAGTGGCCCGTCCATTTCCACGCGCTTGATAACTCAACTGTATTTCGAAGGCGATCCGCTCATTCCCATGTGTCCGATCATAAAGACGATCGCGAATCAGGAAGCGGTGCAGAGCCTGATCGCCAAGCTTGATATGAGCATGGCCAATCCTATGAATTGCCTGGCTTATCGCTTTGATATTGTTCTGCGCGGACAGCGCAAGACCCACTTCGAAAACCGCTGAGGAGGCATGCGCATGTCCGTTCAACTTCTGCCTGAAACCCCTTCGCAAACTGCCGGCCCTTATGTGCATATCGGCTTGGCGCTGGAGGCGGCTGGTAATCCGCCGCGAGAACAGGAAATCTGGAATGAAATGGCCAAGCCTGGCGCGCCAGGTGAGCACATCGTACTGATTGGCCACGTTCATGACGGCAACGGCCATTTGATTCGTGACGCGTTTCTGGAGTTCTGGCAGGCGAATCCGCAAGGCGTCTACGACAGCGCATACGATCTGGAAAAACCCTTCAACTGTTTTGGCCGTACTGCCACCGCCGAAGACGGAACGTGGATCATCAAGACCGTAAAACCCGGCACAGTGAAGAACGCCGCAGGTTTTCCCATGGCCCCGCATATCAACGTTTCCCTGTTTGCTCGCGGGATCAACATTCACTTGCAGACCCGCCTGTATTTCGACGATGAATCCGAGGCGAACGCCGTGGACCCCATCCTGGGTCTGATCGAGCAGTCGCCGCGTCGCGAATCCCTGATTGCCAAGCGCTCCACGCTCGATGGCAAGTTGGTTTATCGATTCGACATTCATGTGCAGGGTGAATCAGAAACGGTGTTCTTCGATTTTTAATCGCCACTTGTACAGTGCCGGGACGTGAGCACTCGGGTTGTTTAGATGCCGCCCGCCCCTAAAACCAGACCCATCAGGGTCTGGTTTTTTGTCGAATCCAGCTTTGAAGGCTGACGGTTTTTTGATCGCCATAACAACTCTGGCAGCCAACCGCTCCCCGCCCTTGCCCCTGTACTCACCTGTAGTAATACTCTGTGACGTTCACCCTCCCCACGCCTAAGCCCTTGCAGCTTCCTCACTGAGACGCCCATCATCGCCAGCCCCAGCCTCTCTCGACTGTTTCTTGAACTGTTCTGGCAACTCGGCATCCTGCTGGCGCCAGCCTTTTTCGTCACCTTGCTGCCGCCCCCATTGGCTTTGCTGGCGGTGGTATGCCTCGGGCTGCTGATGGGGCTTGCCGCCCGCCTGGGCTTTTTGGCAATGGGCCGAGGCATCGCCCGGCTGACGGTCGGCGCTGTGTTTGGCCTGGGTTTCAGCCTGGGCCGGGCGTTGCCTGAGTGGTGGGGCATCTTGGTAGCGATCGTCGGCATCATGGTCGGGCTCGCCTGCGTCAGCAGCTGGGAGAGGCGCCTTGGGTTGACACCCATTTCCAGCAAAGGGCCGAGTGCCTGGGGCGGAAACGAACCGCTGCTGACCCCTGAAGGCGAGCCGATCCGAGCGTTCAACCACGGCGAAATCGCCATGGGCGGCCCGACTTATTGCGACTATCTGTTCCCCGACGGCGTGCTCCTGCAAGGCCTGGGCTCTTCGGCCGTGTTCTCCAGCGACGGGCGCTATTTCGCGGCACCGGTACCGTCCCGGCAGGCATGGGGATTGGTGGTGCTCGACCGTCAGCAACGCCAGTTGTACCGCTGCGCCGACAGCGAACTCTGGGAGTTGGACGCTTTTGACCTCGACCTGTTAAGCGGACGCCATAGCCCACTGGTGGATAACAGCGTTCGCGAAACCCGGCTCGATGAGCTGTTGCAAACGGCCAGCGTCACCCCCCTGGTGCCTGTCGGCGATCTGTGGCTGGAGTCCGATTGTCACCCTGAGCAAACCTTCGAACGACGCTCCGTTGATGGCCGGCAATGCCTACAGGGCAATATTTTTTTGCCCTCGACCTTTGGTGACCTGGCCCAGCCACTGGATCCCCTGCTTTCGCCACGCTATACCGTCAGCGTCAACGGACAAACCTCCAACCTGCTGATGGCGGCAGACGCACCGTTGGTGTGGAGCAGCGATCAACGCGCCCTGGTGTGCCTGGCCCAGGCGCGTGATCCTCAAGCAGATGGCGACCAGTATTGGTTGTGGCAGTTGGACAAAGGCTGGCGCGCCTTGCCGTTGCCGTGGGTGAAGAGTGCTACTGAACCGTCCTTCTACTGGCATGAGTTGCTGAGCCTCGATGCGCTCCATGTGCATATCGGTGCGTACCTCGACTATCCAAGACCGGGTTCCGGCCGGTATGGCTACCGTCTGGACAGCATTCATAGCGACACCGAAACCCAGGCCGGTCATGACGCCCAGGGTCGGGTAAACGTCGCTGAATTCACACTGACCCGCACGGCCATTGTGATGCCGTTGGACAGCCGGGGCCTGCGCGGTGACTCGTACATCGAGACGCAACCGATGCTGGGTGGCGCATGCGCTCAGCTCATCTGGCTTTGCGACAATCGCGAGGGGCTTGGCGGTTATCGCAGCCAGATCGGTGATTGGCACTTGCCAGGCAGGTGGCTGCTGGATCATCGCGTCTCTGACTGCGGGCGTTACCTGGCACTGCTGCCCTTTGCAGACTCAACGACAGTGGCCACCCATGCGGTCATTGCAGACGTGCAGGATCGACGCCTGCTGGAAGGGCCCGCCATGTGGGTGGAACGAATACTCGATTTTCGGGATGGCCAGTTGAGTCTGGCAGTGGTGGCCGGTCGTCTTGACCACGACCTGGACAGCAGCGCGCTGCAACGCTTCAACATCCCGGCGCCGCCGATCGGCAGCGACCCTTCGTTCTTTCATCCCAACGAGCAATCCCGGCTGTTCTACAACACTGTGGACCTGCAGGTGACCGACTCACAACTGCACCGCGTTGCTCCCTGGCGCCTGGTGGATTGTCCACAAGTGGCCAACGCCGACGGTGACTTCATCCAGCCCGCCCCCGACCATCAGGACGCCGCCTGGCTGTTCGGCAGCGAAACGGAATATGCCGACAGTTGGGTCCGTGAGCAGACGCCCCGGCTCGGAGGCCATTTGCTGACAGCCTCAGGCTGCGCGTTGGTCGACCTGGCACCGTCGATGATCTGGTCGACGGATAGCCGTTACCTGGCCCTGACCTGTATGGCGACCGATGTGACAGAACAGTGTGGAAGTTATCGAGGCTGGCAATTACTGCTCCTGGATGTCCAGGAACACACGTTGCGGGTGCATCCGCAGTGGCTGGGCAACCGGCCGCTGTTTGAAAGCTTCGACGCCGGGCAGCTGCATGTACGGTGTTTCGAGCGCGATTGGGAAGCGCAAGATGATGACGACTCAGGCTCGGTGCAGTCGTTCTCACTGCATCTCTTGTTGCAGTTGCCCACCGAACAGCTGGTTTGCCAGGACGGTTTCTGGTTCAGGACTTCACAGGTACACCTGGCCTCCGCCTGGCGCGCACTGGCTTTGCCTGCCATTGGCTATTTCGCACGTGAGAGCCTGTAACATGCTCGCCATCGAATGCCTGCGCCGGAGCCCACTTTGACTGACACCCGCCCTCCCGTCCTCGACGAAATCGACCGGCAGCTGATCGCGGCGCTGCAAATCAACGCCCGGGAAAGCGTCGCCATGCTCGCCCGGCAATTGGGTATCGCCCGCACGACCGTGACCTCGCGGCTGGCACGCCTGGAAAAGACCAAGGTGATTACCGGGTATGGCGTGCGCCTGGGGCAACGAGTGATTGACGGCGGCTTGCAGGCTTACGTCGGCATCAAGGTCCAGCCGCGTTCCGGCAAGGACGTGCTGCGGCGCTTGAGCGCCATGGCCCAGGTACAGCAGCTGTGCGCGGTCAGCGGTGAGTTCGACTATGTCGCCTGGTTGCGCACGGACTCGCCGGAACAGCTGGACCAGTTGCTGGACCAGATCGGCAGCGTGGACGGCGTGGAGAAGACCACCACCTCGATCATCCTCAGCAGCAAGATCGATCGAGGCCAGCCAGTCTAAGCCCTGCGTCACTTAACCTGTGGGAGCGAGCTTGCTCGCGATGATGGTCTGTCAGCCCATGAAAGTGCTGACTGAACCGACGCTATCGCGAGCAAGCTCGCTCCCACAGGGGACCGGTTTCGTCATTATGATTTACGAATAGGTCAAAATGACTGACCCACGCTCAAAACGACGACATATTGTGTCTTATTAACGTGTTCCACCCTCCCTAGAATGGCTGGCATCTTTCCTATACTCAGACGCGAACACCGCGTCGAGTCGTCCATCAAGGTCAGCCATGAACAAGAACAATCGCCACCCAGCAGACGGTAAGAAGCCCATCACCATTTTCGGGCCGGACTTTCCTTTCGCCTTTGACGACTGGATCGAGCATCCGGCTGGCCTGGGCAGCATTCCCGCCCACAACCACGGTACCGAAGTGGCGATCGTCGGGGCCGGGATCGCCGGTCTGGTGGCGGCGTACGAGCTGATGAAGCTGGGTCTCAAGCCCGTGGTCTACGAGGCGTCGAAGATGGGTGGGCGCCTGCGCTCACAAGCATTCAATGGCGCCGAGGGGGTGATCGCCGAGCTGGGCGGCATGCGTTTTCCGGTGTCCTCCACCGCGTTCTACCATTACGTCGACAAGCTGGGCCTGGAGACCAAACCGTTCCCCAACCCGCTGACCCCGGCGTCCGGCAGCACGGTCATCGACCTGGAAGGCCAGACCTACTACGCGCAGAAACTGGCGGACCTTCCCGCACTGTTCCAGGAAGTTGCCGACGCCTGGGCTGATGCGCTGGAGGATGGCTCGCGTTTCGGCGACATCCAGCAGGCGATCCGCGACCGCGACGTGCCACGCCTCAAGGAGCTGTGGAACACCCTGGTGCCACTGTGGGACGACCGCACCTTCTACGACTTCGTCGCCACCTCCAAGGCCTTTGCCAAGCTCTCTTTCCAGCACCGCGAAGTGTTCGGCCAGGTCGGTTTCGGCACCGGCGGCTGGGATTCGGACTTCCCCAATTCGATGCTGGAAATCTTCCGTGTCGTGATGACCAACTGCGACGACCACCAGCATTTGGTGGTCGGCGGCGTCGAGCAGGTGCCCCACGGCATCTGGAACCACGTGCCGGAACGCTGCGTGCACTGGCCGCAAGGGACCAGCCTGAATTCGTTGCACCTGGGCGCCCCACGCAGCGGCGTGAAGCGCATCGCCCGTGCGGCTGATGGCCGATTCAGCGTGACCGACGTCTGGGACAACACCCGCGAGTACGCCGCGGTGCTGGTCACCTGCCAGAGCTGGCTGCTGACCACCCAGATCGAATGTGAAGAAGCGCTGTTCTCGCAAAAAATGTGGATGGCCCTGGACCGCACCCGCTACATGCAATCGTCGAAGACCTTCGTGATGGTCGACCGGCCATTCTGGAAGGACAAGGACCCGGAGACCGGCCGCGACCTGATGAGCATGACCCTGACCGACCGTCTTACCCGTGGCACCTATCTGTTCGACAACGGGGACGACAAGCCAGGGGTGATTTGCCTCTCGTATTCCTGGATGAGCGACGCGCTGAAAATGCTGCCGCACCCGGTGGAAAAACGCGTGAAGCTGGCCCTCGATGCCCTGAAGAAAATCTATCCCAAGGTGGACATCGCCGCCCGGATCATCGGCGATCCGATCACCGTGTCCTGGGAAGCCGACCCGCATTTCCTCGGCGCATTCAAGGGCGCCCTGCCCGGCCACTATCGTTACAACCAGCGCATGTATGCGCATTTCATGCAGGACGACATGCCGGCCGAACAACGCGGGATCTTTATCGCTGGTGATGACGTCTCATGGACACCGGCCTGGGTCGAAGGCGCGGTACAGACCTCACTCAATGCCGTGTGGGGGATCATGAAACACTTCGGCGGTGAAACTCACGCCGAGAACCCGGGTCCAGGTGATGTGTTCCACGAGATCGGTCCGATCGCCCTGCCCGAATAAAAGGAGTTTTCGATGCGTGTAGCCCTCTACCAATGCCCACCGCTGCCACTGGATCCGGCCGGCAACCTGCAACGCCTGCACCAGGTGGCGCTGGAAGCCAGGGGCGCCGATGTGCTGGTGCTGCCGGAGATGTTCATGACCGGCTACAACATCGGCGTCGACGCGGTGAATGTATTGGCCGAGGTCTACAACGGCGAATGGGCGCAACAGATCGCCCGCATTGCCAAGGCCGCCGGCCTGGCGATTGTCTACGGCTACCCTGAACGCGGCGAAGACGGGCAGATCTACAACGCCGTGCAGCTGATCGACGCCCAGGGCGAGCGCCTGGCCAACTACCGCAAGAGCCACCTGTTCGGTGACCTCGATCACGCCATGTTCAGCGCCGGCGACGCCGCATTGCCCATCGTGGAGCTCAACGGCTGGAAGCTCGGCCTCCTGATCTGCTACGACCTGGAATTTCCGGAAAATGCCCGCCGCTTGGCCCTGGCCGGTACCGAGCTGATCCTGGTGCCGACCGCCAACATGCAACCCTACGAGTTCATCGCCGACGTCACCGTGCGAGCCCGGGCCATCGAGAACCAGTGTTTCGTGGCGTACGCCAACTACTGCGGCCACGAAGGTGAATTGCAGTACTGCGGCCAAAGCAGTATCGCCGCACCGAATGGCAGCCGCCCGGCCCTTGCGGGGCTGGATGAGGCCTTGATCGTCGGAGAACTGGATCGACAACTGATGGAAGACTCCCGCGCGGCCTACAACTACCTGCACGATCGCCGCCCAGAGCTTTACAACGATCTGCACAAACACTGATTGAGGATTGAGAACGCGGCCTAATCCGCTAGCATGAGCGCATCTTTGTTCTGGAAGCGCTCATGCCGGCCCCCGACTCCCTCCGCCCCCACACTGAAACCCTGGCCAACGGCTTGCAGGTGACATTGCGTCACGTCCCAGGCCTCAAGCGCAGCGCTGCAGTACTGCGAGTCGCGGCTGGCAGCCATGACGCGCCCCTGGCCTGGCCGGGATTGGCGCACTTGCTCGAACATCTGTTCTTTCTCGGCACCGAGCGCTTTCCCGCTGGGGAGAACCTGATGGCCTACGTGCAGCGGCACGGCGGCCAGGTCAATGCACGTACCAGCGAACGCACCACGGATTTTTTCTTCGAATTGCCACCCGCAACCTTCGCCGACGGACTGGAACGACTGGGGGACATGCTCGCTCACCCACGCCTGGATGAGGCCGATCAGTTGCGCGAACGGGAAGTGCTGCACGCCGAGTTCATCGCCTGGTCCCAGGATGCTGCAGCCCAGCGACAGCTTGCCTTGCATGACGGCCTGTCGGCGTCCCATCCGCTGCGGGGTTTTCATGCCGGCAATCGCGACAGCCTGGCAGTGACCCAAACCGAATTCCAAAGCGCATTGCACGACTTCTATCGCCGCTTCTACCAGAGCGGCCAGATGACCCTGAGCCTGGCCGGCCCGCAAAGCATCGACGCCTTGAAAGCGCTGGCTGAACAGTTCGACAACCACATACCTGCCGGCGAAGCGCTTGCCAGGCCGGCACCGCCAAAGCTGATGGCATCGTCCCAGACGAGTTATCAACAGGCCCGCGAGGGTTGCCTTGATCTGCTGTTCGCCTTCGAAGACCTGCCTGCCGCCTCGCCTCAAGCCCTGGATTTTCTGTGTACGTGGCTGAACTCCAGCAAACCGGGCGGCTTGCTCGCCACATTGCGTCAGCGCGGCCTGGCTGACAGCCTCAAGGCCACCGCGCTGTATGAGTTTGCCGGGCAGGCGCTGCTGCACATCGAATTCAAGCACGCCAACGCCCAGACAGCGACGCAGATCCAGCCGTTGCTGCACGACTGGCTGGGGTTCTTTGCCGCCCAGGACGACTGGGCGCCGTTGCGCCAGGAGTTCACCGCACTGTTGCTGCGCCGGCAGGAGACAGGATCGGCCTTGCAGTTGGCCCGCTGGGATTGTGAAGGACGTGACGAGCCGCTGTTGGCAAACGACCTCGTGAGGCTCAGGGAAATCCTCAAGCAACTGCACCCTGCCGATAACGTCGCGGGACAATGGCAACTGCCCGCGCCCAATCCGTTCCTGCAAACGCCAAGCGAAGCGCCCCGCGCCGGGCTGATACGCGGCCAGACCAGCGCCCATCGCGGCTTGCGAACCTTCGCCCAGGATCGCTCCCGGGGTCGCCGGGAACGCTCGCCCATGCAGTTCAGCCAGGCGCTGCCAGACAACGGTCGTGAAGGCGCGGTGTACCTGCGTTGGCAACTGACAACCCAGGCACCGCTCGACTTTCAATCCAGGCTCGACCGACACCTGCAGGATGTGCGAGAGGATGCTCGCCAGGCCGGCGTGGACGTCAGCTTCGAGCCCTCCGGTCATCAATGGCTACTGAAACTGGTTGGTTTACAGGCGCCGATACCGTTGGTGCTCGAACACGTTCTGACGAAGCTTGCGCAACCACTGCCAATGGCCCTGGCCAGCCACGAAACCCCGCCGATGCCGATTCGGCATCTGTTGAAGGCGCTGCCAGATCACTGCCGTCACAACCGGCAAGCGTCGGCGTTACCAGTGCCCGACAGCGACCAAAGTGTGTGGATAACGGCCCGATGGGACGGGTTGTCCATCGGCCTGTCGGCGGCCACCCAAGGGGCGTTGGGCCCAGCGTTGGCCCGGGTGCCGGGCACCGCCAGCGATGAAGCCGACCTGGCGCCGGCGCCTCGCGGGCAACGCCTCTGGCATGAGCTCCAGACTCACGGCGAAGAACCGGCCGTGCTGTTGTTTTGCCCGACAGCCACCCCGACGCTGGCCGACGAAGCCACCTGGCGGCTGCTGGCACAGCTGTGTCAGACGCCGTTCTACCAGCGCCTGCGCGTGGAGTTGCAGTTGGGTTATGCGGTGTTCAGTGGGTTGAAGCAGATCGACGGGCAAACCGGGGTGTTGTTCGGCGTCCAATCACCCAGCCTGTCTGCGACGCAACTGAGCGTCCACATCGAACAGTTCCTGCTCGGGTTACCAGCATTGCTCCAGCAGCTCGATGATGTCTCCCTGACCGGCCAGCAGCAGGCGCTTGCCGCCCAACTCCAGAGCACCGCCCTGCCCTGCGCCCAGGCCGCCGAACTGCTCTGGCAGGGCAAGCTGGCCGACCGCCCGTCGGATTATCTTGAGCAACTGTCCGCTGCCATCGTGTGCCTGGATCGCACCCAGCTACAAATGGCCGCCCAACGCCTGATCGAGGCTGAAGGGGGATGGTATTGCCTGAGCAACGGAGCCTGCCCGGGAGAGCGCTGGCAAGCGGCGCAATGATCATTGCAGGGGCCGTAATGAGCTTTCTTCGAGAATCGCGGCGAACGAAGATGTCAGATTTAGTAACATAGGCGCCTAAGCATCTGAACATCTCCGAACGGAGGTGGACTATATGTATAGGTCTCAACCGTTCTATCTAACGAAAGCATCCCAACCAAAGGAGTATTCCCATGTCCTGGTCCAAACCCGCATATATCGACCTGCGTATCGGTTTCGAAGTCACCATGTACTTCGCCAGCCGTTGAATGCTGCAGGCGGTTAAGCACGCAGCACTACGCCTCGGCCAGCCGAGGCGTTTTTATTTCGGTTTGCAGATGGAGCAGCCATGTTCGTCCAGATTCTAGGTTCTGCCGCCGGTGGCGGTTTCCCCCAGTGGAACTGCAACTGCGCCAATTGCGCAGGTTTTCGCGACGGCAGCCTGCGGGCCCAGGCGCGCACCCAATCGTCCATCGCCCTGTCCGATGACGGTGTGAACTGGGTGCTGTGCAACGCCTCCCCGGACATTCGCGCCCAGCTCCAGGCCTTCGCCCCGATGCAGCCGGGCCGGGCCCTGCGCGACACGGGCATTGGCGCGATCATCCTGATGGACAGCCAGATCGACCACACCACCGGCCTGCTCAGCCTGCGTGAAGGTTGCCCACATCAAGTCTGGTGCACCGACATGGTCCATGAAGACCTGAGCACGGGCTTTCCGCTGTTCAACATGCTGACCCACTGGAACGGCGGGTTGAGCTGGAATCGCATCGAACTCGACCAGAGCTTCACCATCGCCGCCTGCCCGAACCTGCGCTTCACCCCGCTGCCCCTGCGCAGCGCCGCACCGCCCTATTCACCGCATCGCTTCGACCCGCATCCGGGCGACAACATCGGGCTGATCGTCGAAGACCTGCGCACGGGCGGCAAGCTGTTCTATGCCCCGGGCCTGGGCAAGGTCGACGAGTCGTTGTTGGAGATCATGGCCGGCAGCGATTGCCTGTTGGTGGACGGTACGATGTGGGACGACGATGAAATGCAGCGCCGTGGCGTCGGCACCCGCACTGGCCGGGAAATGGGCCACCTGGCCCAGAATGGCCCCGGCGGTATGCTGGAAGTACTGGAACAAGTGCCTGGGCCGCGCAAGGTCCTTATCCATATCAACAACACCAACCCGATCCTGGACGAAGATTCGCCCGAGCGGGCAGAGCTTGTACGTCGAAAGATTGAAGTGTCTTACGACGGAATGAGTATTGAGTTGTAAGGAGGGCGGAACGATTGTGGGAGCGAGCTTGCTCCGGGCGGCGATCCAACGATGGGGCCAGCCCTGACGCCACAGAACCCACGGGCATTTCCCGGAGAACCAAAATGACTGACACCCCCCTGTCCCCCGCCGAGTTCGAAGCCGCCCTGCGTGCCAAGGGCGCGTATTACCACATCCATCACCCTTATCACGTGGCGATGTATGAAGGCCGCGCGACTCGCGAGCAGATCCAGGGCTGGGTCGCGAACCGTTTTTACTACCAGGTGAATATCCCGCTCAAGGATGCCGCGATCCTGGCCAACTGCCCGGACCGGGAAATCCGCCGCGAGTGGATCCAGCGCCTGCTCGACCACGACGGCGCTCCCGGCGAAGACGGCGGCATCGAAGCCTGGTTGCGGCTGGGCCAGGCGGTGAGCCTGGACCCCGATCAACTGCGCTCCCAGGAGCTGGTGCTGCCCGGAGTGCGTTTTGCGGTGGATGCCTACGTCAACTTCGCCCGCCGGGCCTGCTGGCAAGAAGCCGCCAGCAGCTCGTTGACCGAACTGTTCGCCCCGCAGATCCACCAGTCGCGCCTGGACAGTTGGCCCCAGCATTACCCATGGATCGACCCGACCGGCTATGAATACTTCCGCACCCGCCTGGGCCAGGCCCGGCGTGATGTGGAACATGGCCTGGCGATCACCTTGCAGCACTACACCACTCGCGCAGGTCAGGAGCGCATGTTGGAGATTCTCCAGTTCAAACTGGACATCCTCTGGAGCATGCTCGATGCCATGAGCATGGCCTACGAATTGAACCGCCCGCCCTACCACAGCGTGACCGGGCAACGGGTGTGGCACAAAGGGATCACCTTATGAGTTTCGATCGCAGCAAAACCCCGCGCTGGCGCCCCGGCTATCGCTTCCAGTACGAACCGGCCCAGAAAGGCCACGTGCTGCTCTATCCTGAAGGCATGATCAAGCTGAACGACAGCGCTTCGCTGATCGGTGGCCTGATCGACGGTGAACGGGATGTCGCGGCCATCATCGGCGAGTTGGCGAAGCAGTTTCCCGACGTGCCGGAACTCGGTGACGATATCGAGCAATTCATGGAGGTCGCCCGTGCACAGCATTGGATCGAACTTGCCTGACACCACCGGTCTGCCGCCCAAGCCTGAGGTCGGCTTGCCGCTGTGGTTGCTGGCGGAGCTGACCTATCGCTGCCCGCTGCAATGCCCCTATTGCTCCAACCCGCTGGACTTCGCCGAGCAAGGCCAGGAGCTGAGCACCGAGCAGTGGTTCAAGGTCTTTCGCGAAGCCCGCGAGATGGGCGCCGCGCAGCTGGGTTTTTCCGGCGGCGAGCCGCTGGTGCGCCAGGACCTGGCCGAGCTGATCGGCGAGGCGCGCAAGCTGGGTTTCTACACCAATCTGATCACCTCCGGCATCGGCTTGACCGAGCAGAAAATCAGCGACTTCAAGAAGGCCGGCCTCGACCATATCCAGATCAGCTTCCAGGCCAGCGACGAGCAGGTGAACAACCTCTTGGCCGGCTCGAAGAAAGCCTTCGCGCAAAAACTGGAAATGGCCCGGGCGGTGAAGGCCCACGGCTATCCGATGGTGCTGAACTTCGTGACCCATCGGCACAACATCGACAAGATCGATCGCATCATCGAGCTGTGCATCGCCCTGGAAGCCGACTTCGTCGAACTCGCCACGTGCCAGTTCTACGGCTGGGCGCAGCTCAACCGCGTCGGCCTGCTGCCCACCCGGGAGCAACTGGTACGCGCCGAGCGTGTCACCAACGAATACCGCGCCAAGCTGGAAGCGCAAGGCAACCCGTGCAAGCTGATCTTCGTCACGCCGGACTACTACGAAGAACGCCCCAAGGGCTGCATGAATGGCTGGGGCAGCATTTTCCTCACCGTCACGCCGGACGGCACGGCATTGCCCTGTCACGGTGCCCGCCAGCTGCCGGTGCAATTTCCCAACGTGCGCGACCACAGCATGCAGCACATCTGGTACGACTCGTTCGGCTTCAACCGCTTCCGCGGTTATGACTGGATGCGCGAACCGTGCCGTTCCTGCGATGAAAAGGAGAAGGACTTCGGCGGCTGCCGCTGCCAGGCGTTCATGCTCACAGGCGACGCCAGCAACGCCGACCCGGTGTGCAGCAAGTCCGAACATCACGGTGTGATTCTCAAGGCGCGGGAAGACGCTGAGCACGCTACGCAAACCATTGAACAATTGGCCTTTCGCAATGAACGAAACTCGCGCCTCATCGCCAAAGGCTGAGCCTTTCAGCGCCGCCCAGGCCGTCGCCGCCGGCACCGACTTCGCCGAACTGCAGCTCGGGCCGTTGGGCCTGTTCTGGAATGAATACCGCCCCGCAGACGGCGCCTGCCGGATCTGGCATTGGCAAGACGCCATACCCCGCTGCCTGACACCGGACGGGTTCAGCGCGCGCAGCCGGGTCTATGAATACGGCGGTGGATCATTCTGCCTGAGCCACGACGGTGTGCTGTTCGTCAATGAGGCCGACCAGCAGCTGTACCACCAATCCCTGAACGACGAACACCCCGTGGCGCTGACCTCGGGTGACTGCCGTTATGGGGATCTAGGCTTCGCCGACGGCCAGGTATTGGCGGTGGAAGAACAGGCCAACCAGCATCGGCTGGTGTCGATCGGCTTGGCGGATCATCAGCGGCATCTGCTGGCCGAAGGTGCAGATTTCTATGCTTCACCGACCCTGAGCCCGGACGGTCAACGGCTCGCCTGGATCGAGTGGAGCCGTCCGCATCAACCCTGGACCGCAACGCGCTTGATGCTGGCTGAGCGCAACGCTACGGGGTGGGGTGCGCCGCGCTGTGTCGCGGGCAACGGTGAAGAGGAGTCCATCCAGCAACCACGCTTCGATGCGGCCAGTCGTCTTTATTGCCTGACTGATCGCGGCGGTTATTGGCAGCCTTGGAGGGAATCGGCCCAGGGCCTGGAACCGCTGCCTGCCGCCCAAGCCGATCACGCCCCAGCGCCGTGGCAACTGGCTGGCTGCACCTGGCTGCCGCTGGGCGAACACACGTACCTGGCCAGCTGGACCGAAGCAGGTTTCGGGCGCCTGGGTCTATGCCACGGTGACGATGTCGATGAAGACTTCACCGGCCCCTACACCCGCTTTCGCAGCCTGGCGCTGGATGAACGGTTCATCTACGCCGTTGCAGCCTCGCCGACCCGGCCATCGGCGGTCATTGCCATTGAGCGGCATAGCCACGAAGTGGCCGTGCTGGCCGGCGGCGTCACGCCATTGCCCGTCGAACAGATCAGCCGTCCTCGCACCCTGCGCTATCCGTCCACGTCAGGGGAGGCCCACGGTTTTTTCTACCCAGCCATGAACGCACCCGCAAAGCCGCCATTGGTGGTGTTCATTCACGGCGGCCCCACCTCGGCCTGTTATCCCCTGTTCGACCCGCGTATCCAGTATTGGACCCAGCGTGGCTTTGCCGTCGCCGATCTCAACTACCGCGGCAGCAGCGGCTATGGCCGGGCCTATCGGCAGGCGTTGCATTTGAATTGGGGCGTGGTGGATGTCGAGGACGCCTGCGCGGTGGTCGCGTATCTGGACGAACAAGGCTTGGCCGATGGCCGACGTGCGTTCATTCGAGGCGGCAGTGCCGGTGGCTACACGACGCTCTGCGCCCTGGCATTCCATGATGTATTCCGCGCCGGCGCCAGCCTCTATGGCGTGAGCGATCCTGTCGCCCTGGCCCGTGCTACGCACAAGTTCGAAGGTGATTACCTGGACTGGTTGATTGGCGATCCGCAACAAGACGTCGAGCGTTACCGCGCCCGTACCCCGCTGCTGCACGCCGGGAACATTCGCGTGCCAGTGATCTTTTTCCAGGGTGAACTGGACGCCGTGGTCGTGCCGCAGCAAACCCGCGACATGGTCAACGCTTTACAAGCCAACGGCGTGGCGGTCGAGGCGCACTACTATCCCGATGAACGCCACGGTTTTCGCAAGGCCGCGAACCAGGCCCATGCGCTGGAGCATGAGTGGTTGTTCTATCGCAAGGTGATGGATAGCGACCTTTAGGCAAAAAACTGTGGGAACAAGCTCGCTCCCACAGGGGGTCTATAACCGATGAATTCAGCGCTTGGCGATGATATACACCGCATGCACGATGCCAGGGATATAACCCAGCAACGTCAGCAGGATATTCAGCCAGAAAGCCCCGCCGAAGCCGACCTGCAGGAACACCCCCAGTGGCGGCAGCAGGATGGCGATGATGATGCGAATGAAATCCATGGATGACTCCCTGATCGACGATGGCCAAATTGCCATATAGCTCATTGACCCCAGGCCGCTCGCCAGGGTTCAGTGAAACGCAACCAGAAGCAGCCCCGATGGTGGGCGCCTGCCAGGAACAAAAAACGCAGGCAAAAGAAAACCCCGCCGAAGCGGGGCTTTGCAGACTGTTTCCCTGACATCCATTTCACTCTGCCGTCCTGGCAGAATCCTACGTGTCCATGTTGTTACTTTGCGCGTCCTGCGCTACATCCATGGAAGCTAGATTATCCCTGGATCCAATCCGCCGATAGAGGGAAAACGCCAGCACGATGTGTAAGAGAATGCTTACACATCGTCATGATTTCAGAACTGGCCGGCTTCCAGCAGGAACAGCGACTCGCTGCCCGCCTTGACCGAAGCGCTCAAGGAATGAATACGCGGCAGCAGGCGGGCGAAATAGAACCGCGCCGTACCCAGTTTGCTCGCGTAGAAATCATCCTGGCTTTCTTTGCCCAAGGCCGCCCTGGCCATCAGAGCCCACATGTACGCATACGCGGTGTAGCCAAACGCCTGGAGGTACTCCACCGACGCCGCGCCGATTTCGTTCGGGTTGCTTTTCGCCCGGTCCAACAGCCAGTCGGTCAACTCGTCCAGCGTGTCGACAGCGCTGTTCAACGGCTTGATGAACTCCGCCAGATCGCTGTTCGCGGTGGCAGTAAAGTGACGGATTTCATCGGCAAACAACTTGTAGAACGCACCGCCGCTGCCGACGATCTTGCGCCCCACCAAGTCCAGCGCCTGGATACCGTTGGTACCTTCGTAGATCTGGGTGATACGCACATCGCGCACCAGTTGCTCCTGGCCCCATTCACGAATGTAACCGTGGCCGCCGAACACCTGTTGACCATGGACTGTGGTTTCCAGGCCCAGGTCGGTCAGGAAAGCCTTCGCCACCGGTGTCAGCAACGCCACCAGGTCTTCGGCGCGCTTGCGCGTGACTGGGTCTTCGCTGAACTTGGCGGTGTCCAATTGCATCGCCACGTAAGTGGAAAATGCCCGGCCACCCTCGTTCGAGGCCTTCATGGTCAGCAGCATCCGGCGCACGTCGGGGTGGACGATGATCGGGTCAGCGACCTTGTCCTTGTTCTGCGCACCGGTTGGCGAACGGCTTTGCAGGCGGTCACGGGCATATTCGATGGCATTCTGGTAGGAGCGCTCACCGGAGGCCAGGCCTTGGATACCGACGCCGAGACGTTCGTAGTTCATCATGGTGAACATGGCCGCCAGGCCCTTGTTCGGCTCGCCGACCAGATAACCCACGGCTTCGTCGAAGTTCATCACGCAGGTGGCGGATGCCTGGATGCCCATCTTGTGTTCGATTGATCCGCAGTTGGCCGCGTTGCGCGCGCCCAGGCTGCCGTCGACATTGACCACGAACTTGGGCACCAGGAACAGCGAGATGCCCTTGGGGCCTGCCGGCGCGTCCGGCAGTTTCGCCAGCACCAGGTGAATGATGTTCTCGGTGAGATCGTGTTCACCGCCAGTGATGAAAATTTTCGTACCGCTGACCTTATAGGAACCGTCGGCCTGGGGTTCGGCCTTGGTGCGGATGATCCCCAGGTCCGTACCGGCATGAGGCTCGGTCAGGCACATGGAACCGGCCCAGACGCCGGCGTACATGTTCGGCAGGTACGCCGCTTTCAGTTCTTCGCTGGCATGGGCATTGATCGACAGGCAGGCGCCAGCGGTCAGCATCGGGTACAAGCCGAAGGACAAGCTGGCGGAGTTGACCATTTCCTCGACCTGGGCCGAAACGGCCTTGGGCATGCCCATGCCGCCGTACACCGGGTCACCGCCGACACCGACCCAACCGCCTTCAGCGTAAGTTTTGTAGGCCTGTGGGAAACCTGCCGGCGTGGTGACGGCGCCGTCGGCCCAGTGGCAACCTTCTTCGTCAGCGGCGCGGCTGAGGGGCGCGATGCTTTTGCTAGTGACTTTGCCGGCTTCTTCAAGGATCGCTTCGACCGTTTCGGCATCCACGGTGTCGGCCAGCGCCGGCAATTGGGCCCAGAGTTTCGCGACCTCGAACACTTCATTGAGGACGAAGCGCATATCGCGCAGGGGCGCTTTGTAGTCAGCCATGGCAAACCTCGCAGGATCTAAACAGTTGGTTCGTAAAAGACGGTTTTCGCAATGACCTGAGTGTACCTCAACAACTTTTGCGACACATAGGGTCAACCCATGACCGTTTTGTTATTTTTAGTCACCAGGAAAGATCGCAGGCTTCGCCAGCTCCTACAGGGAATGCGCATTTCCATGTAGGAGCTGGCGAAGACTGCGATCTGTTGGCATTTCCTCTAAATCAAAGCGCAAACAACTCCGCCGGCAGCTTCATCAGGCAATCACTCCCGGCCTCGACGGCAGCCCGATGGGCGGTCGTGCGCGGCAGCAGGCGCTTGAAGTAAAACTCACACGTCGCCAATTTACCCCGGCAGAAATCCCCATCACCCTGGCCGCTGTCGACTTGCGCCTGGGCAACCAAGGCCATCCGCAACCACAGGTAGGCCAGGATGATGTAGCCGCTGTACATCAGGTAATCCACGGAGGCGGCCCCCACTTCATCGGGATTCTTCATGGCAGCCATGCCGACCCGGGTGGTCAGTTCGCCCCATTGCTGGTTGAGCCCATTGAGTTGCTCGACGTAATCCTTGAACTGCGGATGCCCGGCATTCGCGGCGCAGAATTTATGGACGATCCGGGTAAAACCACGCAATAGCTTGCCCTGGCTGCCCAGAACCTTGCGCCCCAGCAGATCCAGGGCCTGGATGCCATTGGTGCCCTCGTAGATCGGCGCAATGCGGCAATCTCGCACCAACTGCTCCATGCCCCACTCACGAATAAAGCCGTGACCGCCAAACACTTGCATGCCGTGGTTGGTCACCTCCAGCCCGGTGTCGGTCATGAAGGCCTTGCAGATCGGGGTGAGGAACGCCAGCAGGTCCTCGGCCTCCTGGCGGGCGGTTTCGTCCGCACTCAGGTGCGCGGTATCGAGCAATTGCGCGGTGAAATACGTCAGCGCCCGGTTGCCTTCGTTGAAGGCTTTCATGGTCAGCAACATCCTGCGCACATCGGGATGGACGATGATCGGGTCGGCGACCTTTTCCGGCGCCTTGGGGCCGGTCAGCGCGCGCATCTGCAAACGGTCGTTGGCGTACTTGATGGCGCCCTGGAAGCTCGCCTCGCCCAGGCACAGGCCCTGCATGCCGGTGCCGAGCCGGGCGTGGTTCATCATGGTGAACATGCAATTGAGGCCCTTGTTCGGCTCGCCGATCAGGAACCCCTTGGCCCCATCGAAGTTCAGCACGCAAGTGGCCGAGGCCTTGATACCCATCTTGTGCTCGATCGAGCCACAGGACACGCCATTGCGCGGCCCGGCCTCACCCGTGGCGTCGGGCAGGAACTTGGGCACGATAAACAGCGAGATGCCCTTGGTCCCGGCGGGAGCGTCCGGCAACTTGGCCAGCACCAGATGGATGATGTTATCGCTCATGTCGTGTTCACCGGCGGAAATGAAGATCTTGCTGCCGGAGATCGCATAGCTGCCGTCGGCCTGGGGCACGGCGCGGGTCTTGATGATGCCCAGGTCGGTGCCGCAGTGGGCTTCGGTCAGGCACATGGTGCCGGTCCACTGGCCGGCGGTGAGTTTGCTCAGGTAGGTCTGTTTCTGTTCCGACGTGCCGTGGGCATGGATCGCCGACATGGCGCCGTGAGTCAGGCCTGGGTACATTCCCCAGGAGGTGTTGCTGGAGCCGATCATCTCGCTGATGACCAGGCCCAGGGAGCTGGGCAAGCCCTGGCCACCATACGCCGGGTCCGCCGCCAGCCCATGCCAGCCGCCCTCCACGTACTGTGCGAAAGCCTGCTTGAAGCCTGTCGGCGTGGTGACTACGCCGTTGTCGAAATGGCAACCCTCTTCGTCACCGGAGCGATTGAGCGGCGCCAGAACGTTCTCGCAGAACCTGGCGCCTTCCTCGAGGATCGCACTGACCATGTCCGGGCTGGCATCGCTGGCGCCCAGCTCGGCATAGCGACCATGGAAATCGAAGACGTGATCGATCAGAAAGCGCATGTCGCGCAGGGGGGCTTTGTACTCGGGCATGGTGGTTTTCTCCGGTAGCAGATCGTTGCAACCTACTGCCGGCCACCGAGGCCCACAATCACAGTCCAGACGCTGAATGCGCCGTCATCACTCAACCCGCGGCAGTCTCCATGCGCACCGCACCGCGGCGGTTCTGCCCGAAGGCAATCACACAGTTACGCCCCGCGCCCTTGGCGTTATAGAGCGCCTGGTCGGCGGACTTGAGCACTTCTTCAGGCGTGCGCTGCTCAAGGCGTTCCGCGACGCCGATGCTGACCGTCACCGAGACGCTGGACGCACCGGCGCCAGAACGGCGCTGACGGCCTTGTTGATCGTCCTGGGGGCGACTGTCGGGGTTGCGCAGCTGGATGGCGTACGTCTCGATGGACTGGCGGATGACCTCCAGATGGGGCATGCACTCGTCGATGGTCTTGCCGGCGAACACCAGGGCAAACTCCTCACCGCCGTAGCGATACGCCCTGCCGCCACCGCCGATCTTCGACAATTTGCTGGCGACCAGGCGCAGCACCTGGTCACCCACATCGTGGCCGTGGGTGTCGTTGAATTTCTTGAAGTGGTCCACATCGCTCATCGCCAGCACATAGTTGCGCCCCAGGCGCTGCATGCGTTCGTTCAGCGCCCGCCGGCCCGGCAGGCCGGTGAGTTCGTCACGGAAGGCCATTTGATAGGCCTCATGGGCGACCGCCGCGGCGATCATCAACATCACCTGGCTGCACATGATGTTCAGGGTGAACGGCAGGATGAAGGTTTTCGGCAACATCCAGAACAACCCCAGCACCCCCACCAATTGCGCAGCATGCAGTGGCCGGGGGTTACGCCAGTATTGCCAGGCCAGCAGCAGGAACGCGGCGGCGAACATCGGGTAAGACAATTGGATCAAGCTCATCCAGGCGCCGTGCAACGCCGGCCAGCGGATCTCCGAGAGCCACAACAGCAAGGCCTGGGGAAAACTCTGCTCCAGGGCCAGCGCCACGCTGCCAAAGACCAGCAACACCGCGAACCGGGCCACCATGTCTTGGAACAAGTGGGTACGCTCCTGCCACGCGGCGAACAGCCCAAACAACAGCGGCAGCAACAGGCAAACGAGATGGAACACCACCGCCGCGTCTTCACGCACCTTGCCGTTATCGCGGTAGAAGTCAGTCTGGGTGTCCAAGAGGAAGTAGGCGATGTACACCGTGACCATCAGAAACAGCTCACGTTGACGTCGGTAGACCGCGCAATACGCCCCGCCCAGCAATAACACCAGGGTCGGGAGAACGTTGAACAGCGAGGTGAAGAAAACATTGAGATCCTTGACGTAGGCAGCCGCAAGCCCCGCCAGCAACAGCAGCAATGACGGTAGGAAATGGCTCAAACGTACAGCGGAAGAACGCGGCAAGGGTAAAGCTCCAACCCGGCTGATCAAAGATGGCATTGTGCCTGCAACTGGAGCAGTAAGGCACGCGAGATGTGACAGATGTCACACTGCCATCGCTGTAACGGCAGAGGGGGCGGTTTTCTTAGGGTCGAGTTGGATGAATATTGTTTCAGAATCACAATTGATCCCTGTGTGAGCGAGCTTGCTCGCGATAGCGGTGTGTCAGCCATGACGGTGCGGACTGAACAAACGCCATCGCGAGCAAGCTCGCTCCCACAAGGGCCTGCGGTGGATACAGATTTGCGGCGGACATGAAAAAGCCGCTGCTCCCGAAGGAGCAGCGGCTTTTGGAAGAACCGCGTGAGGCTTAGTAGCCCAGCGCGAAGTCCTCTTCCTTCATGTCCATCAGGTTGTTGGCGCCCGACAGCATGGTTGCCACGTGGGTACGAGTACGCGGCAGGATGCGCTGGAAGTAGAAGCGCGCGGTCTGCAGCTTGGCGGTGTAGAAAGCTTCTTCAGTGGTACCGGCTGCGAGTTTTTCCGCCGCCAGGCGCGCCATGTCGGCCCAGAAATAGGCCAGGCAGGCGTAACCGGAGTACATCAGGTAGTCCACCGACGCTGCGCCGACTTCTTCGCGATCCTTCATGGCCGCCATACCGACCTTCATGGTCAGCTCGCCCCATTCCTTGTTCAGCGCAGCCAGGGGTTCTACGAACTCCTTGACCGCTTCGTTGCCTTCGTTGCCCTGGCAGAACTTGTGGACGATCTTGGTGAAGCCCTTGAGTGCCTCGCCCTGGGTCATCAGCACTTTACGGCCCAGCAGGTCGAGGGCCTGGATGCCGGTGGTGCCTTCGTACAGCATCGAGATACGGCTGTCGCGAACGTTCTGCTCCATGCCCCACTCGGCGATGAAGCCGTGGCCGCCATAGATCTGCACGCCGTGGTTGGCCGATTCGAAGCCAACTTCGGTCATGAACGCCTTGGCGATCGGCGTCATGAACGCCAGCAGCGCATCGGCCTTTTTCTTCTCTTCTTCATCCACGCCGTACTTGACGATGTCGACCTGCTTGGCGGTGAAGTAGACCATCGCCCGGTTACCCTCGGCGAAAGCCTTCATGGTCAGCAGCATGCGACGCACGTCAGGGTGGACGATGATCGGGTCAGCGGCCTTGTCTGGCGCTTTCGGGCCAGTCAGGGAACGCATTTGCAAGCGATCGCGGGCATATTTCAGGCCGCCCTGGAAGCCGATCTCGGCGTGGGCCAGGCCTTGCAGCGCGGTGCCCAGGCGTGCGGTGTTCATGAAGGTGAACATGCAGTTCAGGCCTTTGTTCGCCGGGCCGATCAGGTAACCGGTGGCCGCGTCGAAGTTCATCACGCAGGTGGCGTTGCCGTGGATGCCCATCTTGTGTTCCAGGGAACCGCAGCTCACCGCGTTACGCTGGCCGATGGAGCCGTCGGCGTTAGGCAGGAACTTGGGAACGATGAACAGCGAAATGCCCTTGGTGCCAGCCGGTGCGTCCGGCAGGCGCGCCAGCACGATGTGGACGATGTTATCGGCCATGTCGTGTTCACCGGCCGAAATGAAGATCTTCGTACCGGAAACCTTGTAGGAACCGTCGGCCTGAGGCTCGGCCTTGGTGCGCAGCATGCCCAGGTCCGTGCCGCAGTGCGGTTCGGTCAGGCACATGGTGCCGGTCCATTCGCCGGAAACCAGCTTGGTCAGGTAAGCCTCTTGCTGTTCGGGCGTACCGTGCTCGGAAATCGTGTTCATCGCGCCATGGGACAGGCCCGGGTACATGCCCCACGACCAGTTGGCTTCACCGACCATCTCGCTGACCGCCAGGCCCAGGGATTCCGGCAGGCCTTGACCACCGTGCTCGACGTCGTGGGCCAGGCTTGGCCAGCCGCCTTCGACGAATTGCTTGTAGGCTTCCTTGAAACCAGTCGGGGTCTTCACGCCGGACTCGCTCCAGGTGCAGCCTTCGATGTCGCCCACGCGGTTCAGCGGAGCCAGCACCTGCTCACAAAACTTGGCGCCTTCTTCGAGAATGGCGTCAACCATGTCCGGAGTTGCGTCCTGGCAAGCCGGAAGGCTCTGATAATGCGCTTCGTAGCCAAGCAGTTCGTCACGAACGAAGCGAATATCACGCAAGGGGGCCTTGTAGTCAGGCATAGCGATAAACCTCTGCTGATGTAACCGGGAATGAACGACCGCGTGGATTTGTTGTAGCGGTCAAACAGTTGTTTGAAACATACGTTTACGCCCAAATCTTGTCAAGCGCCGATCTTTTGCCGTTCGTCATCAGCCTGAGAAAAATGTCGGACACGGAAAATCCATCGCGCTGAAGAATCCGCGATGCGCATAGGAAAAGATTAGTTGAGCAATAAGACGTTAGAGACAAGAACGCCGCGAATAATCGCGGCGTTTTCGTAAATCTGAAGAGAAGGATCAGGCAAAGGTATCGATCAACGTACCGAGCATTTCATCGGATGCCTTGGCCACGTTCACGCCCAGTTGCACCTGGAACTTCCCTTGGGACAGTTCGACCATGTTGCTGGCCAGGTCCGACTGCTGGCTACGATCCACCGAACGCAGGCGATCGACCTGGACTTCGGACGACTGGCTGGTGACCGAACGCTCGATCGTATTGTTGGCGATCTGGCTGGAAGCCTGATCGACACGGTTCTGCCCTGTCTGAATCGTGCTCAGACCGGCATAGAACGCAGTACTTCCTGAGATTTCCATGGCAGAACTCGTCTTCTTGAAGGGTCGACAATGGTCATTGAAGCAGAACCCCAAGGAAAAGACCCGACAAAAACACTAATGGCACAGTGCCTTGCCATAGTAAAAACCTTCCCTCGATGATTAATCCAGCAGATCCAGGTGCAGATGCGCAGCCACGATATCGGCAGTGATGCCTTTGACCGTCGGTACTCGCCCCAGGCAAGGCGCTGGGAGGCGTTCGGCCAGGGTGGCGAGATTTTCTTCCAGGCGCGAGGTCTTGGGATCGATGATATTCGCCACCCAACCGGCCAGTTGCAGACCGTCCCGGGCGATGGCCTCGGCGGTCAGCAACGCATGGCTGATGCACCCCAGGCGCACCCCCACTACCAGGATCACCGGCAGGCCCAGGGCCATTGCCAGGTCCGAAAGATTATCCTGATCGGCCAACGGAACACGCCAGCCGCCCGCGCCCTCTATCAAGGTGAAATCGGCCTCCAGGGCCAGCACCTCACGCATTGGCCCCAGCAAGGATTGCACCGTCAGCGCCACACCGGCTTCCCGGGCGGCCAGATGCGGCGCGATGGCCGGCTCGAATGCCAGCGGATTGACCTGGGCATACTCAAGCGGCACCGAACATTCGGCCAGCAGCGCCAGGGCATCGGCATTGCGCAGGCCCTTGGCCGTCACGTCGCAGCCAGAGGCCACGGGCTTGCCGGCGGCGGTGCTCATGCCAGCCTGTCGCGCAGCATGCAGCAGGCCTGCCGCGACGGTGGTCTTGCCCACATCGGTGTCAGTGCCGGTAATGAAATAGGCCTGGCTCATAGCGGTTTCTCCAAAACGGCGTAGACCACCTGGTAAGTCGCCGGCAGTCCCTGCGCCTGACGAAACTGCTCATAGGCTTCAACCAGCGCCAGGATCCGCGCCCTGCCGGTCAAGCCGCCGGGGCGACCGGGGTTCAGATTGTGGGCGCCCAAGGCTTTCAATTCGTGAGTCAGGCTGCGCACGTCAGGGTAATGCAACACATGGGGACGGTTTTCAAGACTGACGACATTCAACCCGCTGGCCGCGCAAAGGTGTTGATACGTCTCGAACCCACGGAAACGGTTGACGTGCACCAAGCCATCCACCTGACGCCAACTGTCGCGCAATTCGTACAAAGTGCCCACGCAGAGACTGGTGAAGGCAAACACCCCACCCGGTTTCAACACACGATGGGCCTCGCTCAGCACCGCGGCAAAATCCGCACACCATTGCACCGCCAGGCTGGAGAACACCAGGTCGCAGCTCACCGCTTGCAAAGGCAACCGTTCAGCGTCGCCAGCGACAAAATGCGCGGCGCCACCTTGGGGACGAGCATGGTTGAGCATGCCCTCGGCAATGTCCAACGCCAGACCGGAGGCCACGCCAAAACGCGCGCCCAGGGCCCGGGTGAAGTAGCCGGTGCCGCAACCCAGGTCCAGCCAACGTTGCGGGATAAACGAAGACGGCAAGCGCCCGAGCAACTGTTGGCCGACGTCGCGCTGCAGTTCGGCCACGCTGTCATAGCTGGTTGCCGCCCGGGAAAACGAAGCCGCCACCTGGCGCTTGTCGGGCAAGGCACCGGGCAATTTTGGAAGAGACAAATCAGTCATCGCCGGACTCATGCAAAAAAGCCTGGATCGCCCCTGCGACGCCGTGTGGGTCCTCCAGAAGGAATCCGTGGCCGGCCTGTTCGATCAGGCCGATTTCAACATCCGGCAGCAAGACCAGCAACTCAGTCGCAGCTTCGGCCGGCACCAGGGCATCGAGCCCGGCGAACAGATGCAGTTGCGGGCCACGAAAGCTCTGCAATGCGGCGCGAGTGTCCAGTTGCGCCAACAGTTCGAGCCCGGCCATCAACACTTCGGGCGAAGCGCTTGGCGCCCCGGCCAATAACAACCGCGACAACCCGCGTGGATCGCTGCAGCCCTGGGCGCACAGCAAACTGAAGCGCTTGAGGGTCTGGCGTGGATCGGCCGCACAGCCGGCGAGAAAACCATTGAAGGTTTCGCCGTCCATCGCGCTTGGCCATTGCTCATGGGCGACAAAGGACGGATTGCTCGCCAGGGTCAGCAGGCCGCAGCAGCGCTCACCCCGACGCGCCGCCAGCGCCGAGGCCAGCATGCCACCCAGGGACCAGCCGCCCAGCCAGGCGTCCTGAGGTACGGTGGCGTCCAATTCTTCGAGCCATTCATTGGGATCATTCGACGCCAATGCCGGCAACGGCTCGATTTCCACCCGCAGATGTTCGTCGAGCCCTTGCAACGCCGCCGCCAGCGGCTCCAGCGTTGAAACGCCCAAGCCCCAGCCGGGCAGCAATATCAGTCGATCACGCATGGCTTGGCTCCGGTCCCAACAGGGCAAAACACTCGGCCAGTGCATTCAACAATAGCTGCACCTGGGCCTCGCTGTGGGCGGCGGTCAGGGTCACGCGCAAACGGGCGCTGCCGGCCGGTACGGTGGGTGGGCGGATCGCCGTGACCATCAGCCCGCGCTCACGCAGCATCTGCGACAAGCGCATGGCCCGTCCCGCATCGCCAATCAGGATCGGCTGGATCGGCGTGAAACTGTCCATCAATTGCAGGCCGATCTGCTCGGCGCCCTGGCGGAACTGACGAATCAGCACCTGCAAGTGCTCGCGCCGCCAATGCTCGCTGCGCAGCAGCTCAAGGCTCTTGAGCGTGGCGCAGGCCAGGGCCGGCGGTTGGCTGGTGGTGTAGATGTAGGGGCGAGCGAACTGGATCAGGCTTTCAATCAGTTCTTCACTGCCGGCGACAAAAGCCCCGGCGGTGCCAAAGGCCTTGCCCAGGGTGCCCACCAGAACCGGCACGTCATCCTGGCTCAAGCCAAAATGCTCGACGATCCCGCCGCCATGGGCCCCCAGTGGACCGAAGCCGTGGGCATCGTCGACCATCAGCCAGGCGCCCTTGGCCTTGGCTTCACGGGCCAGCGCCGGCAAGTCGGCAATGTCGCCGTCCATGCTGAACACGCCGTCGGTGACCACCAGGATATTGCCGGTGGCTTTCTCCAGACGGCTGGCCAGGCTTTGGGCATCGTTGTGCAGGTACCGGTTGAAACGCGCACCGGACAACAGCCCGGCGTCGAGCAGCGAAGCATGATTGAGGCGGTCTTCCAGCACCGTGTCGCCCTGCCCCACCAGCGCGGTGACCGCGCCGAGGTTGGCCATGTAGCCGGTGGTGAACAGCAACGCCCGGGGGCGGCCGGTCAGGTCGGCCAAGGCTTCTTCCAGGGCGTGATGCGGGCTGCTGTGGCCGATCACCAAATGGGAAGCGCCACCACCGACACCCCAACGGAGCGCCCCGGCGCGCCAGGCTTCGATCACTTGCGGGTGATTGGCCAGGCCCAGGTAATCGTTGTTGCAGAACGCCAGCAACGGCTGGCCGTCCACCACCACTTCCGGGCCCTGCGGGCTTTCGAGCAGCGGGCGCTGGCGATAGAGGTTGTCGGCACGACGGGCAGCCAGGCGTGCGGCGAGATCGAAGGGCATGCAGGCCTCAACTGTTTAGAGACTGGCCAAAGCCCCTTGTGGGAGCGAGCTTGCTCGCGATGAGGATATTACATTCAACATTTCTGTCGGCTGTTATACCGTCATCGCGAGCAAGCTCGCTCCCACAGGGTCTTGCATTCCAATCCGGGAATCGGTGAGTGGTCAAACAGCGGCGTTATAGAACTGCTCGCTGCTCTTCTGCTCCACCAGCGCCTGTTCAATCGCCGCCTGGTGCACTTCATCGGCATGTTCTTCGCGGGCTTCGGGCTGGATGCCCAGGCGTGCGAACAGCTGCATGTCCTTGTCGGCTTGCGGGTTGGCGGTGGTCAACAGCTTGTCGCCATAGAAAATCGAGTTGGCACCGGCCAGGAACGCCAGGGACTGCATCTGCTCGTTCATCGCTTCACGGCCGGCGGACAGGCGCACATGGGACTGGGGCATCATGATCCGCGCCACGGCGAGCATGCGGATGAAATCGAATGGGTCGACGTCCTCGGCATTCTCCAGCGGCGTGCCAGCAACTTTGACCAGCATGTTGATCGGCACCGATTCCGGGTGCTCCGGCAGGTTCGCCAGTTGGATCAGCAGATTGGCGCGGTCGTCCAGGGATTCGCCCATGCCGAGGATGCCGCCGGAGCAGATCTTCATCCCCGAATCACGCACATAGGCCAGGGTTTGCAGGCGCTCGCTGTAGGTGCGGGTGGTGATGATGCTGCCGTAGAACTCCGGCGAGGTATCGAGGTTGTGGTTGTAGTAGTCCAGGCCGGCCTGGGCCAGCGCTTCGGTCTGTTCCTGGTCGAGGCGGCCCAGGGTCATGCAGGTTTCCAGACCCATGGCCTTCACGCCCTTGACCATTTCCAGCACGTACGGCATGTCTTTGGCCGACGGGTGCTTCCAGGCCGCGCCCATGCAGAAACGGGTCGAACCGATGGCCTTGGCCCGTGCAGCCTCTTCGAGGACCTTCTGCACTTCGAGCAATTTCTCTTTATCCAGGCCGGTGTTGTAGTGACCGGACTGCGGACAATATTTGCAATCTTCCGGGCACGCGCCGGTCTTGATCGACAGCAGAGTGGAAACCTGGACGCGGTTGGCGTCGAAGTGCGCGCGGTGCACGGTCTGCGCCTGGAACAGCAGGTCATTGAATGGCTGGACGAAGAGTGCTTTGACTTCGGCCAAAGACCAGTCATGACGCAGGTTGGCAGTGGTGCTGGCGCTCATGGGCATTTCCTTGATTATGCTTGGCTGGCGCCTGGGGCATGGAATACCCACAGGCGCGACACGGATGTTCGGCATATTTAAGGAAGAGTCATGCGCTGTCAACCACGACACAAAGGACCGGTTTACATCTGGTTAAAAAACAAACAATCCTGCCTACTGTGTGGCGAAAGCACCGATACGCCACAACCTATCTGCACGCCCTGCGAAAGCGAGCTGCCCTGGCTCGGCGATCAATGCAGCGTCTGCGCCTTGCCGCTGCCCATGGCTGGAATGCGTTGCGGACAATGCGCCTCGCAACCGCCGGCCTTCGAGCGGGTCCTGGCGCCCTGGGCCTACGACTTCCCGGTGGACAGCCTGATCACCCGTTTCAAGCACCAGGCGAAATGGCCCCTGGGCCGGCTGATGGGCGAATTGTTGGCGCAGTCGCTGCAACATCATTTCGACGAAGGGCTGGAGCGGCCCGACGCACTGGTACCGGTGCCACTGGCGACCCGCCGTTTGCGCCAGCGCGGTTTCAACCAGGCAGCGCTGCTGGCCCGCTGGCTCAGTGGGCCGTTGGCGATCCCTTGCGAAGAACACCTGCTGCGACGCACCCAGGACACCCCCGCCCAACAGGCACTCGATGCCAGGGCCCGGCGGCGAAACCTGCGTCAGGCCTTTGCCCTGGCGCCGCAGGCTTCCTTGCGCAACCGTCACTTGGCGTTGGTCGACGATGTGCTCACCACCGGCGCCACCGCCCAGGCGCTGGCTGCCCTGCTGCTCGATGCCGGCGCTGCGCGGGTCGATGTGTATTGCCTGGCGCGCACGCCGAAACCCGATGACTCGGCTTGACGCGCCGCGCCCAAGGCGCCAACGTCCGTCCATCAGCCATTGCCCACAGTTTTCCGTCATGTCATTGCCCACGCTTCTGACCCAGCACATCGTTCGGCGCCCGCAACGCATTGCGCTGCTGCAACACATCGCCGAACAAGGCTCGATCACCCGCGCTGCCAAGAGCGCGGGCCTGAGCTACAAGGCGGCGTGGGATGCCATCGATGAGCTGAACAACCTGGCGGACCAACCGTTGGTGGAACGCAGCGTCGGCGGCAAGGGCGGTGGCGGTGCCAAGTTGTCGGAGGAAGGCCAACGCGTGCTGCGCCTGTATCAGCGCCTGCAAGCGTTGCAGACGCAACTGCTGGAAGCGAGCGAGGATGCCGGCGACCTGGGCCTGCTCAGTCGCCTGATGCTACGCACCAGCGCCCGTAATCAACTGCATGGCAAGGTCCTGGGCATCGAGGCCCAGGGCCACAACGACCGGGTACGCCTGGAGCTGGCCCGGGGCCTGCTCATCGAAGCCCAGATCACCCACGACAGCACGCTGCGCCTGGAGCTGGATGTCGGCACCGACGTGGTGGCGCTGATCAAGGCTGGCTGGCTGCAATTGCACCCTGTCGAGCAAGCGGAAAAACCGGGGATCAATACGCTGCGCGGCATGATCGAACAGGTCGACGCCGCCAAAGACGGCCCCAGCGAAGTGCGCATCAGCCTGCCCAACGGCCAGACGCTGTGCGCCCTGGCCGACCCGCTTGAGCTACAAAAGCAGCATCTGGAAAGCGGCTCACCGGTGCAAGTGACGTTTTCAGCGACAAATGTGCTGCTCGGCACACCGTTGTAGCGCGCTGCAACAATAGTTTCATCGGCCCGCTTTAAGGTGACTGCCAAAACCAGCAGGGAGCCTGAGATGAGCCTATTAGAAGAAAACCAATCCACCGACCTGGAAAAGATCGTCGGCCTGAGCCGGCGCAGCTTCATCAGCGCCGGCGCCCTGTGCGGCGCGGCGATGTTCCTGGGCGGCAACCTGCTGAGCCGCAGCGTCCTGGCCGCCGCCGTGAGCGAAGGCAACAGCCGGCTGCTGGGCTTCAACAGCATCGCCGCCGCCACGGCCGACACCATCACGTTACCGCCAGGCTACAAATCCTCGGTGCTGATCAGTTGGGGCCAGCCGCTGCAGAAAAATGCACCGGCCTTCGACCCCAGTGGCAACGGCACCGCCCGCGCACAGGAAGTGCAGTTCGGCGACAACAACGACGGCATGAGCCTGTTCCCGTTCCCCGGCGACAATAACCGGGCGCTGATGGCGATCAACAACGAATACACCAACTACCGCTACCTCTTCCCCCACGGCGGCCAGCCGCAGTCGGCTGAAGACGTGCACAAGGCCCAGGCCAGCGAAGGGGTGTCGGTGATCGAGGTCCAGCGTCGTCGCGGCCAGTGGCAGTTCGTCCAGGAATCGCGCTACAACCGCAGGATCCACGGCAACACGCCGATCCGCCTGCGCGGCCCGGCCGCCGGCCACGACCTGCTGAAAACCAGTGCCGACAAGAGCGGCAAGAAAGTCCTGGGGACGTTCCAGAACTGCGCCAACGGCATGACGCCATGGGGCACTTACCTGACCTGCGAAGAAAACTTCACCGACTGCTTCGGCAGCAGCAAGTCCGACTTGCAGTTCGATGAAGCGCAAAAACGCTATGGCGCCACCGTCACCAGCCGCGAGATCAACTGGCACCTGTACGATCCGCGCTTCGACCTGGCGAAGAACCCCAACGAACTCAATCGTCACGGCTGGGTAGTGGAAATCGACCCGTTCGATCCGCAATCCACACCGGTGAAACGCACCGCCCTGGGCCGCTTCAAACACGAAAACGCCGCCCTGGCGCAGACCAATGACGGTCGCGCCGTGGTGTACATGGGCGATGATGAGCGCGGTGAGTTCATCTACAAGTTCGTCAGCCGCGAGCGCATCAACCCGCGCAATGCCCAGGCCAATCGCAACCTGCTGGACCATGGCACCTTGTACGTGGCGCGCTTCGATGCCGGCGACGGCAACCCGGACCACCCCAAAGGCAAGGGCCAGTGGATCGAGTTGACCCACGGCAAGAACGGCCTCGACGCCAGCAGCGGCTTCGCCGACCAGGCCGAAGTGCTGATCCATGCACGCCTGGCCGCCAGTGCCGTGGGCGCCACCCGCATGGACCGCCCGGAGTGGATCGTGGTCAGCCCGAAAGACGGTCAGGTCTATTGCACCCTGACCAACAACTCCAAGCGTGGCGAAGACGGCCAACCGGTAGACGGGCCAAACCCTCGGGCCAAGAACGTCTACGGGCAAATCCTGCGCTGGCGCACCGACCGCGACGACCATGCGTCCAAGACCTTCGACTGGGACCTGTTCGTGGTAGCCGGCAACCCGACGGTACACGCCGGCACGCCGAAAGCCGGATCGTCCAACATCAACCCGCAGAACATGTTCAACAGCCCCGATGGCCTGGGCTTCGACAAGGCCGGCCGGTTGTGGATCCTCACCGACGGCGACTCCAGTAACGCCGGGGACTTCGCCGGCATGGGCAACAACCAGATGCTCTGCGCCGACCCCAACAGTGGCGAAATCCGCCGCTTCATGGTCGGGCCGGTGGGCTGCGAAGTGACCGGGATCAGTTTCGCGCCGGACCAGAAGGCCTTGTTCGTCGGGATCCAGCATCCTGGGGAAAACGGCGGTTCGACCTTCCCTGAACACTTGCCCAACGGCAAGCCGCGGTCTTCGGTGATGGTGATTACCCGTGAGGATGGCGGGGTCATCGGCGCCTGACTCTGATCGTTCCCACGCTCTGCGTGGGAATGCAGCCAGGGACGCTCCGCGTCCCCAAAGCGTAACGCGGAGCGTCACATGAGGCGTTCCCACGCTGAGCGTGGGAACGATCACCGACAGCCACCACCTATCTGCCTCTGTCTGCGCTACCATGCTGGGCCGGACGCGGCAGCCCTGCCGCTGCGCAGGAGTCAGCATGTCCCATCCGTTTGAAACCCTCACGCCCGACCTGGTACTCGATGCCGTTGAAAGCATCGGCTTTCTCAGCGACGCCCGCGTGTTGGCCCTCAACAGTTATGAGAACCGCGTCTACCAGGTCGGCATCGAAGATTCCGAGCCGCTGATCGCCAAGTTCTATCGCCCTCAGCGCTGGACCAACGAAGCGATCCTGGAAGAGCACAGCTTTACCTTCGAGCTGGCCGAATACGAAGTACCCGTGGTCGCGCCGCTGATCCACAACGGCACCAGCCTGCACGAACACGCCGGGTTTCGTTTCACCCTGTTTCCCCGTCGCGGCGGCCGTGCACCGGAGCCGGGCAACCTCGATCAGCTCTATCGCCTGGGACAATTGCTCGGGCGCCTGCACGCGGTCGGGGCGACCCGTCCGTTCGAACATCGTGAAGCCCTGGGCGTGAAGAACTTCGGCCACGATTCGCTGGCCACCGTGCTGGCAAGCGGCTTCGTCCCGCGTAGCTTGCTGCCGGCCTACGAGTCGGTCGCCCGGGACCTGCTCAAGCGCGTCGAAGAGGTCTACGCCGCCACGCCCCACCAGAACATCCGCATGCACGGCGATTGCCACCCGGGCAACATGATGTGCCGTGACGAGGTGTTCCACATCGTCGACCTGGACGACTGTCGCATGGGCCCGGCGGTGCAGGACTTGTGGATGATGCTCGCCGGCGATCGCCAGGAATGCCTGGGGCAATTGTCGGAATTGATGGACGGCTACCGTGAGTTCCACGACTTCGACCCGCGGGAATTGGCGCTGATCGAGCCACTGCGGGCGCTGCGCCTGATGCACTACAGCGCCTGGCTGGCGCGACGCTGGGACGACCCGGCGTTCCCGCGCAGCTTCCCGTGGTTCGGCAGCGAACGTTATTGGGGCGACCAGGTGTTGGCGTTGCGCGAGCAACTGGCGGCGCTCAATGAAGAGCCGTTGAAACTATTCTGACCCTACTGCTGGTCCCCCCGTGGGAACGAGCTTGCTCGCGATGGCGATCGAACATTCGACACCTTTGTCGACTGACACACCGCTATCGCGAGCAAGCCCGCTCCCACAGGGGATCTGCGGTGATTGTGCACAATACTCACAGCGCAACCAGACAAATCTCCTTACAATCACTCCTTTGTTAGCTGCCTAAGCAAGGATTCTGCATGCAAGCCGCCAACCCGCGTCGCGGGTACATCCTGGGCCTGAGTGCCTACATCATCTGGGGTCTGTTCCCGATCTATTTCAAAGCCATCGCCAGCGTGCCGTCGGTGGAGATCATCATCCACCGGGTACTGTGGTCGGCCCTGTTCGGCGCGGTGTTGCTGATGGTCTGGAAACACCCGGGCTGGTGGCGCGAACTACGGGACAACCCACAGCGCCTGGCGATCCTCGCCCTGAGCGGGACACTGATCGCAGCCAACTGGCTGACCTACGTCTGGGCAGTGAACAACGAGCGTATGCTCGAAGCCAGCCTGGGTTACTACATCAACCCGCTGGTGAACGTATTGCTGGGCATGTTGCTGCTGGGCGAGCGCCTGCGCCGCATGCAATGGCTGGCGGTGGGGTTGGCGGCGGTCGGCGTGGCGCAGCAGGTCTGGCAAGTGGGCAGCCTGCCGTGGGTGTCGCTGGTGCTGGCGCTGACCTTCGGTTTCTATGGGTTGATCCGCAAGCAGGCGCCGGTCAAGGCATTGCCGGGGCTGGTGGTGGAAACCTGGATGCTGGTGCCGATCGCCATCGCCTGGTTGCTGTTCAATCCCACGGCCACCAGTGCCCAGGCCGCTTTCTGGACCACCTCCGAAGCCTGGTGGCTGGTGGCGGCCGGCCCCGTGACGCTGGTGCCGTTGGTGTGTTTCAACGCCGCAACACGGCATTTGCCCTACACCACCATCGGTTTTCTCCAGTACATCGCACCGACGCTGGTGCTGCTGCTCGCCGTCACGCTGTTCGGTGAGCACCTGTCGTCCAGCACACTGGTGGCATTCCTGTTTATCTGGGCCGGGCTGGCGGTGTACAGCGTCGATGCCGTGATCAGCATGCGCCGGCGCAGCTGATCAAAAAACACACAAACCTCTACAGGCCACGTCTGACGTGGCCTGCGCTTATCCTTCCCAAGGTTATCCACAGCGTGATCCCCGCCCTTTGTGCACAAGCCCTTGAAAAGTGATGATTTTTTGACCATTCCCCGCTGAGCCCCGGTGGGTCTGGGCTGGAGCCGGGTCTCTACAGGTTATCCACAGGCAGGCGCAGTTTTTCCTTGGATAACCTTCGTCACGCTTCGTCGCTGAGCTTGAGCTCCACCATCAACTCATCGGCCAGCGTCTCCAGGCGCTCCTGCAACGTATCCAGCGACAGGGTCAAGGGCACCCCCAGGATCGCTTCGGCGTGGAACAGCAGCTCGCTGCTCATCGGTGCCGGCCGAACGTAGGTCACCAGACGCTCGACATTGACGCCCTGCTCGCTCAACAGCCGGGTGATGTCCCGCACGATGCCGGGACGATCGTTGCCCACCAGCTCCATGGTGATGGGTTTCCAGGTGCAGGACTCCTCAAGGGCGCTTTCAGCGATCAACACGCGGATGTCGTGAGTCGATAGCCCCTGCAAGGCTTCGATCAGTTCTTCATGGGCCTCGGCGGGGGCGCCGATTCGCAGGATCCCGGCAAACTGCCCGGCCAGGCGCGACATGCGGCTTTCCAGCCAGTTACCGCCGTGTTCGGCGATGCAATCGGCAATGCGCTCGACCTGCCCGGGCTTGTCCGGGGCGAAAACAGTGATGACGAGGTGGTCCATGGCGCAGTCCTCTTGTTGTGGAAGGGACAGTATAGGCAGGTGATCGCAAGCAGACCGCGGGCCTCGGGATTTATACCTCCCACAGAATGAGATCAGAAACATCGTGTACAAACATCAAGATTTATCTGGAACAATCCATCTGTTTTTTGAGAACATCCCGTGCCTCGTCGTGACTGTACTGCTTTAGTCGGTCGCGGAACGACGCAATTAGTCTAATTTTCACAACCGCAATTGATCATGTAGTATTCCGCAGCGAGCACTACATAACGTTGTACCGATGTCTGCTTAAGGCGCAGTCGCATCCCTGAAAAGCCCCGTCAGCAAGGCTTACCACCCAGCCGCCAGCGATGGCATGTACTGGTTCCGGGGTTTGTGCTTTAAATGTCCCGAGGCTTCATTGTCAAAATCGAAGAGCTGAAAAGCGAAATAGCTGAGCAGAGTGAGGCAAGCAATGACTGAACACGTTCAAGTCGGTGGCCTGCAGGTCGCCAAAGTCCTGTTCGACTTCGTGAATAACGAAGCCATTCCCGGAACCGGCCTCACCGCCGACGCGTTCTGGGCCGGTGCCGACAAGGTCATCCACGACCTGGCCCCGAAGAACAAAGCCCTACTCGCCAAACGCGATGATTTCCAGGCGCGGATCGATGCCTGGCACCAGGCCCGTGCCGGCCAGGCCCACGACGCCGTGGCTTACAAAGCCTTCCTGCAAGACATTGGATACCTGCTGCCAGAAGCGGCGGATTTCCAGGCTACGACCCAAAACGTCGATGACGAAATCGCCCGCATGGCCGGCCCGCAGCTGGTGGTGCCGGTGATGAACGCCCGCTTCGCCCTCAACGCATCGAACGCCCGCTGGGGTTCGCTGTATGACGCGCTGTACGGCACCGACGCCATCAGCGAAGCCGATGGCGCGGAAAAAGGCAAAGGCTACAACAAGGTCCGCGGCGACAAGGTCATCGCCTTCGCCCGTGCCTTCCTCGACGAAGCCGCGCCCCTGGCGGCCGGCTCCCATGTCGATTCCACCGCTTACAAAATCGTCGACGGCAAACTGGTGGTCACCCTCAAGGGCGGCAGCAACAGCGGCCTGCGTGACGATGCCCAGTTGATCGGCTTCCAGGGTGATGCCTCGGCACCGACCACCGTGCTGTTGAAACACAACGGCCTGCACTTCGAAATCCAAATCGATGCCAGCACCCCGGTCGGACAGACTGACGCCGCTGGCGTTAAAGACATCCTGATGGAAGCCGCGCTGACCACCATCATGGACTGCGAAGACTCGGTCGCCGCCGTCGATGCCGATGACAAAGTGGTGATCTACCGCAACTGGCTCGGCCTGATGAAAGGCGACCTGGCTGAAGAAGTCGCCAAAGGTGGCCAGACGTTCACCCGCACCATGAACCCCGACCGTGTCTACACCGCCGTCGACGGTTCGAGCGTGACCCTGCACGGCCGCTCGCTGTTGTTCGTGCGTAACGTCGGCCACCTGATGACCATCGATGCGATCCTGGACAAGCATGGCAACGAAGTGCCGGAAGGCATTCTCGACGGCCTGATCACCAGCCTGGCAGCGATCCACAGCCTCAACGGCAACACCAGCCGTCGCAACAGCCGCACCGGCTCGGTGTACATCGTCAAGCCGAAGATGCACGGCCCGGAAGAAGCCGCGTTCACCAACGAGCTGTTCGGTCGCGTCGAGGACGTGCTGAACCTGCCGCGCAACACCCTCAAGGTCGGGATCATGGACGAGGAGCGCCGTACCACGGTCAACCTCAAGGCCTGCATCAAGGCCGCCAGCGAGCGGGTGGTGTTCATCAACACCGGCTTCCTCGACCGTACGGGCGATGAAATCCACACCTCCATGGAAGCCGGCCCGATGGTGCGCAAGGCCGACATGAAAGCCGAGAAGTGGATCGGCGCCTATGAAAACTGGAACGTCGACATCGGCTTGAGCACTGGCCTGCAAGGTCGCGCACAAATCGGCAAGGGCATGTGGGCGATGCCGGATCTGATGGCGGCGATGCTCGAACAGAAAATCGCCCATCCAATGGCCGGCGCCAACACCGCCTGGGTTCCCTCGCCGACCGCCGCTGCCCTGCACGCGCTGCATTACCACAAGGTCGACGTGTTCGCCCGCCAGGCCGAACTGGCCAAGCGCGCGCGTGCATCGGTGGACGACATCCTGACCATCCCGCTGGCCGTCAATCCGAACTGGACACCGGAGCAGATCAAGAACGAACTGGACAACAATGCCCAGGGCATCCTTGGCTACGTGGTGCGCTGGATCGACCAGGGCGTGGGTTGTTCCAAGGTACCGGACATCAACGACATCGGCCTGATGGAAGACCGTGCGACGCTGCGTATCTCCAGCCAGCACATCGCCAACTGGCTGCGCCACGGCATCGTCACCCAAGACCAAGTGATGGAAAGCCTCAAGCGCATGGCGCCGGTGGTCGACCGCCAGAACGCCAGCGACCCGCTGTACCGTCCGCTGGCGCCAGACTTCGACCGCAACATCGCCTTCCAGGCGGCGGTCGAGCTGGTGATCGAAGGCACGAAGCAGCCCAACGGCTACACCGAGCCGGTGCTGCACCGTCGTCGTCGCGAGTTCAAGGCAGCCAATGGGTTGTGATTGAGCGGTAGACGCGGCACAAAAAAGCCCTGATCGAAAGATCAGGGCTTTTTCAATGCAAAATCACCATGCCCTGGCTGATGCTTGAGTCATTGCGGCAAGGGGATTTATCTGTGGGAGCAAGGCTTGCCCGCGATGAAGACAGCGCGGTCCTTGGTGAACCGAGGCGCCTGCATCGCGGGCAAGCCTTGCTCACACAGACGATTTTAAAGATCCATCCCCAACTCATGCTTGACCAACCCCAGCAGCTTGTCGGTATCGATCGGCTTGAGCAGAAAGTCCACCACGCTCAGGTGCATGGCTTCGATGGCGTCTTTCACGTCGGCATCGCCCGACACGATGATGATCGGCAGCGCCGCCCGCGGCGACTCGCGCACCAGGCGAATCAGTTCCAGGCCATCGACATTGCCCATCCGCAGGTCGGTGATCAACAGGCCGATCGATGGCTTGGTTTCCAGCATCTTGAGTGCCGTTTCACCACTGGCGGCGGTCATGCAGTGAATCCCGTCCAACGCCAGGATCTCCGACAGCAGCTCACGAGCGTCCTTGTCGTCATCGACGATCAAGACGCGCTGCGGCGGCAGGTCAGGTTCCAGCATGACGGCACTCAGCGCCTCGCGCTCGGCGTCACTCAAAATATCGTGGTCGGACATGGTGCTCTCTACGTTCTTTAAATCGATCCCCTGGCACAGTGGTCAGACATCGTTCTGCGGCGCTTCAATGTGCACTTCGTCGGATTTTTTTCCAAGAACATTTAACGAAGATTTTTCTGACGCTTGGCGTAGGATTTTTCCGTAAGCCTACCCCGAGGCTGCGACCTAGACTTACGTCCAATGGGCACCCCGCGCTGAGGGGCCGACCATGGGAGAACAGATCGACCACAACAATTCAAAAAAGACTGCGTAATGGTTATGAAAAAAGCGGACGCCTTCACCCAGGCAGGGAAAACCGCGGTGTTGCAAAACATCCAGGGGACACTGCAGTTTCTCCAGCGTTTCCCACCGTTCAACCAGATGGAAAACGCCCACCTGGCCTATCTGGTGGAGCAATGCCTGCTGCGTTTTTATGCGCCGGGCGAAACCATCATCAAACCAGCCGACGGCCCGGTGGAGCACTTCTACATCGTCAAGCAAGGCCGGGTGGTGGGTGAACGTCCGCATACGGCCAAGGGTGGCACCGAGACCACCTTCGAAATAACCACCGGCGAATGTTTCCCCCTCGCCGCGCTGCTGGGCGAACGGGCCACGCGCACCGAGCACCGGGCCGGCGAAGACACGTTCTGCCTGCAGTTGAACAAACTGGCCTTCATCAAGCTCTTCGCCCTGTCCGGCCCGTTTCGCGACTTCGCCCTGCGTGGGGTCAGCAGCCTGCTCGACCAGGTCAACCAACAGGTCCAGCAAAAGTCCGCACAAACGCTGGGCACCCAGTACTCCCTCAACACGCGGCTGGGCGAATTGGCGATGCGCCATCCGGTCAGTTGCAGCCCGGACACGCCGCTGCGCGAAGCCGTGAAGCTGATGCACGACCAGCAGGTCGGCAGCATCGTGGTGGTGAACGAACAGAAAGCTCCGGTGGGGATTTTCACCTTGCGCGACCTGCGGCAGGTGGTGGCCGATGGGTCCGGGGATTTTTCCCAGGCCATCGTAGGACACATGACTCAGGCACCGTTTTTCCTCTCGCCGGACCACAGCGCCTTCGACGCCGCCATCGCCATGACCGAACGGCACATCGCCCACGTCTGCCTGGTCAAGGACCAACGCCTGTGTGGCGTGGTGTCGGAGCGCGATCTGTTTTCCTTGCAGCGCGTCGACCTGGTGCACCTGGCCCGGACCATCCGCAACGCGCCCAGGGTGGAAAACCTCGTGGCCCTGCGCGGCGAAATCGGCCAACTGGTGGAGCGCATGCTGGCCCACGGCGCGTCGTCAACCCAGATCACCCACATCATCACCCTGCTCAACGACCACACCGTGTGCCGGGTCATCGAGCTGACCCTGATCGACAAGGGTGACCCAGGCGTGCCGTTCAGTTGGCTGTGCTTCGGCAGTGAAGGCCGGCGCGAACAAACCCTGCACACCGACCAGGACAACGGCATTTTGTTCGAGGCCCGGGACGCCGCCCATGCCGCGCAGATCCGCGGTCTGCTGCTGCCCATCGCCCAGCAGATCAACCAGAGCCTGGCCTTGTGCGGCTTCACCTTGTGCAAGGGCAACATCATGGCCGGCAACCCCGAGCTGTGCCTGTCCCGTGCTGAGTGGGCCCGGCGCTTTTCGGCATTCATTCGCGAAGCAACCCCGGAAAACCTGCTGGGCTCGAGCATCTATTTCGACCTGCGGGTGGTCTGGGGCGATGAGCAAGGCTGCGAGCAACTGCGCCGGCAGATCCTCGATCAAGTGGCCGATAACCGTTTGTTCCAGCGCATGATGGCCGAAAACGCTCTGCGCCACCGCCCGCCCGTGGGCCGCTTCAGGGATTTCGTACTGAGTCGCAAGAACGGCGAAAAAGCCACCCTCGACCTGAAAGTGCAAGGCCTGACGCCCTTCGTCGACGGCGCCCGTCTGCTGGCGCTGGCCAATGGCATCGAAGCCAACAATACCCTGGAGCGCTTGCGGCAATTGGTCGACAAGCAAGTGATCGAACCGCTCGATGGCGCAGCCTACGAAGAGGCCTATCACTTCATCCAGCAGACCCGCATGCAGCAACATCAATTGCAAACCCGCGAGAACCTGCCCTATTCCAACCGCGTCGACCCCGACAGCCTCAACCATCTGGACCGACGCATCCTGCGCGAATCCCTGCGCCAGGCCCAACGCCTGCAAAGCAGCCTGACCGTGAGGTATCAGCTGTGAGCATTTTTTCCTGGTTGCGCCCAGCCCAGCCAATGTTGTCCGAAGAAACGCAAAGGCGCCTGGAACGCCTGCCGACGGCTTCAGCCTTGGGTGAATGCGACCTGCGGGAACAGCGCTGGGTCGTGCTGGACCTGGAAACCACCGGGTTGAACCTGAACAAGGACCAAGTGCTGTCCATCGGCGCGGTGGTCATCGAAGACGGCGCCATCGACTTCAGCCAGCAGTTCGAACGCACCTTGCAATGCGATAAGCAGAAACTCGGGCCGAGCGTGCTGATCCATGGCCTGGCGCCCAGCGCCATTGCCGCCGGCAGCGACCCGGCCGAAGCGCTGCTGGCGTTCATGGAGTTCGTCGGCGACAGTCCGCTGCTGGCCTTTCATGCGCCGTTCGATTCCCACATGCTCGGGCGCGCCTTGAAAGACTACCTGGGCTATCGCCTGCAGCATTCGTTTCTCGACGTGGCGGATCTGGCACCGATGCTTTGCCCCCAAGCCAACCTGCGCAAGTCAGGCCTGGATGAGTGGATCGACTGGTTCAAGCTGCAAGTCTTCGACCGCCACAACGCCAGTGCCGACGCCCTGGCCACGGCGGAACTGGCGCTGATCCTGTTCAGCCGCGCCCGCCAGCAACAGATCCTGAGCCCGCTTGACCTGCAACAACGCCTGAGCCACTGGAAACGACGGCAGCAGGCGCCTTCGCTCTAAACCCTCTGCTCCGAGGGTGGTTCACCTGTGGGAGCAAGGCTTGCCCGCGAGGGCATCGCCTGGGATTGACAGGCTGACCGAGTCGCCTGCATCGCGGGCAAGCCTTGCTCCCACAGATTCATTCAGACCCACAAATCGAGTCCCGACCAGCGCCAATTGCTTTCCCGCCTCCGCCTCTGCCACAATCGCGAACAATTCTCGTTACTTAAAACGTCGGTGATGTTCCGTGTCGTCAGTCCCCAGTCCTCATAGTGATTTGGTTGGTGCGTTGTACCGCGACCATCGCGCTTGGCTATTGGCCTGGCTGCGACGCAACGTGGCGTGTTCGCAACGGGCCGAGGACCTGAGCCAGGACACTTTTGTGCGCTTGCTGGGTCGCGAGGAACTGAAGGCGCCCCGCGAGCCGCGAGCGTTTCTGGTGGCCATCGCCAAGGGCCTGTTGTTCGATTACTTCCGTCGAGCGGCATTGGAGCAGGCCTACCTCACCGAACTGATGCGGATCCCCGAGGCCGAACAGCCCTCGGTGGAAGAACAGCAAATCATCCTCGAAGACCTCAAGGCCATCGACCGCCTGCTTGGCAAACTGTCGAGCAAGGCCCGCGCAGCCTTCCTCTATAACCGCCTCGACGGCCTCGGCCACGCCGAAATCGCCGAGCGCCTGGGGGTTTCGGTGCCGCGGGTCCGACAGTACCTGGCCCAAGGCATCCGACAGTGCTACATCGCACTTTATGGTGAGCCGACATGAACCAGGCCCATGCCAAACCGGTCTCGGCCAGCGTGCTGGATGCCGCAATTGCCTGGCAGTTGTCCCTGGACTCGAGCAGCGCACAGCAGCGTGAAGCCTTCGCCCAATGGCATGCCGCCGACGAAGAACACGCCCGGGCCTGGCGACAGCTGGGCATGCTTGACCAGCGCTTCAGTGTGGCCACCGGACCGGCGCGCGCCGCGTTGCTGCAATCGCGGGTGAGCATTCGCCGACGGATACGCAAGGTTGGCAGCGGCCTGGCCAGCGTTATCGCGGTCATCGGCCTGGCGTTGTTTGCCGGCGATCGTTACCTGCCGCTGGATTACTGGCTGGCCGATCAGCGCACCGCTACAGGCGAACAGCGCACTCTGCGCCTGGCCGATGGCACGCTGATCAACCTCAACACCCACAGTGCCCTGGACGTGCGTTTCGATGACAAGCAGCGCCGCATCGTCCTGCAGGAAGGCGAGATTCTGGTGGAAACCGGCCACGACGACCCGCGTCCGTTCATCGTCGAAACCCGCGAAGGCAGCCTGCGCGCCTTGGGCACACGGTTCCTGGTCAAGCGTGAAGACGAAGGCACGCGCCTGAGCGTGTTGAAATCCGCTGTAGCCGCGCATCCGCAGGCCACGGACAAGGAACAGATCCTGCGCGAAGGCCAACAAGTGCTGATGCGCCGCGACGACCTAGGGCCGACCCTTGCCTTGAACCCCGGCGCCGATGCCTGGACCCGCGGCATGCTGGTGGTGGACAACGCGCGCCTAGAAGATCTGGTCCACGAACTGGGGCGTTACCGGCATGGCTACTTGGGTGTCGCGCCACAAGTGGCAGACCTGCGCATCACCGGCAGTTTCCCGCTGCACGACATCGACCTGGCCTTAACCGCCCTGCTGCCGACCTTGCCGGTGCAGGTCGAGCATCACACGCGGTGGTGGGTGGTGGTGGGGCCGAGGGCTGAAGCCAAGCCCTGAAGGACTTTGTGTCAGTGATGGCCTCATCGCGAGCAAGCTCGCCCCCACATTGATCGGGTTGCCCACGAGTCATCCTGTGGGAGCGAGCCTGCTCGCGATGAGGCCATTCGCCCCACCACAAAGCCACCACCAGCAAAGCGAATCTAAATTATTTTCATCCAGCCCTATCACTTTTCAATTTTCATCCGGCACCCAGGCAATTGAGAAATATTTCCATTCAGGAGCCGCCGTATGTCCCGCCCGCTAGACACCCTGTTGCGCCCCAGCCTGTTGGCCATCGCCATTGCCTTTGCCGTCCCGTTGACCAGCGCCCCGCTGCTGGCCGCCGAACAGGCCACGAGCGTGCGCACCTACAACCTGCCCGCCGCGCCGCTGGCCAGCACCTTGAACCAGATCGCCAGCCAGGCTGGCCTCGCCCTGAGCCTGAATCCGTCCCTGGCCTCGGGCAAGACCTCGGCCCCGGTCCAGGGGCAGTTCGATGCCACGGGCGCATTGCGCGAAGCCTTGCGCGGTACCGGCCTGCAACTGGAACAAAGCAGCGCCGGCACCTACAGCCTGGTGGCCGTGCCTGAAGGCGTCATGGCCTTGCCGGAAACCAGTGTGATCGGGGCCGGCCTCAGCGAAACCGCGTGGGGCCCGACCGAGGGCTACGTCGCTACCCGCACCGCCGCCGGGACCAAGACCGATACGCCGATTGTCGAACTGCCGCGTTCAGTCTCCGTGGTCACGCGCCAACAGATGGAAGACCGTTCGGTCCTCAACCTCAATGACGCCCTGCGCTACACCGCCGGTGTGCAGAGCAGCGGCTACGGTTCAGATTCGCGCAATGACTGGCTGTTGGTCCGCGGTTTCATACCGACCCAGTTCCTCGATGGCCTGCCGCTGCCCAAGGGCAACTACATCACGCCGAAAATCGAGCCCTGGAATCTGGAGCGCATTGCCGTGCTGCGTGGCCCGGCCTCTTCGGTCTACGGCCAGACACCCCCTGGCGGCATGCTGGACATGGTCAGCCGTCGTCCACAGGCCGAAAGCAGCAATGAAGTCGAGCTGCAGGCCGGCAGCTACGAACACAAGCAGATCAATTTCGACAGCACCGGCAAGGTCGATGACGAAGGCCAGTTCCTCTATCGAGTCAGCGGTACCGTGCGCGACAGCAACTCCCAGGTCGATCACATCCCGGACAAACGCTACAACCTCGCGCCGAGCCTGACCTGGAACATCAACGACGACACCCGCCTGACCTTCCTGTCCCAGTACACCCGTGACGACACCGGCATCACCGGGCAATTCTTGCCGCTGCAAGGCACCAAGCTTTCTTCGCCAGCGGGCAAGATTTCCCATCACAAGAACCTCGGCGACCCGGACTGGGAATTCTACGACCGTACCTACTACGCCCTCGGTTATGCCTTTGAACATCGCCTGAACGATACCTGGCAGTTCCGCCAGAACCTGCGCTACACCAAGAGCGACCTGGAGACCCAAGGCATTTCCGCTGGCGGGCAATTCTGGCCGGCGGGACCTGAGGAAGCAGTGAGCGCCGATGGCACCGTCAAACGCAGTGCCAGTGTCGTCGACGAAGACATCAGCCAGTTCGCCGTGGACAACAACTTCCAGGCCGACTTCCAGACCGGCGCCCTCAGCCACACCCTGCTGCTGGGCCTGGACCACCAGCACTCCAACAGCAATTCGCGCTGGCTGTGGGGCTCGACCGGCGTGCCGACCAGCAACATCAACAACCCGATCTACGGACAGGATTTCTCCAATGTCCAATACTTCACCATGTACGACTACAACCAGAAGACCAACCAGACCGGCCTGTACGTCCAGGACCAGATTGCCCTGGACAACTGGCGCCTGACCCTCGGTGGTCGTGAAGACTGGATTCACACTGGCACCGAGTTCCACAACCAGAACAACGTCACCAATACCCAGCGCGACAAGAAATTCAGCGGCAACGCGGCGTTGAGCTATGTCTTCGATAACGGTGTGACGCCCTACATTTCCTTCGCCCAGTCGTTCCAGGCAGCGGCAGGTTCAACCGTCAACAGCACCGAAGCGTTCAAACCCACCGAAGGCGAACAATACGAAGCGGGTATCAAGTACCAGCCACCCGGCACCAAGACCCTGCTGACCGCTGCGGTGTTCGACCTGACCCAGAAAAACAACTCCGTCACCGAAAACAACGTCACCCGCCAGGTGGGCGAAGTCCAGGTGCGTGGCCTGGAACTGGAAGCCTCGGGCGACGTGACCGACAACCTCAAACTGATCGGTTCCTACACCTACAACGACAGTGAAATCACCAAGGGCACGGCGGCGGAAAAAGGTAAGCGCATGGCCCAGGTGCCGCGCAACCAGGCCACCGCCTGGGCGGACTACACCTGGCATAACGGCTCGCTGGACGGCTTCGGCATCGGCGCCGGTGTGCGTTATGTCGGCGACACCTACGGCAACACCACCAACACCGACTGGGGCCATGTCGGGTCCTACACCGTGTACGACGCCTCGGCCCATTACGACCTGGGCCGTCTGAACAAGACCCTCAAGGGGGTCACGGTGGCGGTGGACGCAAAGAACCTCTTCAACAAGGACTACCTGTCCACCTGCGACGGCTTCTACTGCTACTACGGCGACCAGCGCAACGTCGTCGCCAGCGTGAATTACAAATGGTAAACGGTTAGCATTTGCATACCCACTTTAACGGGCACTATGTGGGAGCAAGGCTTGCCCGCGATGGAGGCGACTCGGTTTCGGAAGGACCGTATCGCCTGTTTCGCGGGCAAGCCTTGCTCCCACAGATATCCCTCGCCACAAGGTGCCCTTTTACATCCGGATCGATCATGAAAAGCAAAACCATCCGCCGCTGGTCCTTCGTCCACACCTGGACCAGTCTGATCTGCACGGTGTTCCTGCTGATGCTGGCGATCACCGGGCTGCCGTTGATCTTCCACCATGAAATCGAACACCTGCTGGGCGACGCTCCGCAGCTTCGGGAAATGCCGGCCGACACGCCGCCGCTGGACCTGCAACAACTGGTGGAAAAAGCCAAGGCCCATCGCCCGGGGGAAGTGGTCCAGTATTTTGGCTGGGACGATGATGACCCCAACGGCGTCATCACCATCATGGCGCCGACACCGGGTACGGAACCCAACTCGTCCCACACCTTCATGCTCGACGGGCGTACCGGCGAGGCTCTGGAAATGCCCTCGGCCAATGGTGGCTTCATGATGGTCATGCTGCGCCTGCACGTGGACCTGTTCGCCGGGCTGCCGGGCAAGTTGCTGCTGGCGTTCATGGGCCTGCTGTTCGTGATTGCCATCGTCTCCGGGGTGGTCCTGTACCTGCCGTTCATGCGCCGCTTGAAGTTCGCCACGGTGCGTCAGGACAAATCCACGCGCCTGCGCTGGCTCGACCTGCACAACCTGATCGGCGTGGTCACACTGGTCTGGGCGCTGACCGTGGGCGTCACCGGCGTGATCGCCGCATGCGCCGACCTGATCATCGCCGCGTGGCGCAACGACAGCCTCAGCGCCATGGTCGAACCCTACCGCAACGCCCCACCACTGACCCAACTGGCACCGGCCACCCGACTGCTGGACATCGCCAAGGACGTCGCGCCGGGCATGGAGCCGAGTTTCATTGCCTTCCCCGGCACGCTGTTCTCCAGCGAGCACCACTACAGCGTCTTCATGAAGGGCGACACCCACCTGACCTCGCACCTGCTCACGCCCGTGCTGATCGATGCCACCACTTTGGACGTCACCGCCGTCGCCGAACGGCCGTGGTACATGGACGTCATGAGCCTGTCCCTGCCGCTGCACTTCGGTGACTACGGTGGCCGGCCAATGCAGATCTTCTGGGCGACCCTCGATGTACTGACCATCATCGTCCTCGGCAGCGGCGTTTACCTGTGGCTGGTGCGGCGTAAAACGGCCAAGCGCGTAACCGTCGGCACGGAGGTCGCCTCGTGAGGCCTCGGCAGTCGAGTTTCTGGAAAGTGTTTGGTATTCCCCTGATGATCGGTGCGCTTAGTGCGGCGGGGTTGTTCAGCGCATTGCTGGGTGACGGTCTGTGGGACGCCGTCAGTTGGCTGGGGTTGGGCATACCCTCCGTGTTGGCGGTGCGGGGATTGGTCCCACGCCGTTGAGTCATCCGGGCGCTCACTTGCCAGAGTGAGCACCCTCTCTCCTCGTCATACGACAACCGACAGATACGCCAGGTTGTTTCAAACCGCACAGCCTTTGACATATTTGTTGACAAATTAATTCTTGACCCTCTATAAGTGCGCCTGTTGTACGACAACCTACAACACAGCATGCGACGCCAAATCCAAAAATAATTGATGGTGAAGTAATGAAAATCAAAGGCATCCGCTGGTGGATGGTTGGCCTGGTCACGGCCGGCCTGATGGTCAACTACCTGGCTCGCAATACCCTCTCGGTGGCCGCTCCCACCCTGATGAGCGAAATGAACATCTCCACCGAGCAGTATTCCCACATCGTCGTGGCCTGGCAGATCTGCTACGCGTTGATGCAACCGGTGGCCGGCTACATCATCGACGCCATCGGCACCAAGATGGGTTTCGCCATTTTCGCGTTCGCCTGGTCCATCGCCTGTGCCGCAGCGGCCATGGCATCGGGCTGGCAGGGCCTGGCGTTTTTCCGGGGTTTGCTGGGCCTGACCGAAGCCGCCGGGCTGCCGGCTGCGGTAAAGACCTCTACCGAATGGTTCCCGGCCAAGGAACGCTCGGTGGCCATCGGCTGGTTCAACATCGGTTCCTCAATCGGCGCCGTACTGGCTCCGCCGCTCGTGGTCTGGGCGATCCTGAACAGTGGCTGGGAGCTGGCGTTCCTGATCGTTGGCGGCCTGGGCGTGGCCTGGACGTTACTCTGGATGATCTTTTACAAGCATCCGCGCGACCAGAAGCTCCTGGGCGACACCGAGCGTGATTACATCCTCAGCGGCCAGGAAGCTCACTTCCAAGACCCGACGCCAAAGAAAGGCAGCTGGAAACGCATCATCGCCAGCCGCAACTTCTACGCCATCGCCAGCGCCCGGATCCTCTCCGAGCCGGCCTGGCAAACGTTCAACGCCTGGATCCCGCTGTACCTGATGACCGAGCGGCACATGAACATCAAGGAAATCGCAATGTTCGCCTGGCTGCCGTTCCTGGCCGCCGACCTGGGTTGCGTGCTGGGCGGTTACCTGAGCCCGTTCTTCCATAAATACTGCAAGGTGTCGCTGTTTACTTCGCGCAAAATGGTCCTGTTGTTCGGTGCGTCCTGCATGATCGGCCCCGCCTGCATCGGCCTGGTTGCCAGCCCTTACACCGCCATCGCCCTGCTGTGCGTCGGCGGCTTTGCCCATCAGACCCTGTCCGGTGCGCTGTACGCCATCACGTCCGATTCGTTCGGCAAGAATGAAGTCGCCACCGCCACCGGCATGGGCGGGATGTTCGGTTACCTGGGCGCCGCCGCCTTCACGCTGCTGTTCGGCGTCATGGTGACCAAGATCGGCTACAGCCCACTGTTCGTGCTGCTGGCAATCTTCGATGTCATCGCCGCATTCATCGTCTGGACTGTCGCCCGGGAGCTCAAACACCAACCGGCAACGCCGTCGTCCGAGCCGCAAGCACTGCAACCGGCCGTCTGAGGCACCTTGCGGCCGGGCCCCTTCGGCTCGGTCGCACGAACGCGCTATGCTGCGCAGCAAGCCCCACTGATCGAGACGTTGCCATGTCCACCCCCAGCATGACGCTGTTCCACAACCCCGCTTCGCCCTTCGTTCGCAAGGTCCTGGTGCTGCTGCACGAAACCGGCCAGCAGGACCGCGTGGCGTTGCAGCTCAGCCAGCTCTCGCCGGTCAAGCCGGACCGGGTGCTGATCGATGACAACCCGTTGAGCAAGATCCCGGCCCTGCGCCTGGCCAACGGAACGGTGATCCATGACAGTCGCGTCATCCTCGACTACCTCGATCACCAGCACGTCGGCAACCCGCTGATCCCCCGGGACGGCGCGGCCCGCTGGCGGCGCCTGACCCTGGCCTCCCTGGCCGATGGGATCATGGATGCGGCGGTGATGATCCGCTACGAAACCGCGCTACGCCCTGTGGAAAAACACTGGGACGAATGGCTCGATGCGCAACGGGACAAGATTCGCCGGGCCCTGGGCATGCTCGAAGCCGAAGCGATTGCCGAACTGGCCTGCCACTTCGACGTGGCCTCCATCAGCGTGGCCTGCGCCTTGGGCTACCTGGACCTGCGCCATCCCGACCTGGAATGGCGCAAAGCCAATCCGCAACTGGCGGCGTGGTTTGCCGAGGTCAGTCTGCGGCCTTCGATGATTGAGACGGTGCCCAGGGTTTAGCTTTGCGTTAGCTGTGCCGGCCTTATCGCGAGCAAGCTCGCTCCCACAGGGGACCGTGGAGCTCTTTGTGGGAGCGAGCTTGCTCACGATAGCAGCGCACCGGATCCAGCGGAAACAACCCAGCAATGCGCATCACCAACACTTCGCGCACCCGCTGATCCTCACGCAACCCCAGCGACCGGCTCATTTCACCTCTCCCAAATCGAAGTTCATCGCCGCCGCCGGCTTCGCCCCGACCCCGTACCAGTCCAGCTTGCGGGTCAGCACCATGAACACGCCCAGCAGGCCGAACAGCAACAGCGAGCCCATCAACAACGCGTAGTCCTCGGCGCTCAACAGGCCGTAGAGCAAACCGTACAAGCCCGCCAGCCCTGCCGAGAATCCCAGGCCGTGGCTCACGCTGCGCAGCACATGGCAGACATAGAACCCGATCAGCAATACACAGGCGCTGGCCGACACCAGGTACGCCAGGGTGAAGCCGATGTGCTCCGACAGCGACAACAGCAGCAGGTAAAAGAATGCCAGCGCCACGCCCACCAAGGCGTATTGGACCGGGTGCACCGCCAGGCTCTTGAGTACCTCGAAGAGGAAGAAGCCGGCGAAGGTCAGGGCGACAAACAGCAGCGCATATTTGATCGCCCGGTCGCTCTTGAGGTACTGGTCCACCGGGTCGATGAAACTCACCCCGAAGGCCCGACTGCGGAACGCTTCACAACTATCGCTCGATTCGCAGGCTTGCAGCGTTTCCAGAAGGTTGGTGGAGAAAAACGACGTCTGCCAGTCGGCACTGAAACCCTGCTCATTGATCTCACGATTGGTGGGCAGGTAGTTGCCGATGAAGCTCGGATGCGGCCAGTCGGCCGACAGGTGCACCTTGGTGGATTTGCCCACTGGCAGAATCTGGAACTCGCCAGTGCCTTGCAGACGCAGGTCAAAACCGAAGGTCAGCTCAGGGCCGCCCTGGGCGGTGATCATCGGCAGCGGCACATGCACACCCTGCCCCAGCCAGCCGAGTCGCGAGCCGGGCAGGAAGTCGACGGTCTGTTGGTTCAGCGTCAGGGTCAGCGCATTCTCGATGCCGCGAATATCGCTGATGCCGACACTCATGTACGGCTCGTCGAAGCGGTAATCGGCGAAATCCTTGGCGGCTACACCGTAGCGCTCAGGCACCTTGAAGCGACCATCGATCCGGTTATCGGCATGGAACAACCGCGCTTCGTAGATGCCCCGGGCCCGGGTTTCGGTGCGGACTTGGCCGTCGAGCTCAAACTGCTCCGGTAGAAAATACAACTCGCCCGCTCGCTCGACGGTTTCCAGGAAACGCACGCCGGTCTTCTCGTTGGTATTCCAGACCTTCACGCTCTTGCGAAACGGCACCACGATCATCGGCCCGATCAATTGCTGGCTGTAGCTGGAGCTGCGGGCGATGTCCTGCAGCACACCGTCACGCAGTTCCTGGCGCTCATCGATGAGCCCGTTGATCATCAACAAAGGGATCATCAACAAGAGAATCAGTAGGGCGATCATGCCCAGTTTTATGGCGAGACTGCGGTTCATGTGGGGCTCTCCCTGTTCGAATGAGGGAGAGTCTGGGATGGCTGTGTGCTGGGCTTATGGAGCGATTGTGGAGATTGTGTGGAGACTGCCCTCGCCTCGTTGCGCCGAAGCGCCGGCATCCGCGTCATCCACGGTCTGGAAAGCCTCGCGCAGAGAGTCCTCCATCATCTGCCAGGCCTCCTCGGCCGATTCGTCCGGCCCCAGGTGGGTGAACATATGGTCGCAGCCTTCAAACATTCGCTGGCGCACCGGCACGCCGGCCTGGCGCAACTTCTCGGCGTAGGCCTCGCCTTCGGCACGCAGGATATCGTATTGCGCCGTGATCACCGTGGCTGGCGGCATCCCCGCCAGTGCCTCGATCGGCGCCAACAGGGGTGAGGCCAACGGATCGCGAGCTTGTGCCGGATCGCTCAGGTAGCAGCTGTTGAAGAAGCGCATCAGGCCGGCATTGAGCAGTGGCCGGGCACTGGTGGACGTCTTCAAGGCTGGGTCCTGGTGCAGATCCAGCGCCGCATAGTCGATCAACTGATGCACCACCTTCAACGCTTGATGCCCTCGCGCCAGCCCCGCCACGGCGGCGGCCAGATTGCCGCCGGCGCTATGGCCGCCAACGGCGAGACGCTGAGGATCGATGCCCAGCGTTTCGGCTTCGCTGGCCAGCCATTCGAGCACCGCGAAGCACTGCCGCGGGCCTGCGGGGAAGGCGTGCTCTGGCGCCAGCACATAGTCCAGATTGACCACCAGGCAGTTCAGGTTATGGGCCAGTCGACGGCAATAGCTGTCGTCGTGTTCGGGCGTCCCGGCGACAAAGCCACCGCCATGGAAATTCAAGTACACCGGCAGCTTCGCCGAGGACTGCGAATGGGGCCAGTAAAACAGCGCCCGCGCAGCCCCCCAAGGGGTCGGGATGGTTTGCTCGACAACGGCGCGCAACGGAAACAATGCAGCGTCATAGGTAAACTTCGCCTTCATTCTCTTGGCGAAGGCGCGCAACAACTTGGCCTGCAGTTTTTGCCAGAGGCTCACCATGCTCATGCTCCCGGTTGTGTATCCACGAATAGGACCAGCCGACCGAAAGTCATCTCGCCGTAAGGCATGGCTTGCTGACAGGTTTATTGAATCGTTCGCCGGTGCTGAGGGGAAATTAAACCTAAAAAATGGTTATGTAAATTAATCAATAACAAGTTTAAGCAAATTCCCTCACGGCAACCTCAGCACCACCTCAACCCCGCCCTCGACATTGCCGATACTGAATTGCCCCCCATGCAACTGCACCACTTCCTCCACGAAGTTGAGCCCCAGCCCGGTGCTCTTGCGGCCGCTGTCTGGGCGCGGCAGGGAGTAGAAGCGCTCGCTCAGGCGTGGCAGCGCGTAGTCGGGAATCGGCGCGGCCTGATTGAACAGGCGGATCTCGACGCGATCCCCGCTGCGCTCGGCGCTGATACGTAGCCGGCCGTTGACGGGGGTGAAGTCCAGGGCGTTTTCCAGCAGGTTGCCCAAGGCCTGACGCAACAGGAACGGCTCACCGGTTAGTATCAGGTCGGCAGCGATGTGCTGCTCAACCGTCAACTGGCGACTTTCAATCCAGCCGCCACGCGCTTCCAACAACTCGTCCATCAACGCCGCCAGCGGCACCGCGACTTCTTCTTCCAACCCCTGGCGCTGCTCGATCTGGGCCAGGTTGAGCAACCGTTCGATCAACTGCTGCATGCGCACACTTTCGTTGTCGATGTTATTGACGAAGCGCTGGTGCTGGGCGGCGGGCATGTCGCTTTGCAGCAGTTCGGCGGCACCGCGAATCGCCGCCAGCGGGCTCTTGAGTTCGTGGGTCAGCGTATGCACGTAACGCTCGACGTAAGCCTTGCCTTCCAGTTGCGTGCGCATGTGTTCCACAGCGCCAGCCAGTTGCTCGAACTCGCCACCGCGATAATGCGGCACCTCCACCCGAAGTCCCTGGCTGACCGCCTGGGCATAGGCCGTCAAACGCCGCAGTGCCGCACTGAGCCACCACGACAACAAGCCCCCGAGCAACAGGCCCAGGGCCACCAGCCCGGCGCCATAGGCCAGCAGTCGCCGCTCGGTGCGATCGACATAAGGCTGCAATGAGCTGTTGGGCTTGGCGACGGTGACGACCCCAATGATGCGGCCGTTGTCACGGATCGGCGCGCCGACGTGCATCACCGAAGACGTCGGATCATCGGCAATGCTGCGGGTCGAGCGAGCGCCGTAGTGGCCGCGCAGGGTCAGGTAGACGTCGTTCCAGCGCGAATAATCCTGGCCCACCGCCACGCCACTGGAGTCGAGCACCACGATGCCGCTGGCATCGGTGACATAGATGCGATGGCTGACCTGGTTTTTCGGCAAGCCCCAGATCGTCGCCGCCGGCTGGCGCTCGCCGTAGGCCTTGAGCAACTGCGGCCAGCGATTCTGGTTGAGGGTGCCGGCCTTGAAATCGTCCCGCAGGATCTCGGCCATCAGGTTGGCCGTGTCCACCAGGGTTTCTTCGGTGGACTGGCGCACGCCGGGGCGGATTTCCTCCATGACCGTGTTGAGCACGAAATAACCGGTCAAGGCGATAAACAGCACATACACCAGGAAAATCCGGATCCCCAGCGACATCAGCTGTGCCCCGGACTGTAGCTGTAGCCCAGGCCCCGATGCGTCTGGATCGGCTCGGCCTCGGCCCGGACCAGGCGCAGCTTGGCGCGCACGCTCTTGATGTGGCTGTCGATGCTGCGCTCGTAGCCGGCATCGCTGGCCACGCCCAGGGCATCGAGCAATTGTTCGCGGCTGAAAACCCGCTCAGGTTGCTCCAGTAGACAATTGAGCAGGCGGAACTCGTGACGGGTGAGATTCAGCGGTTTGCCGCGATAGTTGATCTGCACACGGTCGGCATCGACCTGAAACAGCGCCGTGCTCGACTCCGCCGCCGGACGCGGCGCCATGCGCTTGAGAATCGCCCGGACCCTGGCCGCCACCTCGCGGGGGCTGAAGGGTTTGACCACGTAATCGTCGGCACCGATCTCCAGGCCCACCACCCGGTCGATCTCGCCATCCCGGGCTGTAAGAAAGATGACCGGAACGTCGCTGAAACGTCTGAGATTTTTACAAGTCTCGAATCCGCTGATATCCGGCAGCCCCACATCGAGAATGATCAGGTCCGCCGGAGCGCTTTTCTGGTGCTCAAGGGCCGCGGCACCAAGGCTCAGCCACGTGGTGTCGAACCCCTCCCCTTGCAGGGCAAACACCAGCGTATCGGCGATGGCGGCTTCGTCTTCGACAATCAGGATATGAGGCATGGCTTGCGAGCCCGGCAGTAAAGTTGCCGGAACGGTGCCGCAAGCCTTGGAGTACGTCAATCAGGGAAATCAGCAGTCAGGCTTATCCGCCGTAAACCGCCGCGCCGGGTTCACCGCCGCCCCGAACTCACGCAACGCCTTGGCGCCAATCAGCAACGGGTAATTGAAACTGCTGCGGTCCGTCAGGTTGACCTCGACCGTGCGCTTGACGTTACCCAGGCACAACTCCAGATCGACCACCGGGCGCTTGGTGGGCGCGATCTTTTCGTCGTCTTCTTCATCTTCCTCGGAACGGGTCTTGATCTTGCTGATGCGCGCGATCTTGTGCTCGTAGACCTTGTTGCTCGCATCCTTGGTCGCCAGGCGGAACCGCACCCAGTCATCGCCGTCGCGGGTGAAGGTCTCGATGTCCTTGGCCGACAGCGAGGCGGTCAGGGCGCCGGTGTCCATCTTGGCCTTGAGCACTTCGCCGCCGATTTCCGGCAGCGCGATGTATTCGTAGCGCCCGTACAGGGTTGGCTCGGCGGCCAGCACTGGAAGGGCCACCAGGGAAAGCAGGGCGAGAAAAGACTTCATGCAATAGGGCTTCCTGTGTGGGTGGTTTTTTAGACCGTGACCGACGGATTCGTTCGGTTGGTCATGCACCAGTGGCCCAGCCTACCCCGGCCAAGGTGAAACTTTCGTCCACACCGATTTGGCCTGCCGCCCGAAGCTTGCTTATCATGGCCCGCCCACCTGTTTGCAAGAGTCATCTATGCGCCGCCTGCTCACCGGCTGTTTCGTCACGCTGCTGTTATTGCTCAACACCCTGGTGCTGTTCGGGCCGTTGATGGTGTTCGCCGTGCTCAAACTGGTCCTGCCCGGGCGCTTTCGCGACTATGCCTCGTGGTCGGTGATGTGGATCGCCGAGACCTGGGCCGAGATCGACAAGCTGATCTTCGCCCTGTGCATCCCCACCCGCTGGGACATCCGCGGCGGCGCGGACCTGCGAGGCGATACGTCTTACCTGGTGATCAGCAATCACCAATCCTGGGTAGACATCCCCGCCCTCGTCCAGACCCTCAACCGGCGTACGCCGTTCTTCAAGTTCTTCCTCAAGAAAGAGCTGATCTGGGTGCCGTTCCTGGGATTGGCCTGGTGGGCGCTGGACTACCCCTTCATGAAGCGCTACACCAAGGCTTTCCTGGCAAAGAACCCGGAACTGGCCGGCAAGGACCTGGAAATCACCAGGGCCGCCTGCGAACTGTTCAAGCGCCAGCCGGTCACCGTGGTCAACTACCTCGAAGGCACCCGCTTCACCGCCGCCAAGAGCCAACAACAGCAATCGCCTTTCACCCACCTGCTCAAGCCCAAGGCCGGGGGCGTGGCGTTCGTACTGGCAGCCATGGGTGAGCAACTGGACGCGGTGCTGGACGTGACCGTGGTCTATCCGCAAGAGCGCATCCCCGGGTTCTGGGACTTGATCAGCGGCGCGGTGCCCAGGGTCATCATCGACATCCAGACCCGCGAACTGGACCCGACGCTATGGCAAGGCGACTACGAAAACGACCCGGTGTTTCGCCAGCACGTGCAGGACTGGGTCAACCAGCTATGGACTGAAAAGGACCGGCGCATCGCGGCCCTGCGCAGCGAGGGAAGTACTGCCTGACCGTTCTGACAGGCAACGCCGCGGATGAATACCTTAAAGCGGGAGGTCTGCTTTTTTTGGACCTGTCCTCTATTCCAAATCGACATAAAAAACTGTCAACCCTGACAGTAGCCCTGGCCAGGCACAGCCGCAAACATGTCGCCGACACAGAATATGGAGGCAGGCCAATGGGAAACTTCATGACAGGCGGCTCTGGAATACTCTTGCTGATAATCGGTCATGTCCACGCCGCAGAAGTCACTCACCCGAGTGCGGCACCCAGCCATGGCAATAATGAAACGGTAGAGATTCAGGATGATCGCGAATGGCAGCAACCGCGCCTCATACAGGCCGCCAACCCAGCGGTGGAACAATTCAACGAGGCCGAGTTCGCGATCCATGAATCCGACGAAGAGGAACAAGCATTAAGCAGGGTAACTCTCACCTGCAAAGTGGGTGGCATCCATCTCACGCTGCATTACCTTCAGGCCCAAGCGCCAACACCCGACTGCTTCAGCTTGAGCTTTTAAGGGCTTCGTGGCGGATTTTCGATGTCGCCACCTTTATCTATCAGACGCCTGCACCCGCGCCCCAAATACCACCCAGGTTCTGCAGCAGCGAACCGGCAACACCCTGTTGGCCGAGGTACTGCAGAATGATCGGAGCAAACTGGCCGATCATGCCGCTGTCCATGCCCAGCGCACTGAAGGCATTGTTCAGGTCGCCGGTGTCCTTGACGTTACCCAGCAGGCCATCGAGCAAGGCATTTTTGTCCGACCCGCCGCCGAGCAAACCACCCAGGCCATTGAGCCCACCGATGGCGCTGTTTCCGGCAATCTGATCCAGCCCCGGCACACTTTTGCTCAATTCGGAAAACTGCGGCTCGCTGAGCCGATTCTTCGCCAGCCCCAGCATCGCACCGGCACCGCCGATAGCCTGTTCCGGCGTGATCTTGAGTTCCGATCCCAAGGTGTTGAGCAGCCCGGCGGCTTTCGGCGCGGCGGCCACGGCGCCCTCGCCCTGCTCGCCTTGGTTGCCCTGCATCGCCGATACCACATTGGCTGCATCACTGAGGCTGAACTGCGCGAAGGCCGGGCTGGCAGCCAGCGTCAACAGGCAAGACAGAGCAAAACCACGTGAAACCTTCATCAGGAACTTCCTCTTGAGCATGAAAAAGCCGCTCGTAAAGAGCGGCGTAAAGCGTTCGTTGGACTGGGGTCCAGGGGGATTGTTCCCTAAGACGTATTGCATCTGCGGCCAGTCATGGCAACCGCGTCACGGTTCCAGCACCGCCGCTCAACGCCCCCTGCCATCGCCTGCGTCATTGCCGTACAGTGCGGCTTCCTCCAACAGAGTTTGCCCATGAACGTAAAAATCGGTGGCGCCACCCTTGTGGTCATCCTGACCGGCATGCTCATTGTCCTGGGCGTCAACGAGTGCCAGCGTGGCCCGCTGAATCCGGAACTGGCCGACGGCACCAGCGAAGAACAAAAGACCTGGCTGACCATCGAACACCGCATCAAGCGCTCCGACCCGACTCTCACCGATGTGACCCGCGACCAGCAAACGCTGACCGTGCTTTACCGTCCAGGTGCTTGCGCGGATGACTGCGAGCCCTGGGTCCCACACATGCTGCGCGTTGTCGGCCATGGCCTGGCAGCGCTCAATGGCTCACCAGGGGGCAAGCAATACACGCAAGTGACGGTCAAGGCGCGACTGCTTGCCGACGATGACGTGGAACTGGTCTACGACATGCGGGGGTTCGACGCCATCAAGACCCAACAAGGCGGCTATGAAACCTTTGCCGGCATGCCTCGCAGCCTGAGTTTCAGCGCCGACGCCCTGGCCCAGGCGCAAGCCTATTGCCAAGGCCCTAGCGTCAAAGGTTTCTACCCTGAATTCTGCGAACGGATCGGGACCGCATCTGCCCTGTAGGAGCTGGCGAAGCCTGCGATCTCTTGATCTTTCGCTTGAGACTCAAGTGTCTGGGAAAAGATCGCAACCTCGTTTCACTCGACAGCTCCTACGGACGATTCCGTTGCGCGGTGGCTGCGATGTGCTGGACGTGATCGGTCGACGCTTGCAGGCACAAGCCATGGCATGACAGCTGCGGCAGTCATCCAACTATCAATGCACAATCCGTTATTTCTTCTCGGTATTGCCTACTGTCAACTCTGACAGTAGGCAACTGTGGGTGCCGACTCTAAGCTCCAGCCGAGACAGCGAAAAACAAGGCTCTGGGCAAACCACAGTCCCTGTGCCTTTCTTCATTCGGGCAAGCAGGACAATAAAAAATGAACGACCGAATCAAAGGAACCGTTAAATGGTTTAACGATGCAAAGGGCTATGGCTTCATTACCTGCGGCAAAGGAGGCGAGGAATTGTTCGTTCATTATTCGGCAATAGCTGGCGAAGGTTATAAAACGTTGAAACAGCGGCAGACCGTTTCGTTTGAAGTCGAAAAGGGAGGCAAAGGCATGCAGGCCGCGAAAGTGACGCCGGAATAACGATCGGTCAGGGCTATCACTATCAGTGCCAGGATGAGGTTTTCAAACCAATAAAAAAGGGCGACATCACTGTCGCCCTTTTTTCCGTCTTGCCCTTTACCGCTTACGCCGCACTGAACAACTTGTGCGGGTCAATCACAAACTTCTTCGGCACGCCCGCATCGAACTCGCCGTAGCCTTTCGGCGCGTCGTCCAGGCTGATGACCTGCACGCCGACGATTTCAGCAATGTTGATACGGTCCCACATGATCGCCTGCATCAGTTGGCGGTTGTACTTCATCACCGGGGTCTGGCCGGTGTGGAAGCTGTGGGATTTAGCCCAGCCCAAGCCGAAGCGAATGCTCAGGCTGCCCATTTTCGCCGCCGCATCGACAGCGCCCGGGTCTTCGGTGACGTAGAGGCCAGGGATGCCGATCTTGCCGGCTACACGGACCACGCCCATCAGCGAGTTGAGTACGGTGGCCGGGGCTTCGTGCTTGACGCCGTCATGGCCATGGCCGCGGGCTTCAAAGCCTACCGCATCGACGGCGCAATCGACTTCAGGCTCGCCCAGCAGCGCGGCGATCTGTTCGTGCAACGGGGTGTCCTGGGACAGGTCGGCGATTTCGAAACCCTGGGCCTTGGCGTGCGCCAGGCGGACCGGGTTGACGTCGCCAATGATCACCACTGCTGCACCCAGTAGGCGAGCGGAAGCAGCGGCCGCCAGGCCAACCGGGCCAGCACCAGCGATGTAGACAGTGCTGCCAGGGCCAACGCCGGCGGTGACAGCGCCGTGGTAGCCGGTCGGCAGGATGTCGGACAGGCAGGTCAGGTCGCGGATTTTCTCCATGGCCTTGTCGCGGTCCGGCAGTTTCAGCAGGTTGAAGTCGGCGTACGGCACCAGCACGTATTCGGCCTGGCCGCCGGTCCAGTCGCCCATGTCCACGTAACCGTAGGCACCGCCGGCACGGGCCGGGTTGACGGTCAGGCAGACACCGGTGTGTTGCTCCTTGCAGGAACGGCAGCGCCCGCAAGCCACGTTGAACGGCACCGACACCAGATCACCGATTTTCAGGTTCTCGACGTCGCTGCCCTTTTCGATCACTTCACCAGTGATTTCGTGACCCAGGACCAGACCAGTCTGGGCAGTGGTACGGCCGCGCACCATGTGCTGGTCGGAGCCGCAGATGTTGGTGGAGACCACGCGCAGGATGACACCGTGCTCAATCTTCCTGCCGCGCGGGTCCTGCATTTTTGGATAGTCGATTTTCTGTACTTCGACCTTGCCGTTGCCGAGATACACGACACCACGATTACCAGACATGCTTTCACCTCGCTGTTGTTTTTGTGGAACTGCGTTGCCCAGGCAGGCAGCGCGTTGATTGCTCGGGTTAGTGCTTGTGTCTTTGTTTCTTTGTTGTCTGTAAGGGCCTCATCGCGAGCAAGCTCGCTCCCACAGTTGATCGCGTACTCCCTGTGGGAGCGAGCTTGCTCGCGATGTCGGTCTAAAGAACGACAGTGCGATTGGCGTTCAAGAACACCCTTCGTTCGATGTGATACCCCACGGCCCGGGCCAGGGTGAGCCCTTCGATGTCCCGGCCCTTGGCGATCAGGTCTTCGGGATAGTGGCTGTGGTCCACCACTTCCACGCCCTGGGCGATGATCGGACCTTCGTCCAGGTCGTTGTTGATGTAGTGCGCCGTGGCGCCCACCAGCTTCACGCCTTTGTTGTAGGCCTGGTGATACGGCTTGGCGCCCTTGAAACCCGGCAGCAGCGAGTGGTGGATGTTGATCGCCTTGCCGTCGAGCTTGCGACACAGCTCCGGCGACAACACTTGCATGTAGCGCGCAAGGATCACCAGTTCGGCGCCGGTGTCTTCGATCACCTGCCACACCTGCCGCTCCTGGGAAGGCTTATCGTTCGGGTCCAGGGGGAAATGGTAGTAGGGAATCTGGTGCCAGTCGGCCAGCGGCTTGAGGTCGGGGTGATTGGACACCACAGCCACCACGTCCATGGACAACTGGCCGATGCGCTGGCGGTAGAGCAAGTCGTTGAGGCAGTGATCGGCCTTGGAGACCATGATCACCACTTTGGGCCGGTAGTTGGGCGGCGTCAGTTCGAAAACCATGCCGAAGGCTTCGGCACGCTCGGCCAGGCCGGAACGGAAATTCTGCTCGTCAAAACCTTCCGGTTGGCGAAACTCCACGCGAATGAAGAAGCGTCCCGAGAGCCGGTCGTCGAAGGAGTGGTGCTCGGTGACGTAGCAGCCCTGCTCGAACAGAAAGCGGGTCACCGCGTCCACCGTGCCGAGCACGCTGGGGCAGTCGGCAGTCAAGATCCATGTGTCTGGGGCGCGGCTCATTGCGGTGACTCCTGTTTGTTATGGATAACCCCCCGCCGGACACAGAACCTGTGGCGGAGGATTTATCTGTGGGAGCAAAGCTTGCTCGCGATAAAAACAACGCGGTCTATCTGGAACTCAAGCGCCTGCATCGCGAGCAAGCTTTGCTCCCACAGTTTTGCTTCCACAAGGACTGCAGTGTTTCAGGCCTGCACGCTCAAGCCATACTCAGCCGCGGCATCCTGCAACCACAGCCACCAGTAATCCGAGAAGCTGCGGCGGATCACCAGTTCCCAGGTGTCTTCGCCCGTGTGGCGGATCACCAGTTGCGACTTGGCGAACACCGTGCCCACGGCCTTGCCCACCGGGAAGTTGCTTGGGTGAACGTCATAGCTGGTGGACTTCATCAGCACGTCGCGCACGTTCGGGCCGGACAGTTCGAGGATCTGCTGGCCGCCGCTGACGTTGACGATCTGGATGTGCAGCTCGCCCAGGGCTTCGCGCAGCTTCTGCTCGGCGGTGAACTCTTCGCCAGTGGGCACCACCAACAGCCATTCATCCGGGCCAAGCCATTGCAGGCTGGTTTCACCCTTGACGATGACGGTCAGCGCACCTGGCAATTCCAGGCCCAGGGCCTTGTGCACACCGGCGGCGAACGCCGGGTCGTGACCGTCGCCACGAAGGGTCAGGTGACCCAGGAGTTTTTTCTCGCGCACGGTCACACCGGCGTTCTTGCGGCCCTTGCCCACCAGGCTGGCGAGGTCGGCATGGTGCAGCGACGACTCGGCCTTGGCCCCGGTGGTTGGGCGTTGTTGGTACACGTTGACTGCGGTCATATGGAGCACCTGTCTCGTAGATTGATCGTTCCCACGCTCTGCGTGGGAATGCCGCCATGGACGCTCTGCGTCCGCTTTTGGGACGCGGAGCGTCCCGGGATGCATTCCCACGCAGAGCGTGGGAACGATCAGGTATCAAATATTCTGCCGATCCCCCTTCGGATCGAAGAACACCGAAGAAACGATCTCTGCCTCGATCACGCTGCCGTCGGCCAATGGCGCGAACACCCGCTCGCCCATCCGCTTGAGGCCGCCCCTGACCACACCCATGGCAAATGAGTAACCCAGGGAGTTGTGGGCATAGCTGGAGGTCACGTGGCCAACCATGGTCATCGGGATCGCCTGCTTGGTGTTGAACACCAGTTGCGCGCCTTCCGGCAGCCAGACATTCGGGTCGATCGGCTTGAGGCCCACCAGTTGCTTGCGGTCTTCACGCACGCAATCTTCGCGATTCATGCCGCGCCAGCCGATCCACGAGAACGGCTTGGTCCGCCCTACACACCAGCCCATGTTCAGGTCGTCCGGGGTCATCGAGCTGTCAGTGTCCTGACCGACGATGATGAAGCCCTTCTCGGCCCGCAATACGTGCATGGTCTCGGTGCCATATGGGGTCAGGTTGTACTTCTTGCCCGCCTCGACGATCTGCTCGAGCACGCCCATGGCGTAGTCGGCCTGCACGTTGATTTCGTACGACAGCTCACCGGTAAACGAGATCCGGAACACCCGCGCCGGCACGCCGCCCACCAGGCCTTCCTTCCAGGTCATGAACGGGAAAGCGTCCTTGTCCAGGTCGATGTCGGTGACGTCGCTCAGCAGCTTGCGGCTGTTGGGGCCCGACAGGGTCATGGTCGCCCAGTGGTCGGTGACCGAGGTGAAGTACACCTTCAGGTCCGGCCATTCGGTCTGGTGATAGATCTCCAGCCATTGCAGCACGCGCGCCGCGCCACCCGTGGTGGTGGTCATCAGGAAGTGGTTGTCCGCCAGACAGGCTGTCACGCCGTCGTCGAAGACCATGCCGTCTTCCTTGCACATCAGACCGTAGCGGGCCTTGCCCACGTCGAGCTTGGTCCAGGCGTTGGTGTAGACGCGGTTGAGGAACTCGCGGGCGTCCGGGCCCTGGATGTCGATCTTGCCCAGGGTGGAGGCATCCAGCAGGCCAACGCTGTCGCGCACGGCCTTGCATTCGCGCTTGACCGCGGCATGCAGATCTTCACCGTTCTTCGGGAAGTACCAAGGGCGCTTCCACTGGCCGACGTCTTCGAACTCGGCGCCGTTTTTCACATGCCAGGCATGCAGCGCAGTGAAGCGCACCGGCTCGAAGATGTGCCCACAGTGCCGACCAGCCACCGCGCCGAAGGTTACCGGCGTGTAGTTCGGACGGAACATGGTGGTGCCCATCTGCGGGATGCTCACGTTCAGCGAGCGGGCCGCGATGGCCAGGCCGTTGACGTTGCCCAGCTTGCCCTGGTCGGTACCGAAGCCCAGTGCGGTGTAGCGCTTGACGTGCTCCACCGACTCGAAGCCTTCGCGGGTGGCGAGCTCGATGGCGGCGGCGGTGACGTCGTTCTGCAGGTCGACGAATTGCTTCGGCGCCCGTGCAGTGGATTTTTCGTGGGGCACCTGGAACAGCGCCAGGGTTGGCTCTTCGTGACGACTCAGGGCTTTGGGCAACACGCCCTCCACTGCCTTGAAGCCGGCTTCGTTGGCCGCGCGCACGCCGCCCTCGAAGCCATCGGCCAAGCTATCGCCAAGGCTGTAGACACCGTTCACACCACCGACGCACACGCGCTTTTGCGGTGCTTCGCCCGGTACGAAACCGAGGATATCTTCACGCCAGATCGGCTTGCCGCCCAGGTGCGAAGCCAGGTGAACCACCGGGCTGTAGCCGCCGGAACTGGCTACCAGATCGCAGTCCAGCCATTCGCCGGGGCTGGTGACTTTGTGGGCACGGACGTCGATCGCGGCAACACGTGCCCCGGTGACGCGCTTGCTGCCGCGGGCCTCGATCACGGCGCTGCCGGTGAGGATGCGAATGCCCTTGGCGCGGGCCTCTTCCACCAGCGCACCACGCGGGTTGCTGCGCGCATCGGCAACGGCCACCACTTGCAGGCCGGCGTCGAACCAGTCCAGGGCCACGCGATAGGCATGGTCGTTGTTGGTGCTCAGCACCAGTTTCTTGCCCGGTGCCACGCCGTAGCGACGCACGTAGGTGGACACCGCACCGGCCAGCATGTTGCCCGGCACGTCGTTGTTGCCGTAGACCAGCGGACGCTCGCAGGCGCCGGTCGCCAGGACCACGCGCTTGGCGCGGACGCGGTTGATGCGCTGGCGGACCTGGCCGATGGGCGCTCGATCACCGAGGTGGTCGGTAAGGCGCTCATGGATGGTCAAGAAGTTATGGTCGTGGTAACCGTTCACCGTGGCGCGAGGCAGCAACACCACTTCTGGCATCGAGCGCAGTTCAGCCACCGCCGCAGCGACCCATTCGATCGCAGGCTTGCCGTCCAGGCTCTCGCGGGAGTCGAGCAGGCTGCCGCCGAACTCTTCCTGCTCATCGGCCAGGATGACGCGCGCACCGCTGCGGGCCGCGGCCAGTGCGGCGGCCAGGCCGGCAGGGCCAGCGCCGACGATCAGCACGTCGCAGTGGCGGTTCATGTAGTCGTAGGTGTCCGGATCGTTCTCGGTCGGCGAGCGACCCAGGCCGGCAGCCTTGCGGATGTACTTCTCGTAGGTCATCCAGAACGATTGCGGGTACATGAAGGTTTTGTAGTAGAAGCCCGGCGGCATCAGTTTGCCGCCGACCTTGCCGAGAATGCCCATCATGTCGTTGTTCACGTTCGGCCAGCCGTTGGTGCTGGTGGCGACCAGACCCTGGTACAGCGCCTGTTGCGTGGCGCGCACGTTAGGAATTTGCGTGGCTTCGGTGGCACCGATCTGCAGCACGGCGTTCGGCTCTTCGGCACCGGCGGCGAAGATGCCGCGAGGACGCGAATACTTGAAGCTGCGGCCAATGATGTCGACGCCGTTGGCCAGCAGCGCAGCAGCCAGGGAATCGCCCTCGAAGCCTTTGTAGGTCTGGCCGTTGAAGGTGAAGCTCAGCGCTTTGTTGCGGTCGATCCGTCCACCGTTGGACAGGCGATTGATCTGGCTCATACCTTCTCTCCCAGAGCCTGTGCGGCCGCTTTCGGACTGTCAGCCTTGTCGGTGAATTGCGGCTTTTGGCCGATCTTGTAGGTTTCGAGAATCTCGTAGGTCACGGTGTCGCGGGTCACGTTGAAGTACTGGCGGCAACCGGCGACGTGATCCCACAGCTCATGGTGCAACCCGCGCGGGTTGTCACGGAAGAACATGTAGTCGCCCCACTGTTCGTCGGTGCAAGCGTTCGGATCCAGTGGACGCGGGATATGCGCCTGGCCGGATGCATGGAATTCCTCTTCGGAGCGCAGTTCGCCGCAGTGAGGACAGAAGATGTGCAACATAGGGATTTCTCCTGTTAGTGGGCGACGGCAGCAGCGCCGTGTTCGTCGATCAGTGCGCCGTTGTGGAAACGGTCGATGGAAAACGGCGCGGCCAGCGGATGCATTTCACCCTTGGCCAGGCTTGCAGCGAAGACGTTGCCCGAGCCCGGTGTTGCCTTGAAGCCGCCGGTGCCCCAACCGCAGTTGAAGAACATGTTCGGCACCGGGGTCTTGGAGATGATCGGGCAGGCGTCCGGCGTGGTGTCGACGATGCCGCCCCACTGACGGTTCATGCGCACCCGCGAGAGCACCGGGAACATTTCGACGATGGCCTGGATGGTGTGTTCGATCACCGGGTACGAACCACGCTGGCCGTAGCCGTTGTAGCCGTCGATACCGGCGCCGATCACCAGGTCGCCCTTGTCGGACTGGCTGATGTAGCCGTGCACGGCGTTGGACATGATCACGCTGTCGATAATCGGCTTGATCGGCTCCGACACCAGCGCTTGCAGCGGGTGGGATTCGATCGGCAGGCGGAAGCCCGCGAGCTTGGCCATGTGTCCGGAGTTACCAGCGGTCACCACGCCGACACGCTTGGCGCCGATGAAGCCCTTGTTGGTTTCCACGCCGATGCACACGCCGTTTTCCTTGCGGAAACCGATCACTTCGGTCTGCTGGATCAGGTCCACGCCCAACGCGTCCGCCGCCCGGGCAAAGCCCCAGGCCACGGCATCGTGACGGGCCACGCCGCCGCGACGCTGGACGGTGGCGCCCATCACCGGGTAACGGGTGTTCTTCGAGCAATCCAGGTATGGGATCTCGTCGGCCACTTGCTTGGCGTTGAGCAGCTCGCCGTCCACGCCATTGAGGCGGTTGGCGCTGACACGACGCTCGGAATCACGGATGTCCTGCAGGGTATGGCACAGGTTGTAGACGCCACGCTGGGAGAACATCACGTTGTAGTTCAGGTCCTGGGACAGACCTTCCCAGAGTTTCATCGCGTGTTCGTACAGGTGGGCCGATTCGTCCCACAGGTAGTTGGAGCGCACGATGGTGGTGTTGCGCGCGGTGTTACCGCCGCCCAACCAGCCCTTCTCGACCACGGCCACGTTGGTGATGCCGTGCTCCTTGGCCAGGTAGTAGGCGGTTGCCAGGCCATGCCCGCCACCGCCGACGATGACCACGTCATAGACCTTTTTCGGGGTCGGCGTGCGCCACATCCGCTGCCAGTTTTCGTGATGGCTGAGAGAGTGTTTGAAGAGGCCGAAGCCCGAATAGCGTTGCATAGTCATTACTCCAAAACCGACTCAGCGATAAACCGGGAAGTCCGCGCACAGGGCCGCCACTTGCTGCGCGACATTGGCCTCGACATCGGCATCGCCGAGGTTGTCGAGAATGTCGCAGATCCAGCCGGCCAGCGTGACGCACTGGGTCACCTTGAAGCCACGTGTGGTCACCGCCGGGGTGCCAATGCGCAGGCCCGAGGTCACGAACGGTGATTGCGGGTCGTTCGGCACGGCGTTCTTGTTGACGGTGATGTGGGCACGGCCCAGGGCAGCATCGGCGTCCTTGCCGGTCAGGCCCTGACGGATCAGGCTGACCAGGAACAGGTGGTTATCGGTACCACCGGACACTACATCGTAGCCGCGCTTGATGAACACGCCAGCCATGGCCTGGGCGTTATCGATCACTTGCTGCTGGTAAGCCTTGAAGCCAGGCTCCGCCGCTTCCTTGAAGCACACCGCCTTGCCGGCGATCACGTGCATCAGCGGGCCACCCTGGGCGCCGGGGAATACCGCGGCGTTGAGCTTCTTCTCGATCTCTTCGTTGGCCTTGGCCAGGATCAGGCCGCCACGTGGACCGCGCAGGGTCTTGTGGGTGGTGGTGGTGACCACGTCGGCGTAAGGCAGTGGATTAGGGTACAGACCGGCGGCGACCAGACCGGCAACGTGGGCCATGTCGACGAACAACAGGGCACCGACCTTGTCGGCGATCTGGCGGAAACGTGGGAAATCCAGGGTCTTGGAGTAAGCGGAGAAACCGGCAACGATCATCTTCGGCTTGTGCTCGACCGCCAGGCGCTCGACTTCGTCGTAGTCGATCAGGCCGGTGGTGGTGTCGATGCCGTATTGCACCGCGTTATAGAGCTTGCCCGAGGACGACACCTTGGCACCGTGGGTCAGGTGACCGCCGTGGGCCAGGCTCATGCCCAGGATGGTGTCGCCGGCCTGCAGCAGGGCCAGGTATACGGCGCTGTTGGCCGAAGAGCCGGAGTGCGGCTGGACGTTGGCGTAATCGGCACCGAACAGTTGCTTGGCGCGCTCGATGGCCAGGGCTTCGACTTTGTCGACGTGCTCGCAGCCACCGTAGTAGCGCTTGCCCGGATAGCCTTCGGCGTACTTGTTGGTCAGGCCGCTGCCCTGGGCCTCCATCACGCGCTTGCTGGTGTAGTTTTCTGACGCGATCAGTTCGATGTGATCTTCCTGGCGTTGCTCTTCGGCGTTCATCGCCGCCAGCAGTGCATCATCGTAGCCTTGGATTTGGTCTTGCTTGCTGAACATCGCGTCTCTCCCAGCGGCGGCGGTGCGCCTTTCGTCTCGGTGAGGCACGGACCGTTCGGTCGTGCCCTTTGGATGCGATGGTATGGCTGGCGCAGGCATGTCAAATGCCTATGGACGCCACGCAAAGGTGCGTTTACGACATGGGATCAAAGAGTCGGAGAGCAAGGCCTGCGCGATAGCACTGTGGGAGCAAAGCTTGCTCGCGATCCAGGCGCCTCGGTCCATGGGAGCGCGCGGCGCTTTCATCGCGGGCAAGCCTTGCTCCCACTGGCTTTGCTCCCGCGCCTTAGTTCCCAGGATGCTGCTCCCATAGGGTTACTCGACGATATGGCGAACCGCGAGCAGTAACAGGAAATGCGCGGGATAAAGGCCATATGTCCAACGCCGCATCGCCGGTGGATGAAAACGACCCGCGTGTCGCAAAAGCATCAGCCCAAGCCATGGCGCGATCAGGCAAGCCACCAGCCCCCACAACGCCACCCC
>NZ_JAHBCZ010000016.1:0-88457 GCF_019956035.1 Pseudomonas sp. A-RE-22
CGGGGCGCAGGGCCAGGATGTCGTTCATGTGGTGTGTCCGATGCGGTTGTAGGAGTTTTCGCTCGGTGATGGGGATCGAAGCTAATACCACTTGAATACCATGTCAACGCTGGTTTTGGCGGGTTGTCTAGATTTTCTGGGGGGCTTAAAGGTGGCTAGCTTTAAGTGGTATTAGGATGGTGTGGATAGATCGTGGGGTTACTGCGTTGGGTTGGGGGGATTAGAGGTCAGTGGTATGCATGGAGGGCGGGTTTTGAAATTTGATGTTTATTTTCGTGGTGGCCGGTGGTGGGTTGTTTATTTGGTCGGTGTGAATATCCGTTACCGCAGCAAATTCAATCCAAAAAAAGCCTATCTGAAATTTGTGCGAAACATCCCCGATCAGATGGCTGATCTGTCAGACGCCCTGAAGTTTCCGACATGTTTTTAAGGTTGTCCCTCAGAAACGGGGGCTCTAGTTTTCGGGGCCTACATCTCCAAACGCAGGGATCGCTCACTGGTCTTTGGCAAGGCCAAGTGGCAGATCCCAGTTTCAAGGAGCAACATCAGCCTCTGAGGTTCAAACATGGAAATGCCGGATACGATCGCCCCCCGCCTCAATACAAGTACCGCGCTGGGACAGGCTTTGGTTTCAATGTTCAAGTCCGTCGAAGCGGAGCTGACTTCTGAGAATGCAGTGCCTGGGGTGGTCAAAGTCATCGTTTTTGGTGGGTGTGCAGTGCACCTTTATACAAACCATCGTGTCTCCACGGACGTTGACGCCGAAATTTATGAGGCTAGCCTTCCAGAAGGCTTTCATCTTCGAACGTTACTTGCGGAAGTGCCTGAGCAATTTGTCGAAAAGTCCGGCCGTTTGATGGAACTCAACTACGACCTCCAATACAACACCAGCTTTGGTCCGATTCACGAGGACTATTGGGCTCGAAGCCTCCCTCTTGAAGAGTTCCCGGTAGAGTCTCCTCTACACGTTCACGTTGCTGCCCCTGTAGATATTGCGATTTCAAAGTTGGGCAGAGCAACGGATCAGGATATTGGCGACATCATGGCGCTCTTAAGGGCCGGCTTCATATTGACCACTGAGCTGCGTCGACTGGCATTGCAGGCAATTGATGTATATGTTGGCAACAAAGAGCCTCCAATTTCTGTTCTTACTCAAATTTTGCAAGATTATTTGGAGAATACAGATGGCGAAGCCTGCTAACCGCCACGTCCTCTCAGCCGCTCTGGACACATTGGTCAAAAGCCCGTTGGATCATGCAGATGATGCTGCACTCGTGAGCGCGGCCAAGGCTGTCTGGTATTCCAACTCGGACTTGATAAGCGCAGCTCAAGCTTTTCTGAGCCAACACACGGATGAGGTCGAGTTGCGTCGTGCAGGCTATTTGCTCGAACGGCTCACCCGATTTTCGTGTGTCACGGACAGCCGTGCGTTGGAAGTCTTCAAAGCCCTTGAGCTATTTTTACGTTCGACACCCAAGCAAGCCATAACCTCACAAACCGCTGTTGCGCTTCGCAAACGCCGTGATGAACTCGCTCTCTCTTGGGGATTGAATGAAGGTCTTGGCTTGAAGGTGCAAACCCTCCTGCCTTTTCAGACTCGGCATTATGAGGCTGAGCAGCGCGCAGCGTTTGTGTAAGCCCAAATGCCATCCTCAAAAACCGGCTTCGGCCGGTTTTTTGTTGTGTGAATGATCACTCCTTGGTCCGTCAGACGGACCGAAGTTTCCGACATGTTTTTAAGGTTGTCCCTCGGAAGCAAGGGCTCTAGCCTTTGGGTGTCGCTGCCAATTCAGCGACCGGGTTTGACCGTCCGAAAAAAATCAAGGGGCAACAGGCCCGGACGTTTTGTCCTGGGCTCCATTAATTTAAAGGAGCTTCAATTGAAAAATAATTCTGACATGCCAAAACCCGCCTCCACCCTTCCCCTACGGCGACTACGCCCCCGACAAGCTGAAAGAAGCCGCCGACCGCGCGATGGACCATTACCTCAAACCCGACGGCAGCGAACCAGACCCCCAACCCTCGGTGCAGTTGTTCAGCGTATCGGACAACGTTGACACCGAAACCTTACTAGCCAACCTCAGCGAAACCCTGGCCTCGGCCAATGCGGTGCTTAGCGACCTCCTGTTTGACTTGGACGGTTCGCGGCGGCATGTGGCGTTGGGCGTGGCGCAGATGATCGAGCTGGGAACGTTGTTGGCAAACAAGGCCTTGGACCGGGTAGAGCTTCGGACTTGATGCCACGTAACCTGTGGTGAGGGAGCAATCTCGCGCGGGGCTCTGTAGGAGCTGGCGAAGCCTGCGATCTTTTGATCTTTCGCTTGAGACTCAAGTGCCTGGGGCAAGATCGCAGCCTCGTTGCACTCGACAGCTCCTACAGGCGCAGCCCAGCGGGGACTCCCTCGCCACAAGAAGCTCCTGCCGCAGGAGGGGGAGGCGCTACGGCCGGATTTCGATCATCGTGCCATCCGGCACCAGGTTCCAGACCTCGCGCATGTCCACATTGCGCATGGCGATGCAGCCGTCGGTCCAGTCCAGCGTATGGAACAACTGCTCAGGGTTCTCTTCCGAATCAGGCGTGCCGTGGATCATGATCATGCCCCCCGGCTCAACGCCTTCGCGGCGGGCGCGGGCGGCGTCGCTGATGTTGGGGTAGGAAATATGCATCGACAGGTAGTAGTTCTCGCTGGTCTTGCGCCAGTCGATCCAGTAGAAACCTTCAGGGGTGCGCTTGTCGCCCTCGATCAGCTTGGGGCCTTTTTTGGCGCCCCTGCCCAGTGAGATGCGATAGGTCTTGAGCGGCTTGCCGTCGTTGATCAATTGCAATTGATGGGCGGACTTGAGCACCAGCACTTTTTCGATGACCTTGCCGTTGTAGGTTCCCACCGCAGAGGCCTGGGACATCGCAGTGAACGACAAGCAGAACAAGACAAGCAACCAGCGCATTGAAACGATATCCCTAGAGGTGTTGTGGCTATATTGGTTTTTTATGTATTGGCAGGCTGAGCCAGCGGTGGGATCGATTCGGATCGCACAGGGTAATCTTCGGCCCGGCGGTCCGCGTAGAAATATTCCAGGGTACGGCCCACTGTGCGGAAAGCCAGTTCGTCCCAGGGAATGTCCGCTTCTTCGAACAGCTTCACCTCCAGGCTCTCGGGCCCGGCGGCGAAATCCTCATCCACCAGTTCGGCGCGGAAGAATACATGTACCTGGCTGATATGCGGTACGTCAATCAGCGTATAGATGCTCAAATTTCGCACCCGGGCGCAGGCTTCTTCGGCGGTTTCGCGCACGGCGGCCTGTTCGACCGTTTCGCCGTTCTCCATGAAGCCCGCCGGCAGCGTCCAGTAACCGCGCCGCGGCTCGATGGCGCGCCGGCACAACAGGACCTTACTGCCCCAGGTCGGTACGCAACCGGCCACGATGTTGGGGTTCTGGTAATGGATGGTATGGCAGGCGTCGCAGACAAAACGCAGGCGCGAGTCGCCTTCGGGTATGCGCTGGGTCACCGGGTTACCGCACTGGCTGCAGAATTTCATGCTTGGATTCCTGAATGCTGCGCCTATCTTGGCGGTGCGGGCCGGTGTCGGCAAGTTGTCCTTTCGCGACACGACGCGGTGCGGGGGTTGGGCCGCTTGAACGATTGGTGCATGATGCAAGGTAGCGAATAAATCGAGAAGTCTCATGCTGGACGAGCTACTGCATCGAGTAAGCAACCATACCCCGCACGATCTGCAGGCTGACCAACGTTTCCCTGAAGCCGCGGTGCTGGTGCCGATTACCCGCAGCGATGAACCGGAGCTGGTACTGACCCTGCGCGCCAGCGGGCTCTCGACCCATGGCGGCGAGGTGGCGTTCCCCGGCGGGCGCCGCGACCCGGAAGACCCGGACCTGATCTTCACTGCCCTGCGCGAAGCCGAGGAAGAAATCGGCCTGCCGCCCGGGCTGGTGGAAGTGATCGGCCCCCTCAGCCCGCTGATCTCACTTCACGGCATCAAGGTCACGCCTTATGTCGGAGTGATTCCGGACTACGTCGAATACCAGGCCAACGATGCCGAGATCGCTGCGGTGTTCAGCGTGCCGCTTGAGTTTTTCCGCAAGGATCCACGCGAACACACGCACCGGATCGATTACCAGGGCCGCAGTTGGTACGTGCCCAGCTATCGGTTTGGCGAATTCAAGATCTGGGGCCTGACGGCGATCATGGTCGTGGAGTTGGTCAACCTGCTGTACGACGCCGAAATCGACCTGCACAAACCGCCCAAGAGCTTCATCAATACCTGACGCCCCGAGGACTCTCATGAAATACCGCCTGGGCGATGCCCGTGTCGAAACCCACCCACAGAGCTGGGTCGCGCCCAACGCCACGCTGGTTGGCAAGGTCCGCCTCGAAGAGGGCGCCAATGTCTGGTTCAACGCCGTGCTGCGCGGTGACAACGAACTGATCCTGATCGGCAAGAACAGCAACGTGCAGGACGGCACGGTAATGCACACCGACATGGGCTATCCGCTGACCATCGGCACCGGCGTGACCATCGGCCACAACGCCATGCTCCATGGCTGTACGGTGGGCGACTACAGCCTCATCGGCATCAACGCGGTGATTCTCAACGGCGCGAAGATCGGCAAGAACTGCATCATCGGCGCCAACTCGCTGATCGGCGAGGGCAAGGAAATTCCCGATGGTTCGCTGGTGATGGGCTCGCCCGGCAAGGTGGTGCGTGAACTGACCGAGGCCCAGAAAAAAATGCTCGAGGCCAGCGCGGCGCACTATGTGCACAATTCCCAGCGCTACGCCCGCGACCTGGTCGAGCAGGAACCATGAGCGCCCCTGAACGCCCGGTGCCTTCGCCCTGCGTGAACATCTGTGCGCTGGACGATGACGACATCTGCACCGGTTGCCAGCGCACCGTGGCGGAGATCACCCGTTGGAGCCGGATGGACAACGACGAGCGGCGCAGTGTGTTGGCGCTGTGTCATGAGCGGGCCAAGGCCAGTGGGTTGGTGTGGATGTTGCCAGCAAGGCGCTGATGCCGGATATGGAACACAAACCCCTGTGGGATACCTATCTGTGGGAGCAAAGCTTGCTCGCGATGCAGGCGCCCTGGTCTTCAGGTAAACCGCGTGATCTTCATCGCGGGCAAGCCTTGCTCCCACAGGTTTGACTCACACCGCTATGTGCTCTGCAGGCCTCTATTTCAACGATGCCAACCGATCCAACCCCACCACCCCCAACGCAATCGCGATAAACCCCAGCAATATCCCCCCGGCATTGATGAACACCTGTGGATAACCCAGATTCGCCACATCGATGAAAGGGTAGGGGTAAGCCGCCAATAGATCCCCGCGCAGCAGGACATAGGCGAAATACACCAAGGGGTAGATCACCCAAAGCCCGATGTGGCCCAGGCGCAAGCTGCCTTTGGGCACGTAGAGCCACCAATAGACGATGTACAGCAAGGGCACCACGTCGTGCAGTAGCTCGTCGGCCACGAACTGCCAGCCTTCGGGTTGCCAGAGGTGGCGCAGCAGCAGGTTGTAGGCCAGGCTGACCAGGGCGATGCTCACTGCGACGCCGCTGCGCACGCTGGGCAGCAGGAACCAGCGCCGGGCCGCCGACTCGCGAGCGGTCAGTTCCCAGGTCAGCACCACGGCCACCAGGGTGTTGGTCAGGACCGTGAAGAAACTGAAGAAACTCACCAGCCCGCCCAGCAGGCTCGCGTCCAGTTTCCAGCGACCAAGCAGGATCAGATACAGCTGGATGCTCAATCCCACCCAGCCCAGCAGTGCCGTCACGCAGACAAAACGCTGTCGCAGCGTGAGGTGACGACCCTGATTACTCCCCACGACTCAGACCGGCCGCTTGGTGCGCATCAACTTGATGTACAGGCGCTCGACTTTCTCCCGCGCCCATGGCGTCTTGCGCAGGAAGGTCAGGCTCGACTTGATGCTCGGGTCGCTCTTGAAGCAACGGATGTCGATGCGTTCGGCCAGGCCCGACCATTCATAGTGCTGCACGAGGGCGTTGAGGATCTGCTCCAGCGTCACGCCGTGCAGTGGATTGTTGTTGGGTTCGGTCATGGGAGGCCTTCGCGCTAAAGGTGTAAAACCGCGCACCTTAGCCGAGGTGCCCTTAGGGTGGAAGCATAGCCTTCATCATGGCCGCCCAGCGCCAGGCGCACTGTTACCGAATCCGAGATGATTCATGTCAACAAAAGCCCTTTCTCTATTGAGAACGGGACATTATCCTTGCGCCACCTGCTGAAACGCTTCTTCTGGCGTGCCGAAGCCTCTGCGTCCAGCTCGATCCTGCTGAAAGATTAAAAAACGCCCAGTGTCCAGACGCTGAAAGACAGCGCTGTCTCGGCGAATTCCTGTGGGAGCGAGCTTGCTCGCGATAACGATTGCACATTCAACCTTGAAGCCAACTGACACGCCGCCATCGCGAGCAAGCTCGCTCCCACAAGGGATCGCGGCAACCGAATTTGCCTTTTTTCAACTGAACCAAGCCCTCGCAAGATCGTCATCTACAGTGACTACTTGCGCGGGACTCCTTAAAACGTCACGGAGAAACACACTATGAGCACTGAGGGTGCTTTGAGTCGAAGCCGTCTGCTACCGAGTTTGCTCGGCATTCTGCTTCTATTGATGGGCCTGGTCCTGTTGGCCGGGGGAGTCAAGCTGAGCACGCTTGGCGGCTCGTTGTATTACCTGCTGGCCGGGATCGGCCTGGCGCTGACCGGCGTGTTGCTGATCATGGCCCGTCGCGCGGCCCTGGGCCTGTACGCGCTGGTGCTGTTCGCCAGCACCGTGTGGGCGTTGTGGGAAGTGGGCCTGGACTGGTGGCAACTGGTGCCGCGCCTGGCAATGCTGTTTGCCCTGGGCATCGTCATGTTGCTGCCGTGGTTCCGCCGCCCGCTGTTGACCGCCGAAGCCTCGGCCATGGGCACCCGCGCATTGGGCGCCGCCGTGGTCATCGCCGGTATCGCCGCGCTCGCCAGCCAGTTCACCAACCCGGGTGAGATCAAGGGCCAACTGGACCGCGACAGCGTGCCGGGCATGGCCAACACCGCACCGGCCATGCCGGACGGCGACTGGAACTCCTACGGGCGCAGTGCCCATGGCGACCGCTATTCGCCGCTGGCACAGATCACCCCCGAGAACGTCAGCAAACTGGTGCCGGCCTGGACCTATCGCACCGGCGACCTGCCAGGGCCGAACGACCCGGGTGAAACCACTGCCGAAAACACCCCGCTGAAGGCCAACGGCATGCTCTACGTGTGCACGCCTCACAGCCAGGTGATCGCCCTGGAGCCTGACACCGGCAAGGAAATCTGGCGTTTCGATCCGAAGCTTTCCACGCAAAAAGCGCAAAACTTCAAGGGTTGGGCCCACATGACCTGCCGTGGCGTGACCTATCACGATGACGCCGCGTACGCCTCTGCCGAGCAGAGCCCGACGGGTGCCGCCAGCTCCACGCCGGCCAGCACCGTCTGCCCACGGCGGATCTTCCTGCCGACCGCCGACACCCGTCTGATCGCCCTCAACGCCGACACCGGCAAGATGTGCGAAGACTTCGGCGACAAGGGCCAGGTCGACCTGACCGCCAACATCGGCGGTTTCACGGCCGGCGGTTACTACTCCACGTCGCCACCGGCGGTTACCCAGAACCTGGTGGTGATCGGCGGCCACGTCACCGATAACGTCTCCACCGACGAGCCTAGCGGCGTCATCCGTGCCTACGACGTGCACACCGGCAAGCTGGTGTGGAACTGGGACAGTGGCAAGCCGGACGACACCACACCGATTGCCGAAGGCCAGACCTACACCCGCAACTCGCCGAACATGTGGTCCATGTTCAGCGTCGATGAAAAACTCGGCATGCTCTACCTGCCAATGGGCAACCAGACTCCCGACCAGTTCGGCGGCCTGCGCACGCCGGAGTCGGAAAAATATTCCGCCGGTCTGACCGCCCTGGACATCGCCACCGGCAAGGTGCGCTGGTACTTCCAGTTCACTCACCACGACCTGTGGGACATGGACGTCGGCGGTCAACCGACCCTGATGGACATGAAGACCGCCGATGGTGTGAAACCGGCTGTACTGGCTTCCACCAAGCAGGGCAGCATCTACGTGCTGGACCGCAGCAATGGCCAGCCGATCATCCCGATCAAGGAAATCCCGGTGCCCCAAGGCGCGGTGGAAGGTGACCACACCTCGCCGACCCAACCGATGTCCGACCTGAACTTCGTGCCGCCGGTCCTCAAGGAACGCGACATGTGGGGCGTGACCCCGTTCGACCAGATGCTCTGCCGGATCGACTTCAAGTCGCTGCGCTATGACGGCATGTACACGCCGCCATCGCTGCAAGGCTCGATCGTTTACCCGGGTAACTTCGGCGTGTTCGACTGGGGTGGCATTTCGGTGGACCCGGTGCGCCAGATCGCCTTCGTCAACCCGAGCTACATGGCGTTCAAGTCGAAACTGGTGCCGGCGGCCGAAGTGGCTGGTGCCCCGGGGCGCAAGAGCGAAACCGAAGGCGTGCAGCCGAACAAGGGCGCGCCCTATGGTGTGATCCTCGAAGCGCTGCTCTCGCCAATGGGCCTGCCTTGCCAGGCGCCTGCATGGGGTTATGTCGCGGCCGTGGACCTGACCAACAACAAAACCCTGTGGAAGCACAAGAACGGCACCGTGCGTGACAGCTCGCCGGTACCGATCCCGCTGAGCATGGGCGTTCCGAGCCTGGGTGGCACGTTCACCACCGCCAGCGGCCTGGCGTTCCTGAGCGGCACCCTCGACCAGTACCTGCGTGCCTATGACGTGAAAAACGGCAAGCAACTGTGGGAAGGCCGCCTGCCAGCCGGCGCCCAGACCACGCCGATGACCTACACCGGCAAGGACGGCAAGCAATATGTGCTGGTTGTTGCCGGTGGCCACGGTTCCCTGGGCACCAAGCAGGGCGATTATGTGATCGCCTACAAACTGCCGGATTAAGCGGGAGTGATCGTTCCCACGCTCCTGCGTGGGAATGCATCCGGTGACGCTCTGCGTCATCCTCTCCACAAGCGGAACGCGGAGCGTCCCTGGCGGCGTTCCCACGCAGGAGCGTGGGAACGATCTGGGATAAAACAGGCGCTTATGAAAAAGGCGATACCTTTGCGGGTATCGCCTTTTTTTATTATCGATGTCTCCCAGTTAACTGTGGGAGCAAAGCTTGCTCGCGAAACAGGCGACTCGACTTCGGAAAGACCGCATCGCCTTTATCGCGGGCAAGCCTTGCTCCCACAGGTCACCATGGGCAAGCGATATTGGTTACAGTTCGATCCTGACGGCCTGCGAAGCGCGGGTCGCCTTGGCGCGGGCGGCTTCGATGGACTCGTCGCGGGCCAGGGCCACGCCCAGGCGGCGCTGGCCGTTGACTTCCGGTTTGCCGAACAGGCGCAGGGCGGTGTCCGGTTCGCTGAGGGCCGCGCCCAGGTTGGCGAAAGCGGTCTGGGTCGATTGGCCTTCCACCAGGATCACCGCCGAGGCCGAAGGGCCGAACTGGCGGATCAGCGGGATCGGCAGGCCGAGAATGGCGCGGGCATGCAAGGCGAACTGCGACAGGTCCTGGGAGATCAGCGTCACCAGGCCAGTGTCGTGCGGGCGCGGCGAGACTTCGCTGAACCACACCTGGTCACCCTTGATGAACAGCTCGACGCCAAACAGGCCGCGACCACCCAGGGCCTCGGTCACCGCCTTGGCGACGCGTTCGGATTCGGCCAGGGCCACCGGGCTCATGGCTTGTGGCTGCCAGGATTCCTGATAGTCGCCCTTTTCCTGACGGTGGCCGACCGGTGCGCAGAAGGTGGTGCCGCCGACGTGGCGCACGGTGAGCAAGGTGATTTCGTAGTCGAAATCGATGAACCCTTCGATGATCACTCGGCCCTTGCCGGCACGGCCGCCTTCCTGGGCGTAGTCCCAGGCTTTTTGCACGTCATCGGTACTGCGCAGCAGGCTCTGGCCCTTGCCCGAGGAACTCATCACCGGCTTGACCACGCACGGGAAACCCAGGGTTTCCACGGCCTTGCGGTAGTCTTCCACGGTGTCGGCGAAGAAGTACGGCGAGGTCGGCAGGCCCAGCTCTTCGGCGGCCAGGCGACGGATGCCTTCACGGTTCATGGTCAACTGCGCGGCACGGGCGGTGGGGATCACGGTGAAGCCTTCGGCCTCCAGTTCCACCAAGGTGGCGGTGGCGATGGCTTCGATTTCCGGCACGATGAAATGCGGCTTCTCGGCCTCGATCACCGCACGCAGGGCAGCACCGTCGAGCATGTTGATCACATGGCTGCGGTGGGCCACTTGCATGGCCGGCGCGTTGGCGTAGCGGTCCACGGCAATCACCTCGACGCCCAGGCGCTGCAGTTCGATTACCACTTCCTTGCCCAGCTCACCGCTGCCACACAACAAAACGCGGGTCGCGGTGGGCGACAATGGGGTTCCGATACGGGTCATCTGAAGGTCCTCAAACAGGAGCGGATCATCGCGGGTTGCGCGCCGGGCGAGCTTCCCATGGGAGAAAGCGCGGCATTTTACATGAACCGCCCGGCGATGGCCTGTTTGCGTAAACGCCAGGCCATGATCAGCCAGACGGCGGTGACCCCGGCGAATTTCGAGAGCAGGGCGGTGATCACCACAGCAGGCGTCAGGGCGTCGATCAAACCGAAGAAGATGAACGTGTCCAGGGGAATGCTCAGGGCCGAACTGATCCACAACCGGTCATGGAGTGGGCGCTTGGTGATCGTGAACACCAGCCAGTCGATGCACTCGGACACCGCGAATGCCGTGGCGCTCGCCAGGGCGATGGTCGGGTCCGAGGTGACATAGGACAACACCAGCGCCACCAGCATCGCCGCGATGGCACCGTGGCCGAAGCGGGTCTGCACCATGTCCCGCAGGATAAACACCAGGCCGCCCCAGGCCGACCAGATGATGTCCAGGTGCGGTGCGGCGGAAAACGCGAAGTTGATCAGCACGACACTGCTGATGTAGGCGAGCAGGAAAAGCATGGGGCGGGGTACCTGAATGGAATGTCGGCAGAACAATTGATTATCTGGCCGGGATCCGCAAGGTGATATTCAAATCCCCCGCCCAACCGCTCGTCTAAAACCTGTTCGGATCTGTCAACTCTGACAGTAGGCCCCCACGCGCATTCGAGCTCTGATAGAGCCTCGGTATATCTGTTCCATTCCGTGGGGATTACTCATGACCGACTCATCGAAAACGGCTGATTCCACCATACTTGACCTGTACCCGCCCAGCTTACCCGGCGCCACCCAGCCCTTGGCAGGCGCCGACTATGGTGTCCCCATCCACCTTTATGTGCCGCTGCCCTTCGGCTGCGAAGTGTTGGTGCAGGCTTATTGGGGCCAGCAGCCAAACGACAACGTTTCGATCAACCTCAATGGTGAGGAGGCGCTGGATAGCAAACAGACTCAGGGCCTCGATGACGATGTCACGTTGTACATTCCACATGGCAAATTGTTGCCCGGCCTGGTCAATCGACTGACGTACACCGTGAAACGCCCCGGTATGAACGATCAAACCTCGACCCCTCCGCTGGAGATCCTGTACAACAGCATCCGGCCGGGCAACCAGGACAGGTCACCGGGTGAGCCCGGGCATTCGGAACTGGTGTTGCTATTGCCGGACGAAATCAAGAACGGTGTGGGCCCAGGTTTCGTCAGTGCGACGGTCTGCGTGGAATACCCCTACTGCCGGGCCTATGACGAAATCCGGCTCAATTGTAATGGCCATGACGTATTTCACACGGTGGATGCAACCCAGGCCCCCGCCCCGCCAAACCACGGCTCGGCGACGCCTACCCGGATATGTTTCGACGTCACCAGCGCCGATCTGGTCGACGATCCTGAATTCATGTTTTCCTTCACTGTCAGAGACCAACTCTTTAACAGCCCGGATCTCGACAACGTTTGGTCGGCCGTGCAAATAGTGGAGGTGGACAAGGCCGGGCAAAGACTGTTGGCGCCGATTCCACGGGAAATCCTGAGCGAAGCGGGCGATGACCCAAGCATCATCGATCTCGACAAACTGGGTGCCAACCCGCTGTCGTTGATCATCCTGACCAGCGACCCGCGTTTTATGCCTGGGGACCTCATCGAGGCAACTTATACGGCCAAAGTCATGGGCCAGCCGGAGGTCGTGGTGCCCGTGACGGGCATTGTCGAGGTGGATGAGTTGGGGCAGAAAAAGGCCTGCGTGCTTCAGATCCCTAACGACAAGGTCTTCCCGGACAGTACCGTGCACGTGTCATACAGGTTGTTGAGGGGCACCACACCCATAGGCTCTTCAAAAACCGCAATTGCGACGGTCATCGGCACGGCACTGGGGTTGCCACCACCCGAAATCGAAGAGGCCACTGGCAGCGTGCTCGATCCTATCAAGGCCGCCAGTACACTGACCGCGCTGGTGCCGCATTACCAAGGCATGCTGAGCACGGACAAGGTGAGCGTGACCTGGGCCGGGCACGGCACGCCGGAGGGGGGCTCGCACACCACCACGCCGCAAGAGGTGGGGACGGTGGGTGAGAAACCGATCGGTCTGCCACCCGAGGTCGTGGCCTACAGTCTGGGCAGGTCGGTGACGGTCATCTACACCGTGACGCGCGATGTGACCTGGCCACCGTCGCCGCCCCTGACATTGACTGTGCTGGAGCTTTCCGCGCTGCCCAGACCCTTGATCGTGGATGCCGCCAATGGCGGTGTGGGCGCTGAGTTCAACATCGACAGCTTCGCCGGAGACTCCCGCGTCGACGTGGAGCCCTGGCCGCTGATCGCCGCAGGCCAGTGCGTGTGGTTGCGTGCTGAAGGGACTGACTTGAACGGCGTGGATTTCAGTATTGATCTGTACACCGCGAGACCGGTGAGCCCCGGGGAAGTGACTGCGGGCCTGTCGGTGGTGCTGCCGCGGACCCAGATCAATCGCTTGCGCAACGGCTCGGACCTCAAGCTTATCCTGGATGTGACCTTCAATCGCAGCGTTGATAAAAGCCAGGCCACCGCCTTTCCAATACGAACTTATCTGGTAACCCCGTTGCCCCTGGATGACGTGTCCAGATTTGAGAACAATAACTGGAATGGATGGCGCGCTGGACCGGCGGCGCAGGATCCGCGGGATTGGAATTTTGGTCAGGACGAAGGCGGACGCACATGCCTGGGCAATACAACCTACACCAATAATTCCGCCGGGATCGTGCTATGGAAGGGCTACATCGGTCTGAGGGTAGGCGCACGCTACGAATTCAGCCTCGACGCACGACGCCACAACAACACGTCCGATGCGGTGCCCAGCCTGTCGCTTGCGACGAAAACCCATGGACGTATCAGTGAGGTTGTCACCTTGGCAACGACCACCTGGCAAGTGCTCAGGGGGGAATTTGTCGCGACTGCGCGGGACATCGAGCTGCATGTCAACAGTCACCAAGCCAGTGGCATGGGCAATGACTACTACGTGACCGACATCCGTCTGCGCATGCTGTAGCCAAGGTTACGCCGTCATGAGCGAGTGATGGGAGACGATGCCCGTGGCGCAGGGGCCAGTGAACGGTCCCTCATTCTTCGTCGCTACCCTCCGCCTTCCAATACCCCACCGCCTTCACGAAATCCTGGTCCAGGCCTTTCTCCTCCAGCAACACCTTGCGAATCTGCCGCGACACCTTGCTTTCGGTCGCGACCCAGGCGTACAGCTTGCCGCCGGGCATTTCCAGCTGTTGCACGGTGCGCAGCAGGTTGTCCTGGCGGCCTTCGCGCAGCACCCAGATCACGTGCACCTGCGCCGGGCTTTGGAGCACTTGCTGTTCGGCGCCGTTTTCCACTTCCACCACCACCAGGGCACGCCGGTTGGACGCCAGGCCTTCGAGGCGGCGGGCGATGGCGGGCAGGGCGGTTTCGTCGCCGATCAGCAGGTAGCTGTCGAAGATGTCCGGCACGATCATCGAGCCCCGTGGCCCGGCTATGTGGAGGTATTGGCCTGGCGCCGCCTGGGCCGCCCAGGTAGATGCCGGGCCGTCGCCGTGAAGCACGAAATCGATGTCCATCTCCAGGGTGTCCAGGTCATAGCGGCGCGGGGTGTAGTCGCGCATCTCTGGCATTGGCCCCTGAGCCTTGCCGGCGCCGGGGTTGAAGTTTTCCAGGGCGGCATGTTCCTCGGCGTTCTGCGGGAACAGCAACTTCACGTGATCGTCGGTGCCGAGGCTGACGAACCCGGCCAATTCCGGCCCGCCGACGGTGATGCGGCGCATGCGTGGGGTCAGGTCCTGCACCCGCAACACCTGCAGGCGACGGCGTTTGATCTCGTGGGTGACGCGGTGAATGGCGTTTGGATCGACTTCAGTCATTGGCTTGACTCCGAGACAGGTGGACGGTCGGTGCTGTCGATAATGGCTTTGGCGGTGTCGTTGAGCAGGTCGCGCACCCGCCGGATTTCTTCCGGGCTCCAGTGGCCAGGATGCTTTTGCAGCGCATGCCGCAGGTTATACACCGCTTCCTGGATTTCCGGGGGACGATCATGGCCGCGCAGCGTGCGCTTGCTGATTTCAATGCGCGTGCGCACCTCATTCAACGCTTGGGCCTGGTCCTCAAGTAATAGACGTCCGGCATCGGTCACGCTGTAGCATTTTTTTCCATCATCGACGCCGCAGGTGACCATTGCGCTCATTTCCAGGAAGGACAGGGTCGGGTAGATCACGCCGGGGCTGGGGCTGTAGGCGCCGTCGAACATGTTTTCGATCCGGCGGATCAGGTCATAACCGTGGCAAGGTTGTTCGGCAATCAGCGCCAGTGACAGCAACTTCAGGTCACCGGCGGCAAAGACCCGTGGGGCGCGACTGTTACGTTCACGGCGCGCCGAGTGTCGTTCGAAACCGTCGTGTTCGTATTCGCGTTTGAAATGGGAATAAGGATCTGTCATATGCGTTCTCCGTTCTGCATAAGATAGGGCTGAGATATAACTTTGCCGTGAGATATATCTTTAAGGATGGATATAACTTAGGAACTAAGATATATCGAGTTTCGTTGCCCGCTACTTCTGATGAAACAAGACCTTACCTGAATACGATATGGCAGTGGATGATGGGATTTTGCGGCGGTTTTTCTTGACTTTGAAGGGCGCGGCGATACTGCTGGGCGTGTGGGCCGTTTCTGACATACAAACTTAAATTTTATAAAGAATCGGGTATTTTTCGCCCATTCGTGTGCCGGTTTTACTACACGCTTGTGGGAATCTGCCTGCTTTTTTTTAATTGCAAAGAGCCGATCATGCCCCAGCGTTGGAGGAGCAGATCAAGTTGTTGTTGAACTGCCACTTCAACCTTTCTCTTTATGCCAAGAACAGGTGTTAACAACATGCTCAAACAATTCGTAACCGCTGCTTCCCTGACTGCCGCTGCCTTGGGCGCTTCGCAGGTATTCGCGCTCGATGATGCACGCTCCGCTATCCACATCACCGCGAACATCCCGACCCAGCAGTTCCACGTGCAGCCACGTGACCCGAACTTCGGTAAGGATGAAATCATGAGCTACAACACGGTCAGTGGCACCCTGACTTCGCTGCGCCAGACCTTCGACGTGAAGAACACCGAAGGTTCGGTCCATGCCTACATCGAGGGTGGCCCGGCGGCGCTGTACAACGGCAGTGACTCCATTGCCCTGACCACCAACTTCAATGGCGTCACCCTGACCGCCATCGCTCAGGAAGTGGTGGATGATGCGACGTCCACTCCAGGCACCCAGGCTGACATGACCATTGTCGCGGCCAAGCCTCTGGATACCCAGAACGGTCTGTACACCGCCGACATGACCGTGATCTTCGACGCCGTGCCGCGCCCGTGATCCTGTTCGATGCCCGGTGAGTTCCAGCTCACTGCACGGGCATCGCCGCAGGCCGTCCGGCGCTCCCCAGCCGGGCGGCCAGCACCTGAAACGCCTTGATCGCTCGCAGATTATGAGAATCCGTTGATGTTTCCGATGACACCCATCGCGGGTGCGCTCGCGCTATTGTTGTGCGCGAATGCATGGGCCGCGCCGACTGCCCCCGGTACGACACCGAGAAGCCTGTTGTCCCAGGCCAAGGGCCTGCCGGCGGAGTTTGAATCGCACTTCTTCGATGTGCCTCTGGCGGTTCGTATTGAACTCAATCAACAGTACCTCGGCGAAGCCATGGTGGTCTTGTCGCGGGACGATCGTATAACCCTGCTCGAATTCACCGACACGCACGACAGCACGATAAAAGCTGTCGAGCGCGACCAATGGGCGCAGCATCTCAAGCAAGGACAAGTACTGGGCGCCTGTGAAGGCAGCTGTCCGTCAGGGCTGCTGGCCGTGCACTACAGCCTTGAAAATTCATTGGTGTCGATACTGACCCGGGATGTCGAGCGAGGCACCGAAGCCAAGCGCTATTACGATCAACCGGAAGGCGGCAGCCTCGGCCTGATCTTCAACAACCAACTGAACATCAACGGTGGCCAGGAGCAGGACACGGGCGGGCGTTATGGCCTCAATGCCAGTTCCAGCGTGGGCAACTGGAGCCAGTCGCTGGACCTTCAGCTTTCGCGTCTTGGCGGGCCGGACGACAAGCTGTACCGCGCTGTCCATGAGCTCCATACCCAACGAGAAATGGAGGGGACTTTTTTCCGCCTGGGCTATTTCACGCCCAGCTCCGATGGTTTGAATCGGCAGATCCGTTCGTTCGGCGCCAACCCGGACACCGCGTTGGGGGTGATGTACGGCAGCTCCGACAGCCTGGCGATCGAAAATCCCAAACCCAGCGTCTACCCCATTTATGTCACCGCCAGCCGCCAGGCGTCGGTGGAGATTTACCGCAGCGGGCTGCTGATCAACACTCAGGCGGTCAGCGCCGGCTTGCAGAGCCTGGACACCCGGCCCTTGCCCGGCGGTATCTATGAAGTGGAAGTGCGGCTGATCGAGGACGGGCAAACCACCGCCACCAGCCAGGAGCTGGTCTACAAGCCCAATAACTGGAGCGACGCGGAGGACCGCTGGCGCTACAACCTGTTCGCCGGGCGCGAGACCAGGCTCTGGAGCAACTGGGAAGACCAGCCCTCGGGGTTCACGACAGCGGGCGTCGGCTTCAACTACCTGCTGCATCCGCGGGTGATCCTGGGCGCCTCCACGCGCCAGGTGCAGGACAAACTGCAAGTGGGCACCTCGGTGGATTGGACGCTGGCGACCAACACCAGCCTGTACGCCAACGTCTATCAGACCCAGCAGTACGGCACCGGCATGGACGTGCAAGGCTTGTACAGCTATGGCCATGGCAGCGTGGTGGCCAGCCACAACCGCAGTTGGCTGGACACCCGCAACACCTATGAAACCCTTGCGGACGGCACTCGTATCCGCCAGCGCAACGTGTTCGTCGGCCATACCAGCAACTCGTCGCTGTCGGTCAACCATCGCTTGAGCAACAAGACCTCCGTCAACGGACGGCTGGCCTACAGCGAAGGCAATGTCCAGGGCACCGGCCTGGACCTGGGCTGGACCCAGCGCGGCAAGTTGCGCGGCAGCGATGCCAACTGGCGGCTGTCGGTGTTCGACCGCCCCGGCACCTCAAGTACCGCCGACCGGCGCAATCGCGGCGTCGACCTGAGCGTCAGCGTCGCCCTGGGCGGGCCGGGCGAGTACTGGTCGGGCAGCATCGGCACCCGCACCTCGCGGGACGGCGATCGCGACCACAATGCCTCGCTGACCTATCGCCGGGACCTGGAAGATCACGTGTTGCAAAGCGTCTCCGCCACGGCGCTGGCCGACACCTATGGCGTGGGCCTGTCCGGCATCGCCAGTTTCATGACCGATTCGCTTTACGGCGACGGTTTCGTCCAGCGCTCATCCTATAACGACAACCTCACCGGCGGCCTGAACCTGAGCAGCACCGTGGCCGTGGGCGACCAGAAAGCCGCCTTCACCGGCCTGCCCCAGGGGCGCGGCGCGGGCATGATCGTCGATGTGGAAACCGACCTGGACGATGTCGCCCTGCGCGCCGATGACTTGACCGGTGGCAGCACGGCGTTGCGTCCGGGCCGTAACTTCGTCCCTATCACCGCCTACAAAAACAGCATGGTGACCTTCGACTTCGACGGCGTGCATCCGCCGGCGGCGAACATCGAGCCTTCGCGCACCCGTTATCACCTGAACAAGGGTGGGGTGGACTACCGCAAGATCCACGTGATGAAAACCGTGACCGTGCTCGGGCGTTTGCTCGACGGGCAGGGCCAGCCGCTTCGGGGCCATCACGTGATCAACCACGCCAGTCGCGGCATCAGCGAGGTGGACGGGTTCTTCTCCATGGAAATGAATGCCGGCTCGCCCACCCTGGAAGTGCGCTACGGCAATGAGTTGTTCTGCCGGTTCCGCCTCGACCCGGACAACGCCGGCCGCGAAGGCGATGTGCTGATGATCGGTGACTTGCGCTGCACGCCGGACACCCTGGCCGATACGACGCTGGCCGAGGCCGGGACGAAGCAGCGCTCATGAGAACCGTGGGAGCAAAGCTTGCTCGCGATGAACGATAACGCCGTTCACCTGAAGACCCGGGCGCCTGCATCGCGGGCAAGCCTTGCTCCCACAGGTGAGTTGCTCACCACCTATTTGCAATGATTTGTCTTGATGTATGAGGTTGTATAAATGAAACCCTTATCGGTTGCAGTGCGCAACGTGGTCTCGGTGTTGTTGTTTGCGTGTGTGCCTATGGCCAATGCCTTGACCCAGGACATTAGCGCACTGTTCAGGCCTGACTCATCGAAACCCAACGAAAATACCTTTCTCAATACCACGCCTGTTAGCGGTTACTGCGCACAATATCCGTCGGAATGCAGGGCAACAAAGATGTTCAGCATTCGGTTGCCCTTTATCTTCAGTTCGACCAGTCCTATTCAAGCCAACCATGGGGATGCTCGACAGGGCGCGATGTTTAAACTCCCTACTACTTGGCGCACGACACAGGTGACCCATTCAGTGACGGGTGAAACCGAGGTCGTTGAAGTGCGCTGGTCCGGTATAGGTTCGACATACCGACTCTCTGGTAACGTCATCGACTTGGTAGGTGGCGGCGTGTCGCTCTTGATCGCCCATCAACGATTATGGAACGGCCTTAGTTGGGTATATGCCCCATCGCCTTGTAGATACAGCGGTATAGGGTTGTATACCAATACCGACTACACCTTCTTCTGGAAAACCCCGGTAGAGGGGGTATGTGCAAAAGGGGCCAATTATTTGATCCCTGGCTTTTCTTACCGCTATCTGGACTTTGCCTACGAACTGCGCACCCCCAACCCACTGAAAATGTCGTCCGGCCAATACACCGGGTCGCTGACTTATAGCGTCGGGCCGGGGCAGGACATTGACATGGGCGATGTCATGCTCCCCAACGATTCGGCGCTCACGCTCAATTTCAATCTTGAAGTCCAACACACCCTCCAGGTGGAAGTCCCCCCCGGCGGCAACCGCGTGGAACTGGTCCCCCAGGAAGGCTGGCAATCCTGGCTGAACAGCGGCCGCAAACCAACGCGGTTGTTTCGTGACCAGCGCTTCCATATCTCCGCTTCCTCACGTTTCAAGATGGCGCTCGAATGCCAAATCATCAGTGGCAATACCTGCGCGATCTCCGAAGCCGGCACCGGTCATGCCGTGCCGGTGGATGTCAGCGTCAGCTTGCCCGATGGCTTGACCGACGCCGCCGGGCAACCGGTCAACCGCCGCCGGTTACTGCGTGACGGCAGCGGCACCGAACTGTTCCAGCCAGGTTTCTATGTCGATCGCCGGCCGGGCACCCTGCACTTTGAAGTGGCCCGCACCAGCGTCGAAGAGATGCTCGACAGCGGCGCCAAGGCCTACACCGGCAACGTCACCGTTATCTGGGATTCGGAAGTTTAAAAAGGAGTGGCTTGGGCGGTCCGGGCCGATTTGAGGGTGAGGTAGAGATGAAGCAGTTACCAATGGCAGTGCAAGGCATGGTATCGGTGGTGGTGTTGACGTGTGCATCGACGGCTGATGCCGTGAGCAAGGATATCAGCGCGATCTTCAGGCCCGATCCCTCGAAGCCCAACCAAAACACCTTTCTCAATACCACCCCGGTCTCGGGTTATTGCGCACTGTATCCGGCGGTATGCGATGCGGAAAAAATGTTCAGCATCCAGCTGCCCATTGTCTTCGACTCCACCGGTCCCATTCAGGCCAATCATGGGGATTCCCGGCAAGGGGCAATGTTCGATGTACCGGCCACTTGGCGTCTGGCACAGGTGACCCATACGGGTACGGGCGAAACTGAAATTGTTCAAGTTCGCATCTCCGGCATAGGTTCGCGTTACCAACTTCCTGTCAGCGTAATCAGCCTGGTGGGCGGCGGTGTGGATCTCTCAACCGCTCATACCAGGTTATGGAGCGGTTCCAGCTGGAGGTATGCGCCTTCGCCCTGTCGATCCAGTAATTTTGCGACCATGAACGAGTGGATCTATAACTTTTTCTGGAAGACACCGACCGAGGGGGTGTGTGCCAAAAGGGCCAGCTACTTGATCCCCAGCATGTCCTACCGCCACTTGGATTTCGCCTACGAACTGCGCACCCCCAACCCATTGAGGATGTCGTCCGGCCAATACACCGGTTCAGTGAGCTATGGCGTTGGGCCGGGACAAGACTTCGACATGGGCGACGTCATGCTCCCCAGTGACTCGGTGATCACCCTCAATTTCAAACTCGATATCGAGCACACCCTCCAGGTCGAAGTGCCCCCTGGCGGAAACCTCGTGGAACTGGTGCCTCCGCAAGGCTGGCAAGCCTGGCTGAACAGCGGACGAAAACCGGCGCAGCTGTTTCGCGACCAACGTTTCCATATCTCGGCCTCGTCACGTTTCAAGATGGCCATCGAATGCCAGCACACCAGCGGCAACACCTGCGCGATTGCCGAAACCGGCACCGGTCATGCCGTGCCGGTGGACGTCAGCGTGACCCTGCCCGACGGGTTGACCGACGCCGCCGGGCAATCGATCAACCGCCGCCGATTGCTGCGTGACGGCAGTGGCACCGAGCTGTTCCAGCCGGGTTTTTACATCGATCGCCGGCCGGGCACTCTGCATTTTGAAGTAGCCCGCACCAGCGTCGAAGAGATGCTCGACAGCGGCGCCAAGGCCTATGCCGGCAACGTCACGGTGATCTGGGATTCGGAAGTCTGAGAGCCCTTAGGGCCAGCCATATTCAGTGAATTACGTTTAATGCATGAGGTTGAAAAAGTGATGAAGCATCTATGGGCATGGATTGGGTTTTATCTGTTTTGTGGCATGGCCCAGGCCGGGCCGCAAATTGGTGTCGGGGTGGTCTACGACTATCTGGACGGCGACAAAAGCACCTACATGAAACGGGTGTTCAACGGCGGGACGTCCACGGCATTCGTCAAGGTCAACATTCTGGAAATCATCTACAACGAGGACGGCACCTATCAGGAAGTGCCGCTGCAGAACCAGGCCAGTGCCATGGCCAAGGACGGCCTGATGGCCAGCCCGGCGCGGCTGATCGTGCCGGCCAACGGCATGCAGGGCACACGCTTGCTGTTCATGGGCAACCGTGACAAGGAGCGTTACTTCCGGGTGCGTTTCGTGCCGGTGGTGCCGGAAGCGGAGGACGAATTTGCCGTCAGTGCGCAGGAGCGCGAAGAGTACAAGAAAGAACGCGTGGCGGCGGGGGTCAAGGTCCTGGCGGGCTACGGCACGGTGTTCTTTGTGCGTCCCAAGGACACCCGTTTCGAGACGGTGATCGATGACAGCGCCAGTCGCTACGTTATGCGCAACAACGGCAACAGCGTCCTGGTGCTCGATGAGTTCAAGGATTGTGCGGTGAAGAAAGAAAACGACTGCCGGCCGACCACCAAACACCACGTCATGGCCGGTCGCGCGTTTTCGTTCGACAAGGAGGCGGGGCGTGAATATCGCTTCACGCTGATCGAGGGCGGCCAGAGCAAGACCGTCGAGATCAAGGGTTGACGGTTGCCGTCGCCGAACCGTCGTTGACGCCACAGGTAATCAAAATGTTCAAGACACTGCTAAGTCCCCTCGCATTGACCGCTCTGATGTTGCCCTGGAGCCCGGCCTGGGGCGCGGTCGAACGGGAAACCTTCGAACTCTACGTGACCATCCCGACGCTGGATTTCTATGTGCTGCCCCTCGATCCGCAGTTGGTCCAGCGTGAACAACGCTTGCCCTTCAGCACCATCACCAACGAGCTCAGCCCGTTGCGGGCGACCTATGAGGTGAAGAACAGCAACGGTGCTATCGGCGCGCGCCTGGCCGAAGAGGCGTACCTATCCAACGGTCGTGAGCGCATCGACCTGCGGGTACGGTTCAACAACGTCGAGTTGACCCTGGATTCGAATCACGTGGTGTCAGCCATCGAGGCCCGGCCCGGACGCCAGGTGCCGCTGGAAATCGCCGCCATCAAACCCGCCGACGAATACAAGCCCGGCGATTACTACGGCACGGTGCACATGGTGTTCGATGCCATTGCGCCGTGAGAAACAAAGGTGTGGGTTGGAATACGGGCTACGAGCGTCTCGGTTCTGTAGGAGCTGGCGAAGCCTGCGATCTTTTGATCTCGATCGTTCCCACGCTCCTGCGTGGGAATGTCGCCAGGGACGCTCCGCGTTCCGCTTCTGGAAGGTGACGCAGAGCGTCACGGGATGCGTTCCCACGCAGAGCGTGGGAACGATCAAAAGGTGTGGGTTGGAACCCGGCGGGAGTAAGCGCCCTCGCCACAAGGTGGTCTCCACTTCGTTTCATTACTCTGAAAAGGTATCAAGCATGTTTAGAAAAGTGATGTTCATGACGACCCTTGCAATCCTGAGTCCTTCACTGGTGCTGGCGGCTGATGATGCACGCACCGCCATCCATATCACCGCGAACATTCCCAACAAGCAGTTCCATGTGCAGCCGCGCAATCCGGACTTCGGTAAGGATGAGGTCATGCATTTCGACCCGGTGAACAGCCAACTGAGCCCGCTGCGCCAGACCTTCGATGTGAAGCACACCGATGGCTCGGTCCACGCCTATCTCGAGGGCGGCCGGGCGTGGTTGACCAACGGCAGTGACGCCATTCCCCTGCTTGTCAGGTTCAACAATATCCGCCTGACCGGTGTGTCCCAGGAAGTGGTGGATGACGCAACGTCCACGCCAGGCACCCAGGCGGACATGCACATCATGGCCTCGGACAGGGTCTACGACGGTCAGCAAGGTCTGTACACCGCCGACTTGACCGTGATCTTCGACGCGGTCCCTCGGGTTACCCTCTAACGCACCACACCACGCCGTGACTCATTGCCGCGCCACCAATGGTTTGCACTGGGTGTGACTGCCCGGTTGCAAGTAGGGCGAGAGGAACGGCGCCATGCCCTTGAGCACCTGCACTGGCAAGGCCGAGGTGAACTTGAAGTTCTGCGCCGAGGCGCCTGGCACGAAGGCGGTCAGGGTGCCGAAATGGCTTTCGCCGATGTAGAAGACGAAGGTGGCGGTGCGGTTGATCGACTTGGAACTGATCACTCGCCCGCCGGAGCCGACGGCTTCGATGCGGTTGTCACCGGTACCGGTCTTGCCGCCCATGGCCAACGGTGTGCCATCGGCCAGTTTGAAACTGCCGGCCACGCGTTTCGCGGTGCCGGCATCCACCACCTGGGACAGCGCACCGCGCAAGGCCTGGGCCACTTCCGCCGGCATCACGCGCTTGCCGTTATCCGGATTGCTCACCAGCCGTGTCTCGTAAGGCGTACCGACAGCAAAATCCAGGCTGTCGACGCGCAGCGCGGGCTTGCGGATGCCATCGTTGAGGATAGTGCCCACCAGTTCCGCCAGCGCGGCGGGGCGGTCGCCGGAGCTGCCGATGGCGGTGGCCAGCGACGGTACCAGATGGTCGAAAGGGTAGCCGACTTGTTGCCAGCGCTGATGGATATCCAGGAAGGCTTCGATCTCCAGCATGGTGCGGATGCGACTGTCGCGGGCGCTCTTGTGCCGGCTCTTGAACAGCCAGCTGTAGACTTCCTGGCGCTCGAACTCACTGGCCTTGACGATCTGGCTGAACTTGGCGTCGGGGTTGTTCAGCAGGTAACCCATCAACCACAGGTCCAGCGGGTGGACCTTGGCGATGAAGCCTTGGTCCGGCAGGTCATAGGCGCCGGGGCCGTAGCTCTGGTAGAGCCGTTCCAGGCGTTCGTCGGTGAGTTTTTCGGCTCCCTTGGCCGACTTCAAGTGCGCGCGCACGAAGCGGTTGAAGCTCTCCTGGCTGTCGTTGGGAAAGAAATAACGGTGCACGGCGGCCAGGCGGATCGCCGTAGGGCGCATGCCGTCGAGGAAGGTTTCCAGGCGTTGGCCGGTGTCCTTTTTCTGATACTTCTTCCAGAACCTGAGCAGGAACGAGGTGCCTTCGCGGTCTGCGAACTGGGCCAGGTATTCCTGGCGGCGCGGGTCCTTGTCGTCCTTGAGCAGTTCGGAACTGTTATTGGGGCCGGCATAGGTGGCGTAACGCACCAGGTCGCGCATCAGGCGGATGAAAGGCAGGTTGATCGATTCACGCAGGGCGTCGCGCAGCGTGGGGATGCGGCCATTGTCCTCGTTACGGAAGTTGTGGAAGGTGTGCAGCCCGCCACCGGTAAAGAACGCTTCTCCGGGGCTGGCTGAATAGGTGCGGTCCAGCGCGGCTTCAAGCATTTTCGGCAGGCTGCGGTCGGTGTTCTGGGTCAGGTAGTCCACGGCCCAGCGGGAGAGGCGGTCCGGCTCGGCGATGTCGACTTTCTTCAATGCCGCCGGGGTTTGCTGGGCATAGCGCTCGTGCAGCTCGGCGATGATCTGCAGATACGTGGTGAGCACCCGCAACTTGGCGGTGGAGCCCAGTTCCAGCTTGCTGCCTTCGTTGATGTCGAAGGGCTGGTCGGTGCTGTCGGTCTGCACCCGCACGCGCGAGCCGTCGGGGGTCAGTTCCAGCAGGGTGAAGCTGTAGCGCACCTGGGTGGTGCTGGTGGGGGTCAGCAGGCGTTCGCCCATCAGGCCGATCTCGGTCGCGAAGGCCGGGTCGGCCAAGCGCTTGAGGTAGTCGGTGGCCTGGGCCTGCAAGTCGCTTTGCAAGGTGCTGGTGGCGGAGAGGTCGAGGCGATCGAGGTCGTACAGCGGACGATTGAGCAGGGCTGCGAGGCGACTGCGGGCGGCGCTGATGCCTTTGTTGGTTTCGTTGGGCTGGACGGTCGGGTCCTGTACCCAGTCGCGATAACCGACCTGGCTCGCCAGGGCTGCCTCGGACAGTGCCGCATCGATCACGCCGTTCTGCGCCAACAGCCGGATGTGGCTGTCGGTCAGGCGCGCCAGTTCATCGCGACCCTTGGACAGGTAATGGGAGGGGCGGCGCTGGGCGATCATCAACGACAGCATTTCCCGCAGGGCCAAGCCTTTTTCCGCCAGGCTCTTGGGGTCGGTGGCGGTACTGAACAGCTGTTCATTGGCCCGCTTGAAATCGGCGCCGTACCAGACCCGCAAGCCTTCAGCCATGCCATGGACTTCACCATGCCCGGGCACGGCGGAGAGCGGCACGCTGTTGAGGTAGTCGCGAATGATCCGCTGCCGCGCCTCGAGGGTTTGCGGACCGGCCTGATAAGCCCGCACGCTGGCGGAAATCATCTGGCGGATTTTCTCCGCGCCGGACACGGTCAGGCCCTCAGGCGAGTGACGGTACTTCTCCAATTGTGTCGCCAGCGTGCTGCCCCCAGCGGATTGTCCCGGCAGGCTCAACAGCTTGGCGACCTGCGACCAGGCCGCCATGCCGAAGCGTGGCCAGTCTACCGCTGGGTTGGCCAAAGGTTGCTTGGGGTCGAGCAGGAAGCGGTTTTCGATAAACAACAGGCTCTGCACCACCACGGGCGGGATCGCTTCGAAGTTCGCATACAGTTGCTGCGGGTACTTGAACTGATAGACCGGTGCGGCGCGGCAGTCGGTGATAGTCAGGCCGGCCTGGATCTTTTCCGAATAGGGCACGAACAGACCTTTCTCGACGTAGCCCATCAAGGCCGGCGAGAACTGCGCCTGGGCCTGGATCACGTAGTCGCGCTTGAGCAGGCGCGGCAGGAATTCCCCCAGCGCGCTGTAGCCCAAGCGCCGGTCGAACGGGCCTGCACCCGGGTAAACGATGGCATCGCTGCGCCCCGGCTGCACCGCATAGCTCAGGGACGCAGCGTATTTGCTGATCTCCCGGGCCTGAAATCGCGAGGTGCGCATTTCCTTGGCCACCGCCAGGCCGACCACCACCACGATAATCAGCAGCAGTAACCAGAATGCCCGCCAGCCGTGTCGTGCGCGGCGTTTTTTTTGAGGTAAAGGCGCTTCTTCCATACGTTCAGTCGGGACCACAGGTTCATTCGAATCGGTTTGCCACAAAGCGCCCATAGTCGACTGATCCATTCACGCAGATTGATCGGACTTGCTTGAAGCTTAGACGGTGGTTGGCGTGGGGGGAGGGGAAATTGTCTGCCCTCGTCTGTCAGGAGGCTCCAGTGGTGCCGCTCTGTCGGTGTGATCGTTCCCCACGCTCTGCGTGGGAATGCATCCCGTGACGCTCTGCGTCACCTTCCAGAACCGGAACGCGGAGCGTCCCTGGCGACATTCCCACGCAGGAGCGTGGGAACGATCAAAAACTGCGGGCGCTGCGAAACGGGGAGTTGTCCGAAAGCCCTGCGCTAGAGCCATCTACCCATGCCAAAACATGACGCTGCACCAATGCTGTGCAATACTCGGCGCCGTTTCCGTATGACCTGAAATCCCAGACAACGCCTCTCCAAAAGCCACTTCCGACGCAGGCTTATCCCTGAATTTCCCAGGTTTTACAGTGAAACTCTCTATCCCTGGCTTTTTATACTGCATGGCCCGCTGATCCTGAGGTTGTCGTTCCACAGGACGGTCTGCCCACAAGACAGACCCGGTTTCGGCAAGGCGGCAGGCTCACCGGCCTGTGGCTTTGGACACTCGGTGGCTAATCCAATAACAAGACGAGGTTGTATCCCTATGCCTGTCGGCAATCATCTGCCCCATGGCGAGACCACCCAGGGTGGTCCGCTCAAACGTGAACTCGGTGAGCGGCATATCCGCCTGATGGCGCTCGGCGCCTGCATCGGTGTCGGGCTGTTCCTCGGTTCGGCCAAGGCCATTGAAATGGCCGGTCCGGCGATCATGCTGTCCTACATCATTGGCGGCCTGGCGATCCTGGTGATCATGCGCGCCCTTGGCGAAATGGCCGTGCATAACCCCGTGGCCGGTTCGTTCAGCCGCTATGCCCAGGACTACCTCGGCCCGCTGGCAGGCTTCCTGACCGGTTGGAACTACTGGTTCCTGTGGCTGGTGACCTGCGTGGCGGAAATCACCGCGGTAGCGGTGTACATGGGCATCTGGTTCCCTGATGTGCCCCGCTGGATCTGGGCCCTGGCGGCGCTGGTCAGCATGGGGTCGATCAACCTGATCGCGGTCAAGGCCTTCGGTGAGTTCGAATTCTGGTTCGCCCTGATCAAGATCGTCACCATCATCGCCATGGTCATCGGCGGCGTCGGCATCATCGCCTTCGGGGTCGGCAACGACGGCGTGGCCCTGGGCATTTCCAACCTCTGGGCCCACGGCGGCTTCATGCCCAACGGCGTGTCCGGCGTGTTGATGTCCCTGCAAATGGTCATGTTCGCGTATCTGGGCGTGGAGATGATCGGCCTGACCGCCGGTGAGGCGAAGAACCCGCAGAAAACCATTCCCAACGCCATCGGCTCGGTGTTCTGGCGAATCCTGCTGTTCTACGTCGGCGCGCTGTTCGTGATCCTGTCGATCTACCCGTGGAACGAGATCGGCACCCAGGGCAGCCCGTTCGTGATGACCTTCGAGCGCCTGGGCATCAAGACCGCCGCCGGCATCATCAATTTCGTGGTGATCACCGCCGCACTGTCGTCCTGCAACGGCGGGATCTTCAGCACCGGGAGGATGCTCTACAGCCTGGCGCAGAACGGCCAGGCCCCGGCCGGTTTCGCCAAGACCTCGGCCAACGGCGTACCGCGCCGCGCATTGTTGCTGTCCATCGCCGCATTGCTGTTGGGCGTGCTGCTCAACTACCTGGTGCCGGAGAAAGTCTTCGTCTGGGTGACGTCGATTGCCACCTTCGGCGCGATCTGGACCTGGGTGATGATCCTGCTGGCCCAGCTCAAGTTCCGCAAAAGCCTCAGCGCTTCAGAGTGTGCGGCCCTGAAATACCGCATGTGGCTGTACCCGGTCAGCTCGTACCTGGCGCTGGCCTTCCTGGTGCTGGTGGTGGGCCTGATGGCTTATTTCCCGGACACCCGCGTGGCGCTGTATGTCGGCCCTGCGTTCCTGGTGCTGCTGACGGGGCTGTTTTATACCTTCAAGTTGCAGCCGACGGGCGATGTACAGGGTTCGGTGCGTTCAGCTTCGTAACCTGATAGTGCTGTCAAACAAGAGCCCCGGTCGGAATGACTGGGGCTTTTTCGTAGGAATGAACCTAACCGTCCGTCGAAATCCCATCCGAGCTATGGTGCATGGTGTCCTTCAGCGAGCAAAGCCGCCGAGGCCAGGCGAGTCCGGTCCATAGTGTCAGACCTTCGATATGCTCGGTGAGGACTGCCCGACCACCGACATACGGACAAATCCAGACGAACCCAAGGCCGCGGAAAGCGAAGCAAAACCAACCAGATCGCGACGGGTAAACGTCAGCACCTTCCGTGACGAATGAACCATCGGGGTGGATGGTTAATCGTGAGGAAGTTGGTGTCTACTGTCAGAACTTACAGGTGGGTCGTATATCTGGAACAAGAGCCGGTGATGCGATGTTCTTCAGGGAGTGATAACCCCGTGGTGAGGGGGCAAGCTCCCTCGCCACAAGGGCTTGTGTGTACCCATAAATATCCGGTGTTTATGCCGCTGCTATTTCCTGCGGCTCAAAACTGTCCGCCCGCGCCATCTGCCACATCCGCGAATAAAACGCTCCATTGACCTCACCCGTCAGCAATTCCCCTGGCTTGAGAAACACATGCAACTGAGAGAACAACTTGATCTCAGTCGCCGACATACGCCGTACCAGATGTTTGGGCTGCAATTGCGACGGATGCTCAAGCCCGGCGGCGGCGAGCATTTCGGCCAGGGCCTTGAGGGTGTTGCGGTGGAAGTTGTAGACCCGTTGGGCTTTATCCGGGACGACCAGAGCGCGCTGGCGCAGGGTGTCCTGGGTGGCGACGCCAGTCGGGCATTTGTTGGTGTGGCAGCTTTGCGACTGGATGCAGCCGATGGCGAACATGAAGCCACGCGCGGCGTTGGCCCAGTCGGCACCGATGGCCAGGACGCTGGCGATGTCGAAGGCGCTGACGATCTTGCCGCTGGCGCCGAGCTTGATCTTGTCCCGCAGGTTCAGGCCCACCAGGGTGTTGTGCACGAACAAAAGGCCCTCGCGCAATGGCACACCGATGTGGTCGGTGAATTCCACTGGCGCCGCGCCCGTGCCGCCTTCCTTGCCGTCGACCACGATGAAGTCGGGCAGGATCCCGGTTTCCAGCATGGCCTTGGCGATACCCATGAACTCCCACGGGTGACCCAGGCAGAACTTGAAGCCCACCGGTTTGCCGCCGGACAGTTCGCGCAGTTGCTGGACGAACTGCATCAGTTCGATCGGCGTGGAAAACGCGCTGTGACGTGACGGCGAAACACAATCCTCGCCCATAAGGATGCCCCGGGTCTCGGCGATTTCCCGGGTGACCTTGTGCTTGGGCAAGATCCCGCCATGGCCGGGTTTGGCGCCCTGGCTCATCTTGATTTCAATCATCCGTACCTGCGGGTTCTGCGCCTGGGCGGCGAAGCGTTCCGGGTCGAAGCGTCCGTCGGGGGTGCGACAGCCGAAATAGCCGCTGCCCAGTTCCCAGGTCAGGTCGCCGCCGTGTTCGCGGTGGTAGGGGCTGATGCTGCCTTCACCGGTGTCGTGGGCGAAATTGCCGAGCTTGGCCCCCTGGTTCAACGCCCGGATGGCGTTGGCGCTCAGGGAACCGAAGCTCATGGCCGAGATGTTGAACACCGACGCCGAGTACGGCTGGGTGCATTGCGGGCCGCCGACCGCCACGCGAAAACCGCTGGGATCGCTCAGCGGGGCCGGGCGCATGGAATGGCCGATGAATTCGAAGCCGGTCTGGTAGACGTCGATCAAGGTGCCGAACGGCTTGTCGGCGCTTTCGTTCTTGGCCCGGGAATACACCAGCGAGCGTTGGGCCCGGGAGAAGGGCAGGGCATCGCTGTCGGATTCAAGCAGGTACTGGCGGATCTCCGGGCGGATGCCTTCGACCAGGTAGCGGATGTTGCCCAGGATCGGGTAGTTGCGCCGTACGGCGTGGCGGCTTTGCAACAGGTCGAACACCCCCAGCAGGCTCAACAGCCCGGTCACCAGCGCGATCGGCCAAAGCCAGTCGTGTTGCAGGAACGGCAGGCTGGCGAGGGTGAAGATGACACAGCCGGCAAAGAAGGCGTAGCGACTCAGCAGAGACAGGCTCATACGGTTTCCTTGGGAGGGAGCGATTGGCGAGACATTAGCTTGGAATGCGACCTGTGGCGAGGGCGCGGGGTTGGTGTTTCGATCGTTCCCACGCTCTGCGTGGGAATGTTGCCAGGGACGCTCTGCGTTCCGATTCTGAAATGTGACGCAGAGCGTCACTGGATGCGTTCCCACGCAGAGCGTGGGAACGATCAGAGACAATTTGAACTGCCGGGGGGCTCAGCTCGCTTGCTTCATCTGCCGCACCGGCAATTCCACGCGGAAGGTGGTGCCGACGCCGACTTCGCTGCGTACCGTGATCTCGCCGTTGTGTTTTTTCACGATGCCGTAGGACAACGACAGCCCGAGCCCTGTGCCCTGGCCGATGGGTTTGGTGGTGAAGAACGGGTCGAAGATTTTCTGCAGGGTATCGGGGGGGATGCCCGAGCCGTTGTCGGCGACTTCGATCCATACGGTTTCATCACCGACGCCGTTGCGCAGGGTGATGGTGCCGCGCTCGGGGCCGATGGCCTGGGCGGCGTTGACGATCAGGTTCATGATCACCTGGTTGATCTGCGACGGCAGGCATTCCACCTCCGGCAACGGCGTGTACTCCTTGACCACGTCGGCCTTGTACTTGATTTCATTGGCGACGATGTTCAACGTCGAATCCATGCCCTGCTGCAAATTGGCCATCTGCCATTCCTGGCTGGAATCGACGCGAGAGAAGTCCTTCAGGTCCTTGACGATTTGTCCGACGCGGCCGATGCCATCCTTGGACTCCTTGATCAGCAACGGGATGTCCTCGACGAGAAAGTCCAGCTCCACCTGTTCGCGCAGCTTGCGCAATTGCACCACCAGCTCCGGCGAGGCGATGGCCCCCTCGGCGCTGCCGTAGGCGCTGAGCATTTCCTGGAGTTTGCCGAAGTAGCCGTCCAATGCCCCCAGGTTAGAAGAAATGAAGCCGATCGGGTTGTTGATTTCGTGGGCCACCCCAGCCGCCAACTGGCCCAGCGAGGCGAGTTTTTCCGATTGCACCAGTTGGGTTTCCAACATCTTGCGTTCGTCGATTTCCATTTGCAGCAGCTCGCTGGCCTGTTTGAACGCCTGGGTGCGTTGTTCCACCAGGTCTTCGAGCTTGTTCATTTTCAGTTGCGCACGGGAGGTCATCTCCCATTTGGTGGTCAGGGTGTTGGCCATCTGTTGGACTTCGATGTTGTCGAACGGCTTTTTCAGGATCAGCAAACGGTCGTGGCCGTTCAGGCGATCGAGCAGTTCATCCCAGGAATAATCCGAATACGCGGTGCAGACCACCACTTGCAGCAACGGATCGCGTTTCCAGAGTTCTTCGATGGTCTTGGCGCCATCCCAGCCTTCGGGCATGCGCATGTCGACAAAGGCCAGGGCGTAAGGACGCCCTTTTGCCGATGCCTCCAGCAACTTGTTCAGGCCTTCCTGCCCGCCATAGGCCGAGTCGAGTTCGAACACCGTGGCGGTAGGTTTTGGTGCATCGCCGAACAGCGCGCTTTCCATGTCCAGCAAGTCAGCGTTGCTGTCATCCTCCGGCGTGAGGATCTTGCGGAAATCTTCATGAATGGCGGGTGTATCGTCGATCAACAGGATGCGGCGGTTACTCATGCTATTCATGGCTCACCTTCTGCAAGTTTCAGGGGCAGTTGCAGTTGGAACGTCGCCCCCCTGCCTGGCCCCTCACTGTGGGCGGTGAGGCGGCCTTCCATTTCAATGGCCGCCAATGCGCAGCTGTGCAGGCCAAAGCCGTGGCCGTCCTTACGCGTAGTAAAACCGTGGGCGAAGATGCGCGTCATGTTTTCCTCCGGGATACCTTCGCCTTCGTCCTTGACGCTGATTTGCAGGGTCTGGCCATCGACGACGGCAGCCTTCAGGGTCATGTTACGCGCATGATTGGAAACCCCCGCCATGGCGTATTTGGCATTACTGATCAGGTTGATCAGGATCAACAGCAAGCGGTGCTTGTCACCCATGATCCGCGGCACTTCGCCGTATTCCTTGATCACCGTAACATGGTGACGGGTCAGGGCGCCCGAGTTCATGCGCAGGGCATCTTCAAGCAGCTCGCTGACTACCAAGGGTTCCAGCAGGCTGTTGGCCCCGGCATAGGATTGCTGCGTGGAGACGATGTCCTTGATGTGGTCCACGCTTTTGCTCAACTGGGCCAGTTCGTCGGTCAGGCCCTGTTGCTCTAGCGCGATGGCCTCGACCAGTTGGTTGAGGTAACCGGGCAGCAGCTTGCCTTTGGCGTCTTCGGTGAGAAAGTGCCCGAGGTCATCGGCGTGTTCGTTGATCAGTTGCATCGCCTTGCCCAGCCCCTGGGCCTTGCTGCTGCGCAGTTTGCGGCTGACCAGGTCGGCGGAGATGTTCACGCTATTGAGCACGTTACCGACGTTGTGCAGCACGTTGGTGGCGATTTCCGCCATGCCGGCCTGGCGAGCGGTGTCCATCAATTCGCTCTGGGTGTCCTTGAGCTGACGGGTCCGTTCTTCAACCCGCTGTTCCAGTTCATCGTTGGCGCTTTGCAGGGCGTTGTTGACCCGTTTGATCTCGGCGAAGCTGCGTACCAGCCGGATCGCCAGCCAGATCAATATCAATACCAGGAACGTGGCGAATACCAGCAGGTAGATGTGGTTACGTTCGTATTTGGCCGCGGCTTTGCCCTGGTCTTTCTCCAACAGGTCGGTAATGGTGTCCAGGTGCCTGGCCACGGGAATCGCTTCAATGGCCTCCAACAGCTCATTGACCCGCGGTTGTTCGCGCAGGATCAGCGCGATGTGCCTGCTCAGGATGTCAACGGGGCCTTGAAGCCCCTGGGGCATGCGCTCCTTGTTGACGTCCAGCCGGTTCAGTCCCAGCAGCACGTCGGCAGCTACCTCGGGGGTGCTGAGCTGGGCGAACTCCATGCTGCTGAGCAACAGGTCATAGGTGTCGATGGCGACGTTTTGCAGCTGCAGCCGCTCGGTGTCAGCCAGCCGGGCGAATTGGGACTGGATGTCGTCTTCGGCGGCGGGCAGGAAGGCCATGGAGTTGCGCAGCACCGCGTTGTGGGACTTGAACTGTTCCACCAGCCGGGTTTTTTCCTTGATCGCCTTGAGGTACTCGTCGCGCTGGGCTTCCCAGAGCGACGGTTTGTGGCGCCCGGGCTCCGATTCGATGGCGTCCAGACGCTGCCATAGGCGCGACATTTCGTGCAGGGGCGAGACCAGGGGGTCGTAGTTGTGGGTCAGGGCGATCCGCGACTTGAGCACCTCGTTGTCCCAAATGGCGTCTTGCTGCTTGAGCAGGCGGATCAGATCCCGGGACTCAATGTACGAGGCGGCCTGCTGGGCCCCCGAATTGACGTACATGAACAGCAGGACCGAAGCCAGTAACAGGCCGATGAACGCAAGACCGAGGCGACGGAGAGTGGTCATAGAGGCTTGCCTTCCGATTCACCGGTCAGGGTCTTGAGGAATTCGACGATCAGGGTCGTATCGTTTTTCAGAGGCTCGCGACCCAATTGGTACTTGAACATGACCTCCACCGCGCGTTCCAGGGTCGGTGCCGACGCGTCATGGAAATACGGGGCGGTGACGGCCACATTGCGCAGGCTGGGCACCTTGAAGACCTGGCGGTCGGCTTCGTCGCCGGTAATGTTGTAGCGTCCTTCGTCGGCTCGGGTGGGATTGCCCCGGTCCTTGATGTAGTCGCCCATGACCCCGAACTTCTGGAACATGTTGCCGCCGATGTTCACGCCTTGGTGGCAGGCGATGCAGCCGTACTCCTTGAAGCGCTGGTAACCGAACTTTTCCCGGGGCGTGAGGATGTCGGTATTGCCCAGCAGGTATTGGTCGAAGCGCGAATTGGGCGTCTGCAAGGTGCGCTCGTAATCAGCCAGTGCGCCCTGGATATTGGGCTTGGTCACGCCATCGGGGTACGCGTCCTTGAAGTCCTTGGCATAGCCGGGGTCATCGGCGATGCGCTTGACCACGGCTTCCCAGGTGCTGCCCATTTCCACCGGGCTGGTCACGACCGCGTTGACCTGTTCTTCCAACGTGTCGACGCGGCCATCCCAGAACTGGTGGAAGTTCAGGCCGGCATTGAACACGGTGGGCGTGTTGACCTCCACCGGCTTGCCATCGAAGCCTAAGGAAAACGGCTTGTCGTCGGCGCCGCCTCTGTCCAGGCGATGGCAACTGGCGCAGGACAGGGTGTTGTTGACCGACAGCCGCGGGTCATTGAACAGCCGCAGCCCCAGTTGGACGTGCTTGGGGTCCAGGGCCGGAGCCGGTGGCAGGGGTTTGAGGGGTTCGTCCAGTGGCTCGGCGTGAGCGGTCACGCTTGATCCCACGAGCAGGCCGAGAGCCAGAATCAGTCCATGTGACGCCATGGGATGCTTTCCTTGAAACTTTGGTTGATAACACTCAGGTGTTCACGAAAACGGGTTCTGGCGTTTTTCCCACTCGGTCATCCAGTCGGCGAAGGCCTGCGGTTCGACGGCCTTGCTGAAGTAATAACCCTGGACCTCCTCGCATTGGTGCTTCTTGAGAAATTCCAACTGCTCGAGGGTTTCCACACCTTCGGCAATGATGTGCAGGTTCAGGCTCTTGCCCAGGCTGATGATGGTGCTCACCAGCTTGGCGTCGTTGCTGTCGATGCTCAGGTCACCGACGAACGACTGGTCGATCTTCAACACATCCACCGGAAATTTCTGCAGGTAGCTCAGGCTCGAATAGCCGGTGCCGAAGTCGTCGATGGCCAGGCGAATCCCCAGCTGCTTGATGGCCTTGAGGATGGCGACCGTGGTATCGACGTTCTGCATCAGGACGCTTTCGGTGATCTCCAGTTCCAACTGTGTCGGAGCCAGGCCGGTTTCCTTGAGGGTGCGGGCGATGCCTTCGACGAAGCCGCGCTGGCGAAAATCGATGGCCGAGATGTTCACCGACAGGTACAGCGGGCGCATGCCCTGGGCTTGCCAGCGGCAGGCCTGCTGGCAGGCTTCCTGCAGCACCCATTGGCTCAGCGGAACGATCAGGCCGCTGTCCTCGGCCACTGGAATGAAATCCGAGGGATAGACCAGGCCATGATCCGGTCTGTCCCAGCGCACCAGCGCCTCGACACCGACCACCTTGCCGCTCTTGAGGTCGAGCTTGGGTTGGTAATGCAGCACGAATTCCTTGCGTTGCAGGCCCAGGCGCAGGCCGGATTCGATGGTCTGTTGCTGTCGGGCCCGGCGGTTCATGTCTTCGGTGAAAAACCGGTAGTCGTTGGGGCCGGTTTCCTTGACGTTGCGCATCGCTGTCTCGGCTTTCTTGATCAGCGCCACGGCGTCGAAACCGTCGGTGGGGTACACGCTGATGCCCAGGCTCGCGGTGACGCTCAGGTCATGGCCGTCGATGGGTTGCGGGGAACTGATGGCCGCCAGCAGTTTGTCGGCCACGCCTTTGGTCTGTTGCGGGTCGACGACATCTCCCAGTACCACCACGAACTCATCGGAACCGTAGCGAAACACCGAATCGGATTCACGCACCACGGTCGCCAGTGCCCGGGCCACTCGCTTGAGCATTTCATCGCCCACGGGATGGCCCAGCGCGTTATTGATGCGCTTGAAGCGGTCCAGGCCGATGAACATCACCGCCAGTTGCCGGTCGTGCCGGCGGCACTGGGCCATGGCCTGGGTCAGGCGGTCGCCGAGCAACATGCTGTTGGGCAACTCGGTGAGCACGTCGTATTGCAGCAGGTGGGACACCTTGAGCAATTCCTGGACGCGCTCTTCGATCGTGCGTTCCAGGCTGCGCATTTTTCTTGCCGCATCCTGGGCCAACTGCCATTTCCAGGTCATGGCGCTGGCCATCTGGCGGATTTCCAGGGTGTCGAAGGGTTTTTTGAGGATCAGCAACTGATCGTCGAACTCGATCCGTTCGGACATGGTTTCCCAGGAGTAGTCCGAGAACGCCGTGCACAGGGCGATTTGCAGGCGCGGGTCGGCCTCCCACAGCGCCTCGATGGTTTGCAGGCCGTCCCAGCCCGGTGGCATGCGCATGTCGGCGAACACCAGCGCATAGGGCTGGCCTTCGGCCTGGGCGCGCTTGACCAGTTCCAGCGCCTCCTCGCCCTGGTAGGCCGAGTCGATCTGGAATTGCAGCCGGCTGACCTGCGGGGTGCCGAACAGCAGGCTCTCGGTGTCGTCCAGTGAGTCATCGCTGCCGGCGCTGGGGCTGAGGATCTTGCGAAAGTCCTGGTGGATCGCGGGCGTGTCGTCCACCACCAGGATTCGCCGGTTGGCAGGTACCGACATTGGATTCATGGATTGCTCTCCGATAGCTGGCTCGCCGGTCGGGTCCAGTGGTCTGTCGCCGGAACGATGGTGCCGGCCTTGAGCAGTTCGGCGGCCTGGTCGCTGTCGACCACGGTGCTGAAGTAATGCCCTTGGGCCTGCATCTCCCCGCCGCTGGACATCAGCGTGGTGCGTTGCTCCTGAGTCTCGACGCCCTCGGCAATGATCCCGATGCCCACGTCCCGGGCGAAGTTGATGATCGCCCGCAACGTCGTGGCGTTTTCGGGGTCGGCGTTGGCGCTGTCGAGGAAACGCTGGGCAAGCTTGAGGTGATTGACCCGGTAGGTCTTGAGGTAATCGAACGAGGAGTACTCGGTGCCGAAATCATCGATGGCGATCTGCACGCCCAATTCGCAGAGGCGCGGCAGCACGTCGTTGTGGGTCCACTTGGTCTGGGCCAGGGTGGCTTCGGTGACGTCGAAGCGCAGGTCCCAGGGCGCCAGTTCCCAGCGCGCGGTGGTGCGCAGCACGTCGTAGATCAGTTCCGGCCCGGTCTTGAGCTGGGTCAGGGACAGGTCGATGGCGATCACCGGGGGCGCCATGCCCTGGTCGCGCCACTGGCGCATTTGTTGGCAGGCCTGGTCCAGCACCCAGTGCCCCAGGCCAATGATGATCCCGGTTTTCTCGGCGGCGGGCATGAAGACCGCCGGTTCCAGCCAGCCACGTTGGGGATGGTTCCAGCGTACTTGCACGCCCATGCCGAGGATCTTGCCGCTGCCGAGGTCGACTTCCGGCAGGTAGTGCAGGTGCAGTTCGTTGTTTTCAATGGCTTGGCGCAGGTCGTTGGCGAGGGCGACCCGGTCGGTGACTTCCTGGTTAATTTCCTCGTTATGGAAATGGTACTGGTTGCGGCCCTTTTCCTTGGAGCGGTACAGGGCCATGTCGGACTGCGCCATCAGGCTGTCGGCACTCAGGCTCTGCGGGGTGTACAGGGCGATGCCGATGCTCACCGAGATCCGCACGTCGTTGCCGTCCAGGGAATAGGGCGCCACGAGCGTATCGCGGATCTTGCCCGCCAGCGCGGCGCAATGGGTCGCTTCATGGACGTCCAGTTGCAGGATGGCGAACTCGTCGCCCCCCAGGCGTGCCACCACGTCGTTTTCCCGGGTGCAGCCCTTGATCCGCTTGGCAACTTCCTGCAACAACAGGTCGCCGATGGGGTGACCCAGGGTGTCGTTGATCCGTTTGAAGTGGTCCAGGTCCAGGTAGAACATCGCAAACGGCGCCGCACCCCGACGAGCGGCGGCGAAGGCCTGGTGCAGGCGCTCGATCATGGTGGCGCGGTTGGCCAGTCCGGTCAGGCCGTCGGTGCGGGCCAGCAGGGCGATTTTCTCTTCGGCCAGCTTGCGCTCGGTAATGTCGAGGATGATGCCTTCTATTTCCAGCAACAGGCCTTGCTCGTTGCGCACCGGGATGTAGCGGTTTTCTACCCAGCGGTACGTGTCGTCGCCGGTGCGCATGCGGAACTCGATGGACGCGCCTGCGGTGTCGCGGTCCAGGACACGGACCATGGCCTCATGGACCTTCTCCTGGTCGTCGGGGTGGATCAGGGTTTGCGCCCAGTCCGGAGAATTGGTCAGTTGCGCTGCGGAATGGCCGAACTTGGTGATGTTGTGGGAGATGTACATCAATGCGAACGGCGGCTCGCCCCGCAGGCGATAGAGAATGGTCGGGCTGTTCTGCACGATGATGTTGGCGTCGGCCAGTTCGCGAGTGCGTTCCTCGACCGCGCGCTCGAGCATGTCCATTTTCAGCGCCGCGTCTTCGGTCATCTGCCATTTGACGGTCAAGGTGCTGGCCATCTGGCGGATCTCGATGGCGTCGAAGGGTTTTTTCAGGATGAGCAGGCGATCGCCCAGTTCAAGGCGATCGGCGATGTCTTCCCAGGAATAATCCGAGTAAGCGGTGCACAGGGCCACCTGCAGCTTGGGATCGGCGCGCCACAGCCGTTCGATGGTTTCCAGGCCGTCCCAGCCCGGCGGCATGCGCATGTCGATGAACGCCATGGCGAAGGGTTGCCCCTGGGCCAGCGCCGTTTCGACCTTGTTCAGGGCTTCCATGCCCTGGAATGCCGAATCGAGCACGAAACTCATGCAGGAAACCGCCACAGGCGAGCCGAACAGGGCTTGTTCGGCGCTGCTCAGGCTGTCCTGGGTGTTCGCCTCGGGGCTGAGGATCTTGCGGAAATCCTCATGGATAGTCGGCGTGTCGTCGACGATCAGGATTCGCCGATTGGTTTTATCCAACGGCAGGCTCATGGCCGTGCACCGTTTTGATGCTGACTATAGAACCCTGGAAACATCTGATATCCCTTTCGCTGGCATGAGTATTCGGCCTGTACTTGGCCCTTCATGGGGTACAGCATAGTCGCCTCATCGGGATACGCTCGGTCAGTGATGGCAAATGTGTCTAAATATTCGCAATCTACTAGCCTGTATTTCGGGGGTAAGGTAGAACGGTTGTCGTGAATAGGAGGGGGTTTCAAATGGAAGATCAATCGCAGGATGTTCCGGTAAGAAAGCCAGCGGTGCTGTTGGTCGATGACGAAGAGTCGATCCTCAATAGCCTGCGTCGGCTATTACGCAGCCAGCCATACGAGATCCTGCTGGCCGACAGTGGCGCCAAGGCCCTGGAAATTCTCAAGGAGCGGCCGGTCGACCTGGTGATGACCGATGCGCGCATGCCGAACATGGATGGCGCCACATTGCTGGCCGAGATCCGCAAGCTGTACCCATCGACCTTGCGCATCCTGCTCACCGGTTATGCCGATGTGGACATGATGACCAAGGCCATCAACGAGGGGCAGCTCTATCGCTACCTCAGCAAGCCCTGGAACGATGAGGAACTGGTGCAGGCCTTGCGCCAGGCCCTGTCCCACCAGCATTCCGAAAGCGAGCGCCAGCGCCTCGAAGCGCTGAACCGCGAGCAGAACCAGCAACTCAAGACCCTTAACGCCACCCTGGAAAAACGCGTGGCGTCGCGCACCTCCGAGCTGCAGCAGACCGCCGACATGCTCGATTTGGCCTATGACGAGCTCAAGCGCAGTTATGTGACCAGCACCGAAGTGTTTTCGCTGATTGCCAACCTGCGCCTGCCCAAGGCCAAGCAGACCAACCGGCAGATCATCGAGTTGATCAGGGTCTATAGCCGGCTGCATTTCCTCGATGAGTCCACCGACCGCGACCTGACCATGGCCGCGGCGCTCTACAACATCGGCAAGCTGAGCTGGACCGACAACATGATGGTCACGCCCGCCGACTTGCTGCACCACAACGAACTGGATCTCTATCGGGCCTATCCGAAGCAGAGTGAGTCGCTGCTGATGACCCTGGACCCGATGAAGGACGCGGCGCGGATCATTCGCCATCACCAGGAGCGTTGGGACGGCAGCGGCTTCCCCGAGCACCTCAGGGGCGAGGCCATTCCGTTCGGTGCGCGGCTGTTGAAACTGGCGGTGGACTTCATCGAGCTGCAGCGCGGGTTGATCCTGGAGCGGCAGATGAACAGCGACGAAGCGCTGGTCTACATTCGCAAGTACGCTGGCAAGCTGTATGACCCGGATATGATCGAGGATTTCATCAAGGCGTGTGCCGAATACCTGGAAGACGTGACCCTGTCGGACCCGACGGTACAAGTCTCCACCACGCGCGAGTTGACCGCGGGGATGATCCTGGCGCGCAACCTCAATGCCGACAACGGTATGTTGCTGCTCAACGCCGGCAAAATCCTGAGCGGACCGTTGATCGAAAAACTCATTGCCTTCGAATCGATGGAGGGTGCGCGGTACAGCGTGTTCGTCAAGATCCCCGAGGAGGCTGACCCTGCGGCGCCGAAGCCGATTTTGGGGTGACTGGGGGTTGGGGTGGATTGGATTGGATTGGATTGGATTGGGTACATATCCGTTGCTGCGGTAACGGCGGCTTAGGGTTCCGCCCTGACGGCGGGTCACTTTTGGAAGAGCGCCAAAAGTAACCAAAAGCGCTTTGCCCCACCACTCGGCACCTCGCCTAGGCTCGGTGTGCCCTCACTCCGGCATTGCTCCGTGGGCCGCCGCGAAGGGCCATCCATGGCCCACGCGGCTACCTCGGCATCCATGCCGAGGTGCCCACTGCGCAATACCTGCGTTCGGCCATCGTGGTTAACGGGGCGCCGAGATCAACGTCCACCACGAGGCGGCCTTAGAGCCGACCTGGCTCTTCTGGTCGTACACCCATCAGACCTGTGGGAGCAAAGCTTGCTCGCGAGGCGGCCTAGTAGCCGACCTGGCTCTCTTGGTCGTACACCTGTCAGATCTGTGGGAGCAAAGCTTGCTCGCGAGGCGGCCTAGTAGCCGACCTGGCTCTCTTGGTCGTACACCCATCAGACCTGTGGGAGCAAAGCTTGCTCGCGAGGCGGCCTAGTAGCCGACCTGGCTCTCCTGGTCGTACACCTGTCAGATCTGTGGGAGCAAAGCTTGCTCGCGAGGCGGCCTAGTAGCCGACCTGGCTCTCTTGGTCGTACACCTGTCAGATCTGTGGGAGCAAAGCTTGCTCGCGAGGCGGCCTAGTAGCCGACCTGGCTCTCCTGGTCGTACACCTGTCAGATCTGTGGGAGCAAAGCTTGCTCGCGAGGCGGCCTAGTAGCCGACCTGGCTCTCTTGGTCGTACACCTGTCAGATCTGTGGGAGCAAAGCTTGCTCGCGAGGCGGCCTGACAGCCGACCTGATTCTTCCGGTCGTACCCCCCGATCCCATTGTGGGAGCTTGCTCGCGAAGGCGGCCTGACAGCCGACCAGGATTGTGGGAATGGTCGGACAATCCTCCGGGTTGCAGCAGATTTTTCCGACGAGCTCTGGCGGTTGCCGGGTGGGAAGGGCTGTCGCTAGTCTTTTCCCGTCGCTGCAAATTCAGCGGCCGGGCTTGGAAATCCGATAAGTAGACGGCGCGAAAGCGCCCTTCATGACGTATGCTTGCGGTCGTTTTTTGACCATGCTTTCGTTATGGCAGCTGTGCGCGGGAGACCTTCGGGTCTGTCGGGCTCGTTTACCCCGGTTTTCCAACCTGCGTACGGCTGCCACCCCTCGCTTGGAAACGAACGTGGCAGCTCCAACCTGTAGACGGAGTGTCACCCTATGTTCAAAGCCACACCCAATCCCCCCGAAACCGATCCCCAAGAACTCGATGAAGCCGCCAAGCGCGCCATCGACCATTATCTCGACCCCAAGCCTCAAGCCAAAAAGAAAAAGCCTTCAGGTCAACTGCTCACCGTCGTGGACGGTGTCGACACCGAAAGCCTGCTGGCCAACCTCAGCGAAACTTTGGCCTCAGCCGATGCCATGGTCAGCGACCTTGCCTTCGACCTTAAAGGCTCGCGATGCCATGTTGCCCTTGGCATTCAGCAACTGATCGAGCTGGGCGCTTTATTGGCGAATCGGATGCTGGATAACGTCAATACACAACCCTGACCACACCGCGCGCAGAAGCGAGAAGGCTCGCCTCCACAATTGGACCGGGGTACGACCGGGAGAGCCAGGTCGGCTGTCAGGCCGCCTCGCGAGCAAGCTTTGCTCCCACAGATCTGATGAGGTGTACGACCGCAAGAGCCAGGCCGGCTACTAGGCCGCCTCGCGGCGGACGTTGATCTCGGCGCCCCGTTAACCGCGCTGGGCCATGGATGGCCCTTCGCGGTGGGCCCACGGAGCAATGCCTTCGTTCAGGCACACCGAGCCTAGGCGAGGCACCGAGTGGTGGGGCAGGAGCGCTTTGGTTACTTTTGACTGGGTCGGCTTCCGGGCTTTTCAAAAGTGACCCGCCGTCAGGGCGGAACCCTAAGTCGCCGTGACCGCAGCAACGGATATACACACCAACCCCAATCGGTCGAAACTGACCACAGGAACTGCACTGATTTTTAGTCCAGCACCAGGCTTTGCTCCCACCCCTACGCGTTGTAATCTCCCCGTCACTTTCCCGGCCAAGGCTTCGATCACCCATGACCACTTCCCTCATCCGCATCGCCGCCGCCCTGTTGCTCGGGCCGGATGGTCGAACCTTGCTGGTGCGCAAGCGCGGCACCCGGGCCTTCATGCAGCCGGGCGGCAAGATCGAGGCCCATGAACAGCCCGTGCAGGCGCTGGCCCGTGAGCTGGAGGAGGAGCTCGGGCTGCAGATCGACCCGGCACAGGCCCGTTACCTGGGCGTATTCAGCGCTCCGGCGGCCAACGAGCCGGGGTTTGTCGTGCAGGCCGAGGTGTTTTTGCTGAGCATCGACGCCCCGGTTTCGCCGGCTGCCGAAATTGAAGAGGTGTGCTGGATCGACCCGGCCGGCGACAGCAATCTTTTGCTGGCACCGTTGACAGGCGAGGTGATCCTGCCGTTTTATCGAGCGACACTTCTCGCTACCTGCTGATTCACGCCTCAAGGACTGACGCTCATGATTCCATTGCCGGACCTGTTGATTTTCGCCGCCGCCGCGTTGCTGATGGTACTGACGCCCGGCCCGAACATGATCTACCTGATCTCCCGTTCGATCTGCCAGGGCCGCAAGGCCGGCGTCACCTCCCTGCTGGGGGTGGTGGCGGGGTTCTTCGTGCACATGTTCGCCGCGGCCGCCGGGTTGACGGCGGTGTTCCTGGCGGTGCCTGTGGCCTATGAAGTATTGAAGTGGGCCGGTGCGCTGTACCTGTTGTGGCTGGCCTGGCAGGCCGTCAAGCCGGGCGCGCGTTCGCCCTTCGAGGCCCAGCAATTGCCGGCGGACTCGACGCGCAAGCTGATCACCATGGGCTTTCTCACCAGCGCCCTGAACCCCAAGATCGCGGTGTTCTACCTGTCGGTGTTCCCGCAGTTCATCAGTCCGGAACACGGTTCGCTGTTCACCCAGAGCATTATCCTGGGCCTGACCCAGATCAGCGTCAGTTTCAGCGTCAACCTGTTGATCGCCCTGTTCGCTGCCGGCATTGCCTCGTGGTTCGTCCATAACCCGACCTGGCTGGCGGCGCAGCGCTACTTCATGGGGTTTGTCCTCGGTGCGCTGGCGTTGCGACTGATGTTTGAGCAACGGCGTTCGGCATGAGCATCCGACGGTTGAGGGCCGGCGATGCCCAGGCGTATCGCCAGCTGATGCTCCAGGCGTACGCACTGCATCCGCAGGCCTTCACCTCCAGCGTCACCGAGCGGGCCGAGCTGCCTATCAACTGGTGGGAGTCACGCCTGGGCAGCCGGCTCGATGTGCTGTTGGGGGCGTTTGTCGAGCAGGAATTGGTCGGCATCGTCGGCCTGGCCCTGGAGCCTCGGGAAAAAGCCCGGCACAAGGCGCTGCTGTTCGGCATGTACGTCGCCGATGAACAGCGTCATCGCGGGCTTGGCTACCAACTGGTCCAAGCCGTCCTCGCCGAAGCCCGGCGCCATCCCTTCCTGCGCCTGGTGCAACTGACCGTCACCGCCGGCAACGACCCGGCGCTCAAGCTCTACCAGCGTTGTGGCTTCGTCCTGTATGGCCTTGAGCCGATGGCGATCTGCGTGGGCGACGAATACCACGACAAAATCCATATGTGGCTCGAGCTCTAACCTCTCCGCAGATCCCCTGTGTGTGGGCTTCTGTGGGAGCAAGGCTTGCCCGCGATGCGTTTTCGCAATCGCCATCGCGGGCAAGCCTTGCTCCCACAGAAGCTATCACCGAACGGCACTGACCCCATCCAATGTCGAAAACGACGTGTCCTTGGCCGTCAGCAAAAAGTCGCGCATGTACGGCGCGTCGAGCATGTCGGTGCGCACCGCCGCATACAACGTGGCAAACAAGCCTTTCTCCCCCAGCCGCTTGGCCTTCACGTAGCCCCGCGAGCTGTATTCATGCAGGGCCCAGTGCGGCATGCCGCAGACGCCGCGACCGCTGGCCACCAGTTGCATCATCATCACCGTCAGTTCAGAGGTGCGTACCTGGGCCGGTTCGATGTCGGCCGGTTCCAGGAAGCGGGTGAAGATGTCCAGCCGGTCGCGCTCCACCGGGTAGGTGATCAGGGTTTCGCTGATCAGGTCCTCGGGCACGATGTAGGGCTTGCCCGCCAGTCGATGCTGGTTGGCCACGGCGAGCATCGCTTCGTAGGTGAATAGCGGCACGTAGGTGATGCCGGCCAGTTCCAGCGGGTCGGAGGTCACCACCAGGTCGAGGTCGCCCCGGGCCAGGGCTGGCAACGGCGCGAAGGCGAAGCCCGAGGCCAGGTCCAGTTCGACTTCCGGCCAGGCATCGCGGAACTGATCGATGGTCGGCATCAACCACTGGAAGCAGCTATGGCACTCGATGGCCATGTGCAGCCGTCCGGCGGTGCCGCCCGCCAGGCGGGCGATATCCCGTTCGGCGCCGCGCAGCAAGGGCAGGGCGGCATCGGCCAGTTGCAACAGGCGCAGGCCGGCGCTGGTGAACCGTACCGGCTTGGTCTTGCGCACGAACAACTGCATGCCCAGGCGCTCTTCCAGTTCCTTGAACTGGTGGGAGAGAGCGGACTGGGTCAGGTGCAGGCGTTCGGCGGCTTCGACCAGGCTGTCGGCTTCGCGCAGGGCGTGCAGGGTCTTGAGGTGACGGAGTTCAAGCACCGGAGTTGCTCCATGAGTAAAACTTGTGATCAACACGAAAAGGTTGAGTTTGTCTCATGCAGGGTCAGCTGTCGACAATGGCGCCATCTTTTACAGGAGGACGCACACCATGGCCCTGGCCCACACCCTCGGTTTTCCCCGCATCGGCGCCGACCGCGAACTGAAAAAAGCCCTCGAAGCCTACTGGAAAGGTGACCTGGCCCCGGCCGCGTTGCAGGCGGTGGGTCGCGAACTGCGGGCCCGGCACTGGCAATTGCAGAAAGACGCCGGCATCGACCTGCTGCCCGTCGGCGACTTTGCCTGGTACGACCAGGTGCTCAGCCACTCCTTGACCCTGGGCGCGGTTCCACAGCGTTTCCACAGCACCTTGAATGCCCAGGGCCGGCCGACCCTCGACACCCTGTTCGCCATGGCCCGTGGCGCCACGGCCAGTTGCTGCGGTGCCGACCACGGCCAGGCACAATACGCCCAGGAGCTGACCAAGTGGTTCGACACCAACTACCACTACCTGGTCCCGGAGTTTTCCGCCGACCAGACCTTCGCCCTGAGCTGGGAACAGTTGTTCGATGAAGTGGACGAGGCTCATGCCTTGGGCCATCAGGTCAAACCGGTGATCATCGGCCCGTTGACCTACTTGTGGCTGGGCAAGGCCAAGGGCGAGGCGTTCGACAAGCTCGACCTGCTGGAGCGCCTGCTGCCGGTCTACGGGGAAATCCTCAACCGCCTCAAGGCCCAGGGCGTGGAATGGGTGCAGATCGACGAACCGATCCTTACCCTCGATCTGCCTCAAGCCTGGAAGAGCGCTTTCGAGCGGGCTTATCACATCCTCCAGTACTCGCCGCTGAAAAAACTCGTGGCCACCTATTTCAGTGGCCTGCAAGACAACCTCGGCCTGGCGGTGAGCCTGCCGGTGGACGGCTTGCACATCGACGCGGTACGTGACCCGGAACAACTGGGCCAGGTGCTGGACCGCCTGCCGACCTACAAGATTCTTTCGGTGGGCCTGGTCAACGGGCGCAACGTCTGGCGCTGCGAACTGGAACAGGCGCTGGCGCAGTTGCAACCGGCCCAGGAGCGCTTTGGCGACAACCTCTGGGTCAGCACCTCGTGCTCGCTGCTGCACAGCCCGGTGGACCTGGAGCGTGAAGACCGCCTCGATCCGGAACTCAAGAGCTGGCTCGCCTTTGCGGTGCAGAAATGCGGTGAAGTCGCGGTGCTGCGTGATGCCCTGAACGATCCCCAGGCCCCCGCTGTGCAGCAGGCCTTGGCCGACAGCCGCCAGGTGCAGGCCAGTCGCGCCAGCTCGGCACGCATTCACAAACCCGCGGTCCAGGCGCGCCTGGCGGCAGTCGGGCCGCAGGACAGTCAGCGACGTTCGCCGTTTGCCAAGCGCATCGAACGCCAGCGCGCCCGTCTGAAACTGCCGGCCTTTCCCACCACCACCATCGGTTCCTTCCCGCAGACCCCGGCCATTCGCCTGGCACGCCAGGCCTACAAGCAAGGCAAGTTGTCGGCCAATGACTATCAGGACGCCATGCACACCGAGATCCGCCATGCCGTGCAGATCCAGGAGCGCCTGGGCCTGGACGTGCTGGTGCACGGTGAAGCCGAGCGCAACGACATGGTGGAATACTTTGCCGAGCAACTGGACGGCTACGTCTTCACCCGTTTCGGTTGGGTGCAGAGCTACGGTTCGCGCTGCGTGAAACCGGCGATCATCTATGGCGACATCAATCGGCCGAGCGCCATGACCGTCGACTGGATCCGCTACGCGCAAAGCCTGACCGACAAGGTCATGAAAGGCATGCTCACCGGCCCCGTGACCATGCTGATGTGGTCGTTCCCCCGCGAAGACGTGTCGCGCCAGGTCCAGGCGCAACAACTGGCCCTGGCCCTGCGGGACGAAGTGCTGGACCTGGAAAAGGCCGGGATCAAGATTGTGCAGATCGACGAGGCGGCGTTCCGCGAAGGGATGCCGCTGCGTCGCGGGCAATGGCAGGAGTACCTGGATTGGGCGGTTGACGCGTTCCGTTTGTGCGCGTCGGGGGTGGCTGATGAAACCCAGATCCATACCCACATGTGCTACAGCGAATTCAATGATGTGATCAAGGCCATCGCCGACATGGATGCCGATGTCATCACCATCGAGACTTCGCGTTCGGACATGGAGTTGCTGGAGGCTTTCGAGGCGTTCGACTACCCGAACGACATCGGCCCGGGCGTCTACGACATCCACTCGCCACGGGTGCCGGACACGGCCGAGATGGTTGCGCTGATGAGCAAGGCGGTAAAACGGATCGCCGCCGAGCGGCTGTGGATCAACCCCGACTGCGGGTTGAAAACCCGGGGCTGGCCGGAAACGGAAGCGGCACTGGTGAACATGGTGGCGGCGGCGCGGCAGTTGCGTAGCCAGCTGGCCTGAAGCTGACGCATGGGCGGGTACCTGTGGGAGCAAAGCTTGCTCGCGATGAAGCCAGCGCGATTTCTCTGGAATCGAGGTACCTGTATCGCGAGCAAGCTTTGCTCCCACAGATACATCCTTACCCACAGATATATCCTTCGCGCAGGTAACCATTGGCAATCTTCATCAAACTGTCACGCAACTGTGGCAGCGCGCTTGAACAAACTTCATCAGACTCGCGCTCTACTGGGGTTCTGCGTTTCGGTGTTTCTTCATGCGTGTATTCATTTTCCTGGCCGCGTTGTTTTTCGGCCTGCCGTCGATGGCGGCTTCTCGGTGTGACATCAATGTTGCGACCCAACGGGTCGATCTGGATCAGGTGAGCCTGGCCTACCAGAGCGTTGGCCGTGCTTCGGATCCAGCGCTGTTGCTGGTGATGGGCCTGGGTGGGCAGTTGATCCATTGGCCGGACGAAGTGGTAGTCGCCCTGTGCGAGCAGGGTTTCCGGGTGATTCGCTACGACAACCGCGACGTCGGCCTGTCCACCTGGCGCCAGGCTCCCGGCAGCGCCAACCTGACCTTCGAAGCCCTGCGCTACAAACTCGGCTTGCCCGTGGCCGCGCCTTATACCTTGACCGACATGGCCGATGATGGGCTGGGGCTGATGGACGCCTTGCAGGTGCAAAGCTTCCATGTGTTGGGCGTGAGCATGGGCGGGATGATCGCCCAGCACATGGCCGCCATGGCGCCGCAGCGGGTCGAAAGCCTGACCCTGATCATGACCAGTTCCGGTGCCGAAGGCTTGCCCGCACCCAGCGCCGCGCTGGTGCAGTTGCTGTCGCGGCGCAGTGCGCCGAATCGCGAAGCGGCCCTGCAGCAGCAGGCCGATCTGCTGGCCGCGTTGGGCAGCCCGATGGTGGTGGATGATCGCCAGGCATTGCTGCATCAGGCCGCCGTGGCCTATGACCGGGCCTTCAACCCCGAAGGCGTGAAGCGCCAGATCATGGCGATCATGGCCGAGCCGAGTCGGGTGGCGCTGCTCAATCAACTGCGGGTGCCGACCCTGGTGGTCCACGGCACCGCCGATCCTTTGCTGCCGGTGATGCACGGCGTGCATCTGGCGGCGCACATCCAAGGCAGCCAGTTGAAGTTGATCCCGGGCCTGGCCCATCGTTTCCAGGAGGCATTCAAGGCGCCGTTGCTGGGGGCCGTGTTGCCGTATCTGCAGCAGCACCGTGAAGACACGTCGCACTGGGCGCAGATCGAGCCGGTGCAGGCGCCTAATCTGCTCTGATCTTGATCGTTCCCACGCTCTGCGTGGGAATGCATCCCGTGACGCTCCGCGTCACCTTCCAGAAGCGGAACGCGGAGCGTCCCTGGCGGCATTCCCACGCAGGAGCGTGGGAATGATCAAGACCGCGTCGCCTTCATCGCGGGCAAGCCTTGCTCCCACAGGACCGCGCCTGGGCCTGCTCCACCAACCACCCCATCAATTCCTGCAACGGCCCCGACACTTGGGGTTTGTGCGGGTGCACCAGGTGATAACCCAGGCCGGTCTTGACCTTCAGCTCGAACGGCATCACCAGCCGGCCGGCGCTCAGGTCGTCGCCGATCAGCGACCAGTCGCCAATCGCCACGCCAGTGCCTTGGGAAGCCATGGACATCGCCAGGTCCAGGGTTTCGAAATGCTGGCCCTTGCTGACATTGCTCAAGTGCACATCGGCCGCCGCCAGCCAGGCGTTCCAGTCGCGCTCGTCACGGGTGGGGTGCAACAGCAGGTGTTGTTGCAGGTCGGCGGGTTCACGCAGCGGCACCGGGCCTTCCAGGATCGGGCGAGAGCAGACGGGCGTCAGTTGTTCATCGAACAGATGCACGCACGCCAGCGAGGCGTCAGGTGGTGGGCCATAGACCACCGCGGCGTCGAAGGCTTCGCGCTGGAAGTCCACGCCGTGCCTGACCGTGGTGGTCAGTTCCACCGGCACGTCCGGCCGTTCCTTCTGCCATTGCAACAGGCGCGGCAGCAGCCAGCGCATCACGCAGGTCGGAGCCTTGAGTTGCAGGGTCTGGCGTTTTTCGCCGACCTGCTCGACCGCTTCGCCGATCAGGCTGAACACCTGCTGCACTCGGGGTAGCCAGGCCTGGCCTTCGGCGGTCAGGCTCAGGCCGCGTGCCTGGCGCTGGAACAGCGCATAACCCAGATGATCTTCCAGCCCGGCGATCTGCCGGCTCACCGCGCCCTGGGTGATGTGCAGTTGTTCGGCGGCCCGGGTGAAGTTGCAGCATTGGGCCGTGATCAGAAACGTGTGCAGCGCCGGCAGCGGGGGAAGTCGTTTCATTTCGGATCCAAGCCATGACGTGAGGACATGGCTAGTATGACTTTTTATCCATTGTTGCCGCTATGGTCGGACCGTTCCAATAACGCCATTCCCAAGACAAAAAAGGGTCCCGCCGCAGGCTGTGCGAGGCCCTTTACACGACAAGAAAAAGGCAATGGCAATGGCGACGTGCGGCGAAGTATTGGTCAAGTTACTCCAAGCGTATGGCGTGGAGCAGGTGTTCGGCATTCCTGGCGTGCACACCGTCGAGTTGTACCGCGGGCTGGCCCGTTCCAGCATCCGCCATGTGACCCCGCGTCATGAACAGGGCGCAGGCTTCATGGCCGATGGTTACGCCCGGGTCAGCGGCAAGCCCGGCGTGTGTTTCATCATCACCGGCCCCGGCATGACCAACATCACCACCGCCATGGGCCAGGCTTACGCCGATTCGATCCCGATGCTGGTGATCTCCAGCGTGCAGTCGCGCAGCCAGTTGGGCGGCGGGCGCGGCAAGTTGCATGAACTGCCGAACCAGGCTGCATTGGTGGGTGGGGTGGCGGCGTTTTCCCACACGCTGATGTCCGCCGCTGAATTGCCCGGCGTGCTGGCTCGGGCGTTCGCCGTGTTCCAGGCTGGACGCCCGCGGCCGGTGCACATCGAAATTCCGTTGGACGTGCTGGTCGAAGACGCCGATGCCCTGCTCGCCAGCGTGCCGGTGAACATCAACCGCGCCGGTGCTGCGCCGAGTGCCGTGGCGCAAATGGCGGCAACGCTGGCATCGGCCAAGCGGCCATTGATCCTGGCCGGCGGCGGAGCCCTCGACGCGGCGGCCGAATTGACCGAACTGGCCGAACGCCTCGGCGCGCCAGTGGCGTTGACCATCAATGCCAAGGGCCTGTTGCCGGCCCGCCATCCGTTGCTGATCGGCTCCACCCAGAGCCTGGTCGCCACCCGCGCGTTGGTGGCCGAGGCGGATGTGGTGCTGGCCATCGGCACCGAGCTGGCCGAGACCGACTACGACATTACCTTCGCCGGCGGCTTCGAGATCCCCGGTGCGCTGCTGCGCATCGACATCGACCCGGACCAGACCGTGCGCAACTACCCGCCGCACCTGGCGCTGGTGGCCGACGCCCGCGTCGCCGCCCGGGCCGTGCTCGACGCCTTGAGCCAGCCCCCCTTGGCCGAGCGCCGTGACGATTGGGGCGCTACGCGTGCCGCCCGGTTGCGCGCGGATCTTCAAGGCAGTTGGGACGCGGCGACCCGTGCCCAGACCTTGTTTCTCGACACCGTCTTGCAAGCGCTGCCGGAGGCGGTGTTCGTCGGCGATTCGACCCAACCGGTGTACACCGGCAACCTGACCTTCAACCCGGAGCAGCCACGCCGCTGGTTCAATTCATCCACCGGCTACGGCACCCTCGGCTACGCCTTGCCAGCGGCCATTGGTGCCTGGCTAGGTGGCAAGGACCGGGGCCACGGTCGCCCGCCGGTGGTGTGTTTGATTGGCGACGGCGGGTTGCAGTTCACCCTGCCGGAACTGGCCAGCGCCGTGGAGGCGCGCACGCCGGTGATCGTGCTGCTGTGGAATAACCAGGGCTACGAAGAGATCAAGAAATACATGGTCAACCGCGCCATCGAACCGGTGGGCGTGGACATCTACACCCCGGATTTCATCGGCGTCGCCAAGGCCTTGGGCTGCGCTGCCGAAGCCATCGACGGCGTGGCGCAACTGCACGCCGCGTTGCTCACCGCTTGCGACCGGCAGGGCCCGACGCTGATCGAGATCGACCAGGCAACCTGGATGGCGCAGGTGTCGAAATGAATTTTCCTACGACGCAAGACGGGCTGTACATCGACGGTGAGTGGTTGGCCGGCGATCAACCGCTGCGGGTGATCAACCCGGCGACCGAAGCGCTGCTGACCACCGTTTATGGCGGCGATGAGGGCGCTGTCGATCAGGCGTTGAACGCGGCGACCCAGGCTTTCACGCACTGGTCGAACACCACCGGCGCCGAGCGTGGCGCGATTCTGCGCCGGATTGCCGCTGGCGTGCGGGACGCTCGTGAACGGTTGATGCACCTGCAATCGAGCAACAACGGCAAACCGCTGTTCGAAGCGGCCATCGATGTCGACGATGTGGTCGCCACCTTCGAGTATTACGCCGAGTTGGCCGAAGGCCTGGACGCCCGGCAAGACAGCCCGCTGGCATTGCCCAGTGCTGATTTCAGCGCACGCCTGCGCCGCGAACCCTGCGGCGTGGTCGGCCTGATCGTGCCGTGGAATTTCCCGATGGTCACCACGGCCTGGAAACTCGCCCCGGCGTTGGCTGCCGGCTGCTGCGTGGTGCTCAAGCCGTCGGAGGTCACGCCGTTGCCGGAGCTGGAACTAGCGTCGATCATCGCCGAATGCGGGTTGCCCGACGGCGTGTTCAACCTGGTCTGCGGCACGGGCCTGGCAGTTGGGGCGCCATTGGCGGCGGACCCGCGCGTGGCAAAGATTTCCTTCACCGGCAGCAATGCGGTGGGTGTGCAGGTGATGCAACGGGCGGCGGAAACGGTGAAGGGCGTGAGCCTGGAACTGGGCGGCAAATCGTCCCTGCTGGTGCTGGCCGATGCCGACCTGGACCTGGCGGTGGAGCTGGCCTGCGGTGGTGGTTTCTTCAATGCCGGGCAGATGTGTTCGGCCACCAGTCGTGTGTTGGTCGCCGATGAACTGGCCGATGAATTCCTGCAACGGCTCAAGACCCGCGCCGAGGCGATCCGCGTGGCCGACCCGTTCGACCCGGATGTGGAGATGGGCGCGCTGGTGAACCAGGCGCAATACCAGCGGGTGCTGGGGCACATCGACCGTGGCTTGAGCGCCGCAGCGACGCTGGTGTGCGGTGGGCAGCGACCCGCGCATCTGCCGCGCGGCTTTTTTTTACAGCCGACAATCTTCACCGACGTGCCCCTGGACAGTGCGTTGTGGTGCGAAGAGATCTTCGGGCCTGTGTTGTGCGTGCGCCGTTTCAGCACCCCGGCGCAGGCGATCGCCCTGGCCAACGACAGCCGTTTCGGCCTAGTGGCCAGCGTGGTCAGCCGTGATACGGCGGCTGCCGAAGAGGTGGCCAACGCTTTGCAGGCAGGGCTGGTGTGGATCAACGCGCCGCAGGTGATTTTCCCCCAGGCGGCGTGGGGCGGTTACAAACAGAGCAGTCTCGGCCGCGAATTGGGGCCCTGGGGATTGGCCGCGTTTCAGGAAATCAAGCATGTGATCCGGGCGGTCTGACGGCACGTTATCAGGTCACGCATGCCTCGAAAAAAGGCATGCGCCAGGAACATGGCTCCAATGAGTTTTTTTCGATAGTCAGGGATTTTGCACAACCTCAGGATGGCCGCAGACGGCGGTGAAGCCCTTGTTGTACGGGGCTTTGCTCGACGTCGAACGGTGCGGGCGCAACGGTTTTTACCCACCTCATACTTAAAAGAATAAAGGGAGTCCTCCATGGGCGAGCATGATCTGAACAGACGTCAATTCATCAAGACTGCAAGTGTGGTTTCGGTAGCGGCGGCCGCCATGAGCGTGCCCTTCATCAGCGCCCGGGCCAGCGATACGCGGTTCGTCGGCAAGACCCTGCGCCTGCTCACCTGGTCCGATGACACCGGGCTGGCGGCGTTGCGCAACATCGCCGCCACCTTCGAGGCCAAGACCGGGGCCAAGGTCATTGCCGACCGCACCGGCAGTACCTCGGAAATGGTCGCCAAGCTCAAGGCCGGTGGTGACCGGCCGCAGTACGACATCATCACCCTGGCCGGCGTCGGCGCCGAGGGCCTGGCCGCCGCCGGGCTGTTGGGAAAAACCCGACCTCAACCGCATTCCCAACCTGGCCGACGTGCCGGCGCAATACCGCACCGGCGCTGGCGGCCATGGCATCGGTTACCTGCTGTGGTGCAACAGCCTGGTCTACAGCACCCGGACCTTGAGTCAGGCGCCGGACAGTTACGCCGCGCTTTGGGATGCGGAGCTGGCGCCGAACATCTTCCTGCCGCCGCCGAACTGGACCGAGGCCATGGACCTGATCATCATCGCCGCCAAGCTGGCCGGTGGTGACGAACACAACATCGAGCCCGGCTTCAAGAAACTCGCCGAGCTCAAGGACCGGGTGGTGACCCTGGGGGAAAACCCGAACCAGATCGCCGAGTTGTTTCGCACCGGCTCCCTGGACATGGGCGGCTTGTATGCGCCAGCGTTTTTCCCCAAGCAGATCCGCGACCCGGCCTACAGCCTGGGGGCGACGTTCGGCATGAAGGAAGGTTTCTATACCGACCTGATGCTCTCGGTCATGCCGAAAAACCGCCCGGGCGACACCGACCTGGCCTACGCCTTCATCGACCACTCCCTCGACCCGCTGGTGCAGGGCAAGATGGCCGAAGACATCTTCAACGGCCCGGTCAACGCCAAGGCCATCATCTCCAGCGAAGCGCGCAAGAGCCCCTACATCCTGACCCCGGAGCAAATCGCCGACAAAGCGATCATGCACGACAACGCCTTCCTGGCGACGGTGCATGACCAATGGATCCGCCGGTACACGGAAATCTTCTCTTCCTGAAACGAACGCCCGACACCGGCTGCCCAGCAATGCGGCCTCTGTGACCGCCCGAGAACCAGTGTGGGAGCGGGTTTGCTCGCGATAGCGGTGAGTCAGTTGCTGGAGATGCTGACTGTGCCGTCGCCATCGCGAGCAAGCTCGCTCCCACAGGGGCATTGGGGTGTGCATTGGTCTTGCGGCCCAGCCGAGAACCAGTGTGGGAGCGAGCTTGCTCGCGATAGCGGTGGTTCAGTTGATGGAGATGCTGACTGTGCTGTCGCCTTCGCGAGCAGGCTCGCTCCCACGGGGATTGGGTTGTTTTGAGATTGTGTTTGTTCTGTCGTTTTCCACTGACGAGATCTTGCCATGGAACACCTACCATTAACCCGTCACCAGAGTGTCGCGCCCATGCGTCCACCCCGGGAGATTTCCCCCACCCGCCGAGCCTGGCTGTTCCTGTCGCCGTCGATGTTGTTTCTCGGCGTGCTGATCGCTGCCAGCCTGTTGGTGCTGCGCATGAGCGTCGGCACCAAGGGCGCGGAGTGGAGTGGGTTCAGCCTCGCCAGCTACGGGCAGTTGCTGGAGCCTTATTACCTCAAGTCCCTGCTGCTGACCTTGCGCCTTGCGTTGATCAGTGCGGTGATCGCCGTGCTGCTGGCGATCCCTGTGGCCTACACCATGTCGCGCCTGGCCTCGCCGTTGTTGCGGCGGGTGTTCCTGGCGGCGGTGCTGTTACCGCTGTTGGTCAACCTGCTGCTGCAAAGCTATGGCTGGCTGGTGATCCTCGGCCCTGCCGGCATGCTCAATCAGGCGCTCATGGGCCTGGGCCTGATCAAGCGGCCGATCATGCTGCTGTACAACCAGAATGGTGTGTTGATGGGCCTGGTCCAGACGGCCTTCCCGCTGGCCGTGCTGCCCATCGCCAGCGCCATGCGTGGCGTTGCCCGCAGTTATGAAGAGGCCGCCGCCACCCTCGGCGCGAGCCGCTTCCAGGTGTTTCGCCAAGTGGTGCTGCCCATGAGCCTGCCAGGGATCATTACCGGCGCGACGCTGGTGTTTGCCTACAACGCCAGCAGCTTTGTCGTGCCGCTGCTGTTGGGTGGGCGGCGGGTGCCGATGTTGGCTGTGATGGTCCACGACCAGATTGCCCCGTTGATGAACTGGCCCGCCGCGTCCGCTGCAGGGGTGGTGCTGATTGTCACCACGCTGATGATCATGACCCTGTCCGAATATTTCACCGGCCGTCGTCGACGGATGCTGGAGGCTTCTCAATGACCGCGTTGAGCAAAAAACGCCAGTCGCTGTTGCCCGGTGAAACCGGGCGCGCAGTGGGGCTGCTGTCGGGTTTCATCCTGTTGCTGGCGGTGCTGCCGATCCTGACCATGATCGTCATGTCCTTCAGCGGCGCGGCGAACCTGGACTTTCCGCCGAGCAGCTACAGCCTGCAATGGTATCGGGCGGCGTGGCACACCTTCGTATCGCCGGATGCCAGCGACGTGCTGAGCCTGGGCCAGGCCATGGGCACCAGTTTGTTGGTGGCCTGCCTGACGATGATATTCGCCACGCTGATCGCGGTGCCGGCGGCCTACGCGCTGACCCGTTGCGAGTTCCGTGGCAAGGCCGTGGCGTTGCAACTGATGTCGCTGCCGCTGGTGTTTCCCATGGTGGTGCTGGGGTTGGCGCTGCTGCTGGTGTTCGACAGCCTGCCATTCCAGATGACCACCTCGCGACTGGTCATTGCCCACGTGATCCTCGCCTTGCCGTTCGTGGTGAAGAACTGCACCGCCGCCATGCTCGGTATCGGCAGTGAAGTCGAAGAAGCCGCGCGAATGCTCGGGGCGACACCACGGCGGGCCATCGTCGATGTGGTGGTGCCGTTGATGAAGTCGGGGATTCTCGCCGGGATGCTGCTGGCGTTCATTGTCTCGTTCAACGAATTCACCGTGACCTATTTCCTCTACACCATCGATGTCATGACCGTGCCGATCTGGATGTACAGCCGCACCGTGTCATCGCTGGACCCCACCGTTTTCTCGTTTGCCGTGCTCATCGTGCTGATCGATTTCGTGTTGATCTGGGCGTTGGAGAAGCTGGTGGGCGAGGGCGGCGTTTCCTTTTGATTTCGAGGTGAAGACATGACTGGACTGATACTGGAAAACGTCGAGAAGCATTACGGCTCGGCCTGCGCGGTCACGGACGTGAACCTGCATTTGCCCGAGGGCAAACTGGTGTGTTTCCTCGGGCCTTCGGGCTGTGGCAAGACCACCTTGCTGCGCATGATCGCCGGCCTGGAAAGCCTCAGCGGCGGCGAAATCCGCCTGGATGGCCAAGACATCGGCCACACCCCGGCGCACCTGCGCAACTTCGGCATGGTGTTTCAATCGCTGGCCCTGTTTCCCCACATGACCGTCGGCGAGAACATCGCCTATCCGCTGAAGCTGCGGGGCGTGGGCAAGGCCGAGCAACAGGCGCGGGTGGTGGAGTTGCTGGAACTGATCCAGCTCCAGGCGATGATCGACCGGCCCGTGGCGAAACTGTCCGGCGGCCAGCGCCAGCGCGTGGCGATTGCCCGGGCCATTGCCGCCCGGCCGAAAATCCTCCTGCTGGACGAACCGCTGTCGGCTCTGGACGCGAAGTTGCGCGAGTCGATGCAAGTGGAAATCCGCCAACTGCAAAAGCGGTTGAACATCACCACCATTTTGGTGACCCACGATCAACGCGAAGCCATGACCATGGCTGACATCGTCGTGGTGCTGGGGGAGCATCGGGTGCAACAGGTCGGTACGCCGATCGAGATCTACCGGCACCCGGCCAATGAGTTCGTCGCCGACTTCATCGGCTCAGGCAACATTTTTCCGGCGACCACCCTGGGCAACGGACGGGTCGGGCTGCCGGGCGGGGACACGCTGGACGTGCCGGCCAGCCATAGCGTCATCGCTGGCGAGAAGATCAAGTTGCTGGTGCGCCCCGAAGACCTGCAACTGTCCTCGCCCCAGGCCTCGGCGGGTAACCGGTTGCTGGGCAAGGTGACGTTCGTGCGGGACATTGGCGCGACCGTCGAGACCACGGTGGAGTGTTCCGGGATCTCGTTCACGGCGCTGAACACGCCTTGCCAGGGCATGGACCTGGGCATTGGGCATGCGGTGTCGGTGACCATACCGGCGCAGGCGTGTCGGTTGCTCGGTGCCTGAGTTCAAGAAATGAGGTGCTTTTACTGGCCTCATCGCGAGCAAGCTCGCTCCCACAGTTGATTGTTGTGAACAGCGAACCCCTGTGGGAGCGAGCTTGCTCGCGATGGGGCCGGCCCAGTCAACACAAACCCCAGGTCAAACAGTCATCCGCAACCGCGCCAGATCCCGCAACGGCGGCGCACCGAACAACCGGCTGTACTCGCGGCTGAACTGCGAAGGGCTTTCATAACCCACCCGATACCCCGCCGCCGAGGCTTCCAGCCCTTCGGCCAGCATCAGCCGCCGGGCTTCCTGCAGGCGCAGTTGCTTCTGGTATTGCAGCGGGCTCATGGCGGTCATGGCCTTGAAGCGGTGATGCAGGGTCGAGACACTGAGGTTCACTTCCCGGGCCAGGTCATCGATGCGCAGCGGCTGTTCGAAATGGCCGTTGAGCCACTTGATCGCCTGGCTGATGCGATGGCTCTGACTGTTGGCGATAGCGATTTCGTACAGCCGATAACCCTGGGGACTGCGCAGCAGGCGATAGAGGATTTCCCGGCGCACCAGCGGCGCGAGCATGGCGATGTCTTTCGGTGTATCGAGCAACCGCGCCAGGCGCAGCACGGCGTCGAGCGTCGGCGTGTCCAGGCGTTCGACATACAGCCCCCGTCCGGCGGGGCGGGTCGGAACACCCAGGGGGCCGGCGTCGGCGATCAGTGCGGTGATTTCCGCCGGGTCGATGTCCAGGCGCAGGGCGAGGATCGGCTCTTGCGGCGAAACGTCCGCGATGCAACCGCTCAACGGCATCGACACCGAGACCACCAGGTAATGGAGCGGGTCATAGTTGAAGAGCTCATCCGCCAGGCGCACCTGTTTGCTGCCCTGGGCCATGATGCACAGCGCCGGTTGGGCCAGCACCGGAGCGAACTTTTGAGGCTTGCTGTGGCGCGACAGGTTCAGCGAGCCGATGGCCGTGGCATAGCTGCCGTCTTCGCTGGTATTGCGGTCGATGATCGACGCCAATTCGGCGCGCTGTTGTTCCAAGTGCGTGTCCAGCGGGACGTGGGCGTGGTCGAGTGGCGACATGCCGGGATCCTCAGGCGATAGGGAGCGATGAACAAAAGCTTATGTTTGTGCAAGGCGCAGCGGTAGCAACATCCTGTTGAAAGCTTGCCTGATCCTGCACGGCGCAAGGGGCCATGACGCTGCAATGCTGTGGAAACTTGCTTGAAACCTTTTGTTTCAACTTCCCTGGTTTCGACCGGATCGATGGCAAATTTTGTGATGCCGATGCGCAGGATTGTGCAATGGGTCGGCAGGAATCGACTAACGAAACTGGCGTCGTGGCGCTTAACCTTTGATCCTGTCGCAGCCTGTCCCCGGCTGCACAACGGATTACCTGGGAGGGTTGAACATGACTACACAGATCCCCGTCAGCCACATGACTTTCGTCCGGGCCCGTGCCGGTTGCTCCAGGCAACTGGGGGCGCGCCTGAGTACGCTGATCGCGCCCTCGCGCCTGGCTCCCGGTTGCTTGCACTTTGCCTTGCAGCAATCGCAATGCGACGCTGATTTGTGGCTGGTGTCGGGGCTGTGGGTCAATCAGCCGTCGATGGATGCCTACTTCAATTCACCGGCCATGGCGATTTTCGCCGAGCTGGTGCAGGACCTGGTGGTGAGCAGCCTGGATTTTCATACCTTCAGGGAAGTCTCCGCCGCCCAGGCGACCGAAGGGTGCCGGGCGCAGGTACACAAACTGGCCGGTTGAAGGTTTAATGAGCGTCATTTTCCACCGCCAGGATGCACAAGACATGGCACGTAAAGCCTTTGAAACCTTTGAAGCTGTTTCCGCCGTCGTTCCCAAGGAAGGCGGCGGCTACCATGCCGCCATTGCCACCAAGGCCATCGGCGGCTCAGGCGCGCCGCGCTTCAACAAGATCCTTGAAGAGCAGACCTTCGAAACCGCCGTCAAAGCCGATGAAGCGGCAGCCCTGCAACTGACCCACCTCAAAGGCGTCGACGACGAGGGCGGCTTGGTCTGGAACCCACGAGATTAACGCTGTGGGAGCAAGGCTTGCCCGCGATGAAGGCACGCGGTCTGTCTTGGGAACCGAGGGGCCTGCATCGCGGGCAAGCCTTGCTCGCACAGTGCAATCTTCTATCGAGGGCGATGCATCTTGAACAACGCCTCAGGCCCCAACTGGAAATAATCCGCCGGCCCGCCACCGCGCAAGATCGGTTCGGCGGCGGCAGTGTCGTATACCCCATCCTTCAACAGCCACTTGGCGATATGCACGGCGACTACTTCGCCGAGGATCAGCCAGCTTGGCACCAGCCCTTTGTCCGCCCGCTGCAGTTGAATGATCTGCGTGACCTTGCATTCGAAGGACACCGGGCTTTCGGCGACGCGCGGAACCTGGATTACCCGTGACGACGCTGTCGTCAAACCCGCCAGTTCGAACTCATTGACCTCTGGCGCGACCGTCGCGCAGCTCTGGTTCATCTGCTCGGCCAGCGGGCGCGTGGCCAGGTTCCAGGCGAATTCGCCGGTCTGTTCGATGTTGTTCAGGCTGTCTTTGCGCCCGACGCTGGAGAATCCGATGATCGGCGGGATGTAGTTGAAGGCGTTGAAGAAACTGTAGGGCGCCAGGTTCAGGCGGCCTTCGGCATCCTGGGACGAAATCCAGCCGATGGGGCGCGGGCCAACAATGGCGTTGAACGGGTCATGGGGCAGGCCGTGGCCGTTGGCGGGTTCGTAGAAATGGATATCGTCGGGCATCGGGCCGGGTCCTGAATGGTTTGAAAACGAAGGGATAGTGCAAGGGTTGGTGAGTTATTTCCAGCCGAGCAAGCAAAACCTGAGCGCCCGATACCCTTGTGGGAGCGAGCCTGCTCGCGATAGCTGTTTACAACGCGCAACCGTTGCCGCGTCGGATGATGTCATCGCGAGCAGGCTCGCTCCCACATTAGTTCTTCAGTGATTTTCACTTTGTGCTCGACTAAGACTGCCCGTTTTCCTGTGACCCATAAATAACTAAGCCCGGCCGAAGCCGGGCTGTGAGGGTGTCGTTCTCGGATTAGCTGATGGCAGCAGTGTTAGTGCGGTCGAAGCCATCTTCAGCGACGGTAGCGCCGCCAGTGCGGTCGAAGCCATCTTCAGCAACGGTAGCGCCGCCAGTACGGTCGAAGCCATCTTCAGCGACGGTAGCGCCGCCAGTGCGGTCGAAGCCATCTTCAGCAACGGTAGCGCCGCCAGTACGGTCGAAGCCATCTTCAGCGACGGTAGCGCCGCCAGTGCGGTCGAAGCCGTCTTCGGCGACGGTAGCGCTGCCAGTGCGGTCGAAGCCATCAGCAGCAACGGTGGCAGCGCTAGTACGGTCATAACCGTCGGCGGCGATGGCCGAGCTGGTGCGGTCGAAACCGTCAGCGGCGAAGGTGTTGGCAGCGAGTACGGACAGGGTCAGGGCGAGGATCAGTTTGGTTTTCATGGTGGTTACTCCTAGGGGGCGTTGGCGATGTGCCTTGCATGGGTTGAATGCTACGCCAACTAAGTTGATTGAAAAGCGCAAAATAATGCTAAAAACAATCGATTAAATAGATATTAAGGGCGGCGTATGCAATTCGCTTCCATCGTCGGAGCGAACGTCGCGCAGGTCATCGATCAGGTGAGCCCAAGATGCAGCACCAGCATTAACGGGTGATTAATCGCTGTTTTGGCTGTGTGACAGATTTTTCATACATTCCCGACCTGTTTTTCACCCATGCATCTCCAGTCTGCCCCCCCATGGTCACCAAGAGCCTGCCGTCACACACTGGAGATTGCCCTGCGATGAATAAATTGCCCCAAATTACCCTGGCCTTCTGGGTCATGAAGATCTGCGCGACCACCCTGGGCGAAACCGCGGGGGATTTGCTGTCGATGACCCTTGATGTCGGTTACGCCATCAGCTCGCTGATTCTGATCAGCGTGTTCGTCCTGACACTGGTTACCCAACTGATGGCCAAGACCTACAAGCCGATGCTGTACTGGATCGTGATCCTGTCCACCAGCACTGCGGGCACCACAATGTCCGACTTCATGGATCGCACCCTTGAGTTGGGTTACGCCACCGGGTCGATGATCCTGATTGCGATTCTGTTGGCGATCTTCGCGGCTTGGCGCCTGAGTGGGGATTCGCTCAACGTCACCAAGGTGCAGACCTTTCGCGGCGAGATGTTCTATTGGATGGCGATTCTGTTTTCCAACACCTTGGGCACCGCGCTCGGTGATTACCTAGCCGACGATTCGGGCCTGGGCTTTGCCGGCGGCGCATTGCTGATCGGCTCGACCATTGCCGTGGTCGTGCTGCTCAAGTACTTCACCCGCATTTCGTCAGTGGTGTTGTTCTGGATCGCGTTCGTGCTGACGCGCCCCCTGGGAGCGACGCTGGGCGACTTGATGACCAAGCCTCATGACAAGGGTGGCCTGGACTTCGGCACCATCGGCTCGTCGGCGGTGCTGGCGGGGATATTGATCGTGATGATCGTTGGCGCAACCTATGCGCAGAACCGTTATGGCAAGCAGGGCGCTGCTGAGTTGACTTGAAACCGAGTCGTCTCCAATCGCGAGCAGGCTCGCTCCCACAGGGATTTACGCCAACCCTGTGGGAGCGAGCTTGCTCGCGACGGGGCCATCACCGTCACCGTTGCAGTGACTGTGGCCCCCTCTGTCAGTCAGTCACGATCCGCGAGTGCTTACGGGTGTCTTTCATGGTGATGTACACCAGCAGCGACACGGCGATGCAGGCCGTCACGTACCAGTAGTAGCCAGTTTCCATGCCGATGCTCTTGAACCACAGGGCGATGTATTCAGCGGTGCCGCCGAAGATCGACACGGTCAGTGCGTACGGCAGGCCGACGCCCAGGGCGCGGATTTCGGTGGGGAACAGCTCTGCTTTCACCACGGCGTTGATCGAGGTGTAGCCGCTGACGATGATCAGCGCGGCCATGATCAGGAAGAACGCGCCCCACCAGGTCTGGATGGTGTGCAAGGTGGTGAGGATCGGCACGGTGAACAGGGTGCCGAGGATGCCGAAGGCGATCAGGATCGGCCGGCGGCCAATCTTGTCCGACAGCCCGCCGATCACCGGTTGCAGGCACATGAACAGGAACAATGTGGCGGCAGAAATGGTGGTGGAGTCGGAGATGCTCATGCCGACGGTGTTCACCAGGTATTTCTGCATGTAGGTGGTGTAGGTGTAGAAGGCCAGGGTGCCGCCCATGGTCAGGCCGACCACGGTCATCAGTTCCTTGGGATGGCGCATCAAGGTGCGCATCGCGCTTTCCTTGGCTTTTTCCTTCTTGGTGAACGACTCGGTTTCTTCCATGCCGCGACGCAGGTACAGCGCCACGATCGCACACAGCGCGCCGATGGCGAACGGGATGCGCCAGCCCCACGCATACAGCTGTTCGGTGGTGAGGAACTGTTGCAGCACGATCAGCACGCCCAGGGCGATGAGCTGGCCGGAGATCAGGGTCACGTACTGGAAGCTGGAGAAGAAGCCGCGACGTTCCTTGGTCGCCATCTCGCTCAGGTAGGTCGCCGAGGTGCCGTACTCGCCACCTACCGACAGGCCTTGGAGCAGGCGGGCAAACACCAGCAGGATCGGCGCGCCGACACCGATGGTTTCGTAGCTCGGGCTCAAGGCGATGATCAGCGAGCCGAAGCACATCAGGTACACCGAAGCCATCAACGCCCGTTTGCGACCGGCACGGTCGGCGTACAGACCCATCAACCACCCGCCAATCGGGCGCATCAGGAAGCCCACGGCGAAGATCGCGGCGGTGTTGAGCAATTGGGCGGTGGTGTCGCCCTTGGGGAAGAAGACTTTGGCGAAGTACAACGAGAATGCGGCGTAGACGTACCAGTCATACCACTCGACCATGTTGCCGACCGAGCCGCTGAAGATCGATTTGATCCGGCTGGCGGTGGTTCTTTCACGGGCGGGCACGGCAGCCGACCCAAGGGGCAGGGCGTTGGAGTTGTCCATTGAAGGATCCCTTCGTTTAATTGTTTTTGTGGAGCGCGTGGGAACGCAGCCTGACAGGGCTATAGCAGGAGCTGTGCCAGGTGACAGAAGGCCGGTTTAGAGGGGGGCATGGCGCTAGGTGAGCGGAAAATCGCTCATTGTGGCTGGGGGTGTGGGCGGGAATCCGCTTATGCAGGGAGAGGGTTGTTGTCTGTACTGGCCCCATCGCGAGCAAGCTCGCTCCCACATTTCGTCCGGCTTACACATGCCCCTGTGGGAGCGAGCTTGCTCGCGATGAGGCCGGTACAGACCCAAAGAATTCAGCGGGCCTTACAAAAACATCTCCCGACTCAACCCATGCCGCTGCATCTTTTCATTGAAGGTGCGGCGTGGCAGTTGCAGTTCTTCGAGCACGGCTTTCACATCGCCTTTGTGCCGGGTCAGGGCGGCGCGCAGGCATTGGGCTTCGAAGGCTTCCTGTTGGGCCGCGAGGGATTGGCCCGGCTCCGTCTCCAGGACGGGGAGTTGATCCAGCCCCAACACCTGGCGTTCGGCGACGTTGGCCAGCTCCCGCACGTTGCCCGGCCAGTCGTGGCTGAGCAGATGGCTCAACTGCGGGCCGCTCAGGGGCGCGGCGGGGCGACCCAGGCGTTCGGCGGCGCTGTGGGTGAAGTGTTCGAACAGCAAGGGAATGTCCTCGCGCCGTTCGCGCAGCGGTGGCAGGCGCAGTTCGGCGATGTTCAGGCGATAGGCCAGGTCTTCGCGAAAACGTCCGGCCCGGGCTTCGTCCAGCAGGTCGGGCTTGGTGGCGGCGATGATGCGCAGGTTCACCTGGATGCTCTGGTTGGAGCCCAGGCGTTCGAGCTTCTGTTCCTGCAACACCCGCAGCAACTTGACCTGCTGGGCCAGGGGCATGCTCTCGATTTCGTCGAGAAACAGCGTGCCGCCATCGGCGTATTCGAGCTTGCCGATGCGCTTGCCCTGGGCGCCGGTGAAGGCGCCGCTTTCATGACCGAACAGCTCCGCTTCGAACAGCGCCTCGGGAATGGCCGCGCAGTTCAACGCGACAAAGGGTTTGCTCGCCCTCGGGCCGAAGTCGTGCAGGCAACGGGCGACCAGTTCCTTGCCGCTGCCGGTTTCGCCGCGGATCAACACGTTGACCGGCAGTGCAGCGAGGTCCAGCACCTGGCGCCGCAGGTTTTGCAACGCACGGGAAACGCCCAGCAGCGTACCATCGAGGCGACCCCGGGCGTCGGCCTGTTCATGCAAGCGACGGTTTTCCAGGACCAGGGTGCGCTTGTCCAGGGCCCGGCGCAGGCTGCCGAGCAGGGCTTCGGGGCTGAAGGGTTTTTCCAGGAAGTCGTAGGCGCCGTCGCGCATGGCCTCCACGGCCATCGGCACGTCGCCGTGGCCGGTCAACAGAATCACCGGCAGGTCCGGATCGCGGCGGCGTACTTCGGCCAACAGCTCCAGGCCACTGAGGCCGGGCATGCGCACATCGCTGAGGATCACTCCAGGGAAATGCTCCGGCAACCGGGCCAGGCATTCATCGGCGCGGCTGAACAACTGCACCTGAAACCCCGACAGGCTCAACCATTGCTCGACGGCGCTGCGAATGCTGCCTTCGTCATCAACGACCATGACTGAATCAAGCATTCAGTTGCGCCTCCTGATCAATGGGCAAGGTCACGCAGAATACCGCGCCGTGCTCATGGTTGTCCGCCGTCAGTCGTCCACCGGATTCATGGATGATTGCAAACGAAACCGCCAGCCCCAGACCCAGGCCATCGCCCACCGCCTTGGTGGTGAAGAATGGATCGAACACCTGGGCCAGGTGTTCCTCGGCGATCCCGGTGCCGCTGTCGCTGACGGTCAGGCGCCACAATTGCTCATCGGCTTCCAGGCGCACTTCCAGGCGCTTGATGGGTTGGTCGGCCATGGCGTCGAGGGCGTTGCGCAGCAGGTTGATCAATACCTGTTCGAGGCGGATCGCATCGCCGCGCACCCAGGCCGGTCGAGTCAGGTGCAGCACGGTGCTGATCTGTTCGTCGCGCAGGCGCGTGTCCAGCAATTGCAGCGCCTGGTCGACCACCGCCGCCAGGTCCAGGCGTTCGCGCAGGCCACTGGGGCTTTTGCGGGCGAAGGTCTTCAGGTGACCGGTGAGGGCGGCCATGCGGGTCAGCATGTCGTCCACCGGCTTGAGGGCCTTGTAGGCGTCATCGACCCGACCATGATCGAGCAGCAAACGCAGGGTCGCCAATTGCATGCGTTGGGCGGTCAAGGGCTGGTTGATTTCATGGGCCAGGGCCGCTGACATCTGCCCCAGTGCCGCCAGCTTGGCCGATTGCACCAGCCCGTCCTGGGCCGTGTGCAGATCCCGGGTACGTTCTTCGACCAACCGTTCAAGCTCTTCGCGGCTGCGCTGGCGCAACTTTGCCAGGCGCCAGCGCTGGTTGAGAAACAGCAGCAGGAACACCAGCGCCAGCCACGACCCGGCGGCCGCGAGCCCGGCGTTGCGACGGTCTTCGAAGGCGATCTGCGGACGGCGCAGCAAGTGCAGCGTCCAGCCTTCGGCGGTCAGCGGCAAGGATTCCCACAGGTAGTCCGTCGAGCCATCGGGCGTCTCGACCCGGGCCAGATGGCTATTGTCGTCAAAGCGCCGCAACGTTTCGTAAGCCAGCGGTTGCAATGGTTGCTTGTCATATTGACGGGTGGCCTTGAGCTCGGCGCGGTCGCTGTCGCTCAGCGGCTGCAAGTGCCGATAACGCCAGCCCGGGCGGTTGGCGATGAAGATGATGCTCCGGGCATCGCTGACCAGCAGGGTGTCGCTGCCTTGGCGCCATTCGCGCTCCAGCTCCGGAAACTCCAGCTTTACCACCATCGCGCCGAGGAAGTCATCATTGTCGCCGGTCACCGCACTGGATAAGAAATAACCCGGAATACCGCTGGTCACGCCCACTGCATAAAACCGCCCGGTGCCCTGGGTGCGAGTCTGGATGAAGTAGGGGCGGAAACCATAATTGTGCCCGACGTAGCTGCTGGGCAGACGCCAGTTACTGGCCGCCACGGCGAGGCCTGTATGGTCGAGCAATTCAAGCGTGGACGATTGTGCGGCGCCGTTGATTTTTTCCAGTTTGCGATTCAATGCATCCTGTTGCGTCGCGCTCAGCGAGCCCTTGAGGGCATCACGCAACTGCGGGTCCAGCGCCAGCACGGCGGGCAGGGCGCGGTAGCGTTCGATCAGGGTGTGGAGGGAGTTGGCGTACAGCGCCAGTTGCTGGCTCGCCCGGCTAGCATCTTCCTCCAGGGCCACGCGCTCGGCATGGCGCACGGCGAGGACGGCGGCAAGGGCTGCGCCGGCGAGGATCAGGACGATGGCAAGGAGCAGGCGCAAGGGGCGCGGCATTGCGGGCATTTGATTGTTTCAAGGGCAGGGCAGGGATGGGCACGATAGCACGCCGAATTAGCGGCTGAATCGCCGCTATCGAGAGCCAGTTCGTAAAGAGGTTCACATTCGGCGTTGAAGCAAGCCGATCCGCCGCTTTCGCTTCAAGACAAACCGGCTATCTGAGCATGCTTTGGGTCTTCTTCAGTTGAACGATCGTGGCTTTCATCTGAAGTCTCAGGTTTTGAGGCGTGTCGCCACTGGATTCTCCGAATAGCTTTTCCAGCGGCTGGTAGGTATTGGTAGCGCCGAGTTCCGCCTTATTGAACAGCTTGTCGATGTAGTCCATTTGTGCGTTCAGCACCTCGATCATGCCATTGATGTACTCGTCGGCCCGGGCGATTTTTTCCTCGGAAAGTTCACGGTTGGCGCTGCGGATTTCGTGAATGATCTCGATTGTCCCGAGCACTGTACCCACCGCGGCCCCGATTTCGCTGGCGGTCACGTTTCCACTGGCTTTCAGCGCGATTTTGGTGCCGGTGACAGCCGCTTCCTTGCCGGCTTTCAAGACGTTTCGGGTGGTGGGCGCGGTCACGGCATGGAGCAGGTCCTGACCTTTCGCCTTGGCATACTCGTCCAGATTGAGGTGCCTGTATTCGCCTCTCTTCACGATGCGGCTCGGGTCCAGTTTGCGGGTCTTGAAGTTGACCGCTGCGCTCAGGCTCAATCGCTCCAGTGCATAGTCAAGGCCAATGCTCACGCCTTTGCTGGTCGTGAACCCCAGCGCGGCCCCCAGGATGATACCGGGTGGGCCCGCAACGCTGCCCAGTGCCGCCGCCCCCATGCCCACCGCGATGCCCGCGCCATAACTGATGACCTGCGCGCCAACATGAGCGCCGACACGTACCGCGGCGGACTGGGCGTGAGCCGCTACCGAGCGATGGCTTTCCAGTTGGGTCTGCGCTTCGCGGGCCCTGCGTGAAGTCAGCTTCAGGATGTCCTTGAACTTGGCTATCTCCCGGTTCAGTTTGTGTTTTTTCTTCCGCCCTTCATGGTCGGCCGCGGCCTGCGCTTTCCTGTCATCCCTCTCTGCCTGTGTCTCCAGGATCAAGCCTTGGTCGTCGGTCAGCGTCATCGGGTTGTTGCCGACGAATCCATACAGGTTCAACCCGTCGACAGTGCCCGCCGGGTCCGGGCTCAACCAGCGCTGCAACCACGGCGGGTAATAACGCGCACCGTAGTAATACAGGCCACTGGCATCCAGCTCCTTGCCCGAATACCGCAAAGTCTTGTAGTCGACTTCTATTCTCGAACGGGCGGCCTGCCAGCTGGTACCACCGAACGGATAGTAATGCTCAAGGTTGATCAAGGCGCCCTCGCGGTCCAGCTCCAATGTGCTGGAGCCCAGGTGGTCGTCGAGGTTGTAGCGCAGTTGGTCGGCTTCGATGCCGTCCGGTTGGCCGGCTTCCCAATGCAGGCAACGGACGCTGCCGTGGGCCAACGCAAATGTGATGATGTGCAATTGCTCCCCGTGGCTGCTCGTGCGGATTTCAAGGTCCGGCAAATAACGGGTTTCGTGGCGGGTACTGGCGGTGATGTGGGTCTTGCTGACCCGCTCGCCCAGGCTGTAAAGGTAGGTTTCGTCATCGTCGGCCATGCCGTTGTCGCGCTTGAGCAATGTCACTCTGCTGAGCTGGTCGCGGGCATTCCATACCAGTGGCTGGGCACCGCGTTGCAAATACAATGGGTTACCGTGGGCATCGAACAGCGCGTCGAAATCCGGTTCCGGGTCGTCTACTGTCCAGCGCACGCCCCGGTTGCTGTGGGGGGCGATACGCAGTGCCTGGGTGTGATTGTTGCCTTCGCGAACATGCCGCAGTTGAGTCAGGTTGTGGCCGCTGTCGTAGGTGTAGAACTGGGTATAGTTGAAACGGACGGAGGGGTCGATGGGAACGACCGGGGCCGGTAAACCGGGCAGCAGGTGTGGTGTGTCTCCCTCCAGGCCGGTGGCGCTGGTCAGGCGATAGAGCGAGTCGTAGGTGAACTCACGGTGAGCGTCCATGCGCTGATTGGCAAAGTACAGGGTGCTCACTGTCTGGTCCTCGATGCGCAGCACATTGCCCACGGGGTCATAGAAATAGGCCAGGTCCTGGCGCAGGGCCTCACCGGCTTTTCCTGTCTTGAGGGTGCTCATCCGACCATCCGCCGGATCACGTGTCCAGCGGCTGGTCACGCCGTTGGCGGTGTCCTGGCGCTCGATCTGGCCGGCTGCGTTATAGAGGGTGTCCAGCAAAATCGGTTGTGATGCCTCATGGTCCTTGAGTTTCAGGTCCGCTTGTCTGAGTTGCCCGCAAACGTCCAGGCGTAAATCATATCGGTGGCCGCCGGCGTCAGTCTGGCTTACCAGTGCGCCGAGGGCGTCCCGGGTTTGTGTACTGGTATAGGGGATAGCGTCGGCAAAACTGCGTACCTGGCGCAACGATTCACCCAACAGACTGTAACGGTCGAGGCGCAAGGTGCCCGAGGTGTCGGTCTGCTCCAGCAACTGCCCACGCAGGTTATCTACGGTGTCTTCAGTGGCGTCGGCGTAGGTGAACGTTTCGGCATTCGCCTGGCCATTCTCCTCCAGGGCTAGCGGGCGCAGCTGGTTGTCATACTGCGTGCGCCAATGGTTGCCGCGCGCATTCCATACCTGCAAGGTTTCACCCGCCAACCCCGGCAAGGCCAGGCGCCATCCAGCGTCGACGCTGTCGGTCTGCAGGGGGCTGGCCAGGAGGTTGTAGACCTTGGCCTGATTGGGTTTGGGGGCATGGTCGAACAGACGTGGGTCCCATTGCTCGGTCAAATGGCCGGTTACGTTGAACCGTTGACGAGTGATCAGCGCGGCTGCGGGGGCCTTGGCCTGGCTTCGCAGATAAGCGATCTGCCGCACCGGCAGGCCACGGCCATCGACGGCAACGATATCCGGGGTTCGGGAGTGAACACTGTTCATGTCGGCCCTTCTACGATGAACCATCGAATGGCGCGGTATCGTTGTAATCGTGATCGCACTGGTACCACGGGTGATAGACATGCCAGGCCTCATGCCCCTTGGCATTGACGACTTTGACCAGCCGCCCCGGCGGGTCGTAGAACTGCCGGTCGTGGTAGCCGTGTTCACGCAGCGACGCGTCGTTGATGTAACGCCAGGCATCGGCGAAGTAAGGGCGGTAGACCCGCGTGACCAGGCCTTTGTTGTTGTACTCGACCCGTTCGCTGACGCGCCAGCGCGGGTTGGCATCATGTTGGATCGGCCGCCCATCGTCGCCCAATCTCAGCGAGCCGTCCTCGGCCACGGCATAGGCTTGCCCAGGCTCGACCAATTGCTTGCTTTGCAGCGGGCGACCAAAACCGTCGACGGCGCTGACGGCGATGCGGATCTGTCGCAGTCGATCATCCGGATAGCGATCGGCGCTCAGCACGACGCTGTGGGCCGGTTCCCGGGTTGTGGCCTGGATCAGCATCCAGAGCAGTTCCTCGCCGGCGCTCCGGGTCTTGAGCCGGGCCAGGCGAATGCGCGCCGAGGCGCGAATGTGGCCGCTGGGCAGCACGTAGCGGGCGCTGATCCATTCATCGCGCTGCTCCGGCAACACCAGCGCCAGGTCGAGCGTGCCCATCCAGCTCAAATCTTCGATCCGTACGGCGCTGGCCATGTCGCCCAAGGTGTCCGCCGGATTTTCAATGGCGTGAGCGGGAGACAGGTCTTCGGGCGGCTCATAAGTATCGATGGAATCGAAACCCGCCGGAGCGCCATTCTCGGTGCCGTGAAAGGTGATAGCCAAGGGCACGCCGTCCGGGCCATAAAGCGCCTCTTGGACATTGTCGTTGGCGTCGATGATTTTTCGTGGCAGCAGCGAGTGATAGTTGTATTCGATGTGGGTTGCGCAGCCGTCCGGTAGGGTTACGGCGATGGGCATCAGGTGATAGGCGTCATAGTCGGTCGTGGTAACGCCATGGCTCTGGGTTTCCTGCAACGCACTGGCATGGAAGAAACCTTCCAGCGGCAGGTACGTGGTGAAACTGAGTTTCCTTGACCACAGTTCCTGCGCAGCGTCCTTGCCTGGGTCTTCAGGCAGGAACAGCCTCATGGGTTCGAAGCCAATCGTTTCCAATTGCTGGCGAATGTCGAACGGGTCTGGCACGGCGTCATAGGCGTCCAGCGCCTGCTTGTCGAACTCGGCCACTTCCAACGGACCGGGCAAGGCCTGGAACAGGATAGTGTTCGATTCATCGCGCAGGTAGGTTTGTTCGTCAAGACTGATCAACACCCGGGCAGCTGTCCACTCAGCCGAATCCTGATGTTCCAGGAAGCATTCATAGCTGACCTGTTGCGGGTTCAATCCTTCGGGGAGGTTTCCCTTGGGGCGTCGCAACCCGTTGGTGCGAGCGCGCCAAGGGAGGCCGAGCTTTATGCGCAGTCCGGTCTCGTCGGACAGGTCCAGTGATTCGGATCGGCTCTCGATGATATGGAAGATCTGTTGCTGATCGTCATGGGCATCGCGCCACCAAGTGTTCTCGTCTTCGTCTTCGAAGGGGGGATTATCATTTGCGATCAGGCGTCGGGCGTAATGAACGACGAAACTGTGCACCGGCTGGCCGTAGTGATTCCAATTCAGGGAGATGCCGTGCTGGGCTTGTGGGTCGTTGATAAACCCATCGTATTGAAGGCTGACTGTTTCCAGTGCCAGTACCAATAAGCTTTTATGGCCCGCATGAGGTTGACGCAACAGGTAGCGTTGTTGCGTCACGGTGTAGGGTTGGAGCATGGCGATGGATTCGGCGTGGTGGGTCTCGCTGCGCAATACATGGCCAGCCAAGGCGTAGGCCATTTCCCGGGCGGTCTCGGGGTCGGGCGTGATGATCTGGTCGGCTCCGTCCTGTTCGTGGAAACGAGTCAGCAATGTTGGGCCCAGCACTGGCGCGTCGTTGTCGGCTTCGAAACAATCCTTGAGGGGCTGGTCGACGCTACGACCGGTGTGAAACCAGGTCTTGACCAGTGCCGGCGCGGTAAAACCGCTGTCCAAGTCTGCGGCGGGGGTTTCGCTGTCGAGCTGATAAAGCCGGGCGAAGCCTCGGAATTCACGCTGAAAGCTGTCGTAGTCGCCCTCGAAATACGTGAAGCGCTGGGTCAGGCAATTTCCAGTGATTTCGTCCAATTGTTGCTGGCTGGCCACCAGCGGCAAAGCCATGGGTAGATGGCAGACCGGCGGCTGGGAGCGTTTCAGGATCTGCTGTTTTTCGTCCAGCCAGAACTGCGCGCTGCTGCGGTAGGCCAGGCTACTGCTGTAGCCCATGTTGTTGTTCGTGGCGCTGAGCAGGTAGGGCCGTGTCGCGACGAAGTCGTAGCGCCAATGGCGCGGTTTCAGGTCCGGCGTGTGATGGGGAACACTCAGGATCAAGCTGGCACAACCCACGCCTTGCAGATCGGCCAGGGTGACTTGGCAGAGGCGGTCATAGCGCAGGCCGTCGGGCCACTGGACCCGCAGGGGTGTTTGCTCCAAGCCATTGCCGCCGCGGTTGAAGTAGATCTCGAAACAATCGCTTTGCAGATAAATCAATGCGGGTGCCCCGGAGCCATCCAGATCGGCGATCCGCACCCGCTCGGCATCGAACTCGCTATAGGTGAAGGGTAGGGCACTCACGACGAAGCCCGCCCCGAAATGTCCATGGCCCAGGTTCGGCCAACACTTGATTTCATTGCAGCGAATACGGCACAGCTCGGTGCTGTCGCTGCCGAGCATATTGCCAAACAACACCAACTCGCTGCGCACGTCGCTGAACAGGGGCAGGTCGCTGTCCGGTTCATGGGGGACGTCCACGCCGGGGGCGAAACCCTCTTCCCGCAGATTGGCGTAGAGCCGCACGCTTTTCGGGCCGATCAGGGCCAATGAGCGCAAGCCGTCGCCGGACAAGTCGCCCAGTTGGGCGGCGGGATGCAGGAATTCGCTGGGGAAGCGCTTGAAGTCGGTAAAGGTCGACCAACTGCGGTCGGGGTTGAGGGTATAAAAGCCACTCATGCCGGGTTGGGCGATGACCCAATTGAGACGACCGCTGCCGGTGAGGTCCGTCAGTATTTGCATCACCGCCGAGTTATCGGTGGCGATCGGGATGCTGGGCAGCATTGACCAGGGACCATAGCTGATTTCATCATGATCTTCGCTCTCGCCGCGCTCAGGCTCGCGGTAGTACCAACTATCGGCATGGCGGCACAAGAAACCCGGAATGCCTTCGCCGTAGAGGTCGACACACTGGTAGCGACGACCGTCTTCCAGGGCGGGCATGGTTTCCAAGGCAAAAAATGCCGCTGGCTCAAGGTTCGGCTCGAAGTCGGTGTATCGGAGTTCCACCGGAGGGCTGTATCCGACCCGACCCTCGGCATCCCAGTCTAGATAATGGGCGGCGGTCAACAGGCTGTAGCCCAACTCGGTCGGGGTGTATTCCAACAGCAACCGACGCAGCAGCGCGGGTTCGTTGTCGGCTCCGGCAGGGAATTGGTGAAACATCAGCACCTGATGGCACAGGCGCCGGGTGCCCACCTCGAAGCCGTACCGGTAAGCGTGGATAGGATCGCTGCGTAGTTGCCAGGCGTTTTCGTCGAGGGCGGTCCAGGCGGGTTTTTCCTCAAGTTCGAGGGGGCGTTGGCCGTAATCGAATATCAGGTGAAAGTGCCAGGCCAGTTCGGTCGGGTCTTCAACTTCAAAGCAATACAAGGTTTCGCTGGCCGTGGCGTTGCCATAACACAACCGTTGCAGGTAACGCTGGGCGCTATAGTCGTGGGGGCCGTCAGGGGGACAGGGGTCGGCCTTGTATTCGTAATAGATGTGCTCGCCCAGCGGGCTGACTTCTTCCAGCAGCAGCCATTGGGCAATGCGCGACGGGACCTGCGGGTCGGCAATACGTGACGTTGTGCTTTTCCCATAGCAATACACGTGGCCGTTGCTGCCCTGTACTCGCCAGAACGGATGGCCATCGATGGAGGTCCAGAGTTCATAAATGTCGAAGGTGCTCTCGACCCTCGGGTAATAGCGCACCACCGCGAAAATACGCTCGCCCATCTTGCGGCTGGTCTGCCGCTCAAGATCTGGCCAGCGATCCACCCCATCGGGGCCGACCATGACGTCGTCTTCCCCGTAGTGCGGGACGCCATTACTGGTCTTGCGGCTGATGCTGGGGACCGACAACTGCATGCCGATGCCGAACAGGCCATTGCCGTTTTGGCTGTTGTATTGCAGAGCCAGGTCCGGCGTCAGATGCCGGGCGCTCGACACGGGCAGCGGCAACTCGAACGAGGCGGCGCCCCTTGTGCCTACCGGGCCGAGGCTGTTGCCGAGGGTCGCGATTGACGCGCCGCCGGCAATGGTGGGCGTGATGATCTGGAGGGGGGCTTGCTCTGCCATTGAAGGTTCATCCCTTTGATCCGCGCCAGGGTTGATCCCCGGCCAGGGTGAGGATGCCAAGAGAGAGCAGGGGTGTAACCTGTCAGATCTGACAGGTGGGTGGGTGCAGCCGATGAATGGCTGTGCTCGCTCCCACAGGTTTTTGGTTGAGACATGAAAAAGGCCGGTGGGCTTGTCGCTCACCGGCCTTCGTCACAACGCTTGCGTGCGGGTTACTGCACTTCCACCGCCAGGCTTTCGCTGATCTTCTGCTGCCAGATCGCTGGGCCTGTGATGTGCACCGACTCGCCTTTGCTGTCCACGGCGACGGTCACCGGCATGTCCTTGACCTCGAACTCGTAGATCGCTTCCATGCCCAGTTCGGCGAACGCCAGGACCTTGGATTTCTTGATCGCCTGGGCCACCAGGTAAGCGGCGCCGCCGACGGCCATGAGGTAGACAGCCTTGTTGTCCTTGATCGCTTCGATAGCGGTCGGGCCGCGCTCGGATTTGCCGATCATGCCCAACAGGCCGGTCTGCTCGAGGATCTGGCGGGTGAACTTGTCCATCCGCGTGGCCGTGGTCGGGCCGGCCGGACCGACGACTTCGTCGCCTACCGGGTCGACCGGGCCGACGTAGTAGATGAAGCGGCCCTTGAGGTCCACCGGCAAGGTTTCACCCTTGTTAAGCATCTCGACCATGCGCTTGTGCGCGGCATCGCGACCGGTGAGCATCTTGCCGTTGAGCAGCACGGTTTCGCCCGGTTTCCAGCTCTGCACGTCCTCCGGGGTCAGGGTGTCGAGATTGACGCGACGGGCCGACGGGCCGGCTTCCCAGACGATTTCCGGGTAGGCGTCCAGCGGTGGCGCTTCCAGCGACGCCGGGCCGCTGCCGTCGAGCACGAAGTGGGCGTGACGGGTGGCGGCGCAGTTGGGGATCATGCACACCGGCAGGGAGGCGGCGTGGGTCGGGTAGTCCATGATCTTCACGTCGAGCACGGTGGTCAGGCCACCCAGGCCCTGGGCGCCGATGCCCAGTTGGTTGACCTTCTCGAACAGCTCCAGGCGCATCTCTTCGATACGGTTCTGCGGGCCGCGAGCCTTGAGCTCATGGATGTCGATGGATTCCATCAACACTTCCTTGGCCATGACCGCGGCTTTCTCGGCGGTGCCGCCGATGCCGATACCGAGCATGCCCGGTGGGCACCAGCCGGCACCCATGGTCGGAACGGTTTTCAGCACCCAGTCGACGATGGAGTCGGACGGGTTGAGCATGGCCATCTTCGACTTGTTCTCGGAGCCGCCGCCCTTGGCCGCCACGTCCACTTCCACGGTGTTGCCCGGGACGATGGAGTAGTGGATGACCGCCGGGGTGTTGTCCTTGGTGTTTTTACGTGCGCCTGCCGGGTCGGCGAGGATGGAGGCACGCAGGACGTTTTCCGGCAGGTTGTAGGCGCGACGCACGCCCTCGTTGATCATGTCGTCCAGGCTCATGGTCGCGCCATCCCAACGCACGTCCATGCCCACGCGCACGAACACGGTCACGATGCCGGTGTCCTGGCAGATCGGCCGATGGCCGGTGGCGCACATGCGCGAGTTGATCAGGATCTGCGCCATGGAGTCGCGGGCTGCCGGCGATTCTTCGCGCAGGTAGGCCTCGTGCATCGCCTGGATGAAATCCACGGGGTGGTAGTAGGAAATGAACTGCAGGGCGTCGGCAACGCTCTGTATCAGGTCATCTTGCTTGATCACGGTCATGAGTCGCGCTCCTCTCTAAAGACGGGAACATTCAATAAGGTGCCGGCCGCTGGGTGCATCGGTCGACGGGCGGCACCTCTATAAGGCACGCCGGGCATGCTGGCGCGACGCTAAAAAGGCGCGGCAGTATATCGCAGGCTAGCCCCCCTGTGGGAGCAAGCCTTGCTCCCACAGAAGCTTTGCTCCCACAGCCCAACAGAGCGGTGCACAGGTGACGTGTCAGGCACCAAACCACTGCGTCAATATAGGCCATTGCTTTGACGCCATTTTTCTGCTCCAGAATTGAATGGTCATTTGTCCTACACGCCACTAAAGTGGCGTCTGGCCTGTAGCGTAGGACGCCTCCTGTCAGTTTCCTTTCCCATGGTGAGTCAACGATTGACCCATAACGCCATTCAACGTCTTTTGCTGAAACGCTTCGCTTTGGCGGCCGCGACGTACGCGCTGGCACTGGTTTTGTTGTGGCTGGCATTTTTCAGTGGTCATTACCTCGATTCGTTGCGCGGTGTCATCATCGGCAGCGTGTTGGTCGTGCTGTGCCAGGCCGGGTTGTTCGCGCTGTTTATCACCGACCGTAACCTGCGCTTCGCCGACCCCAGCCTCACCGAAGCGCAGGTGCTGATCGGCCTGGGCTGGCAGACCTGGATGATGGCGCACCTGGACCAGGCCCGGGGCGTGTTCCTGGTGTTTTATGTATTGATCCTGTTGTTCGGGCTGTTCCACCTGTCGCGCCGGGCCTTTGTGCGCTGCGCGTCGCTGGTGTTCATCAGCTTCACCGCGATTACCCTATGGGACGGTTACTTCTTCAGGCTGCCCGATCCCACCTTGGCCGGGTTGCAGGTGGCCGTGCTGTTTCTCGTGCTGGTGTGGCTGGTGTTTTACGCCCGCTACGTCCAGATATCACGCCAGCGCATGCGCCAGCGGCGGTTTGCCTTGCAAGCGCACCAGGACACCTTGCGCGGGATGATGCGCCAGCTCGAAGACCTGGTGGCCACCGATGAGCTGACCGGGCTGTTCAATCGCCGGCACTTCCTGCGCCTCGCTTCCCGCGAGCTCAACACCCTCAGGCCCGGCATCGCCCATGGCCTGGCCCTGATCGATCTCGACCATTTCAAGCGCATCAACGACCTGCACGGCCACGCTGCGGGCGACCAGGTGCTGCAGGCTTTTGCCGCGGTCGCCACCGCGTGCCTGCGCGAGGGCGATGTATTGGCCCGATATGGCGGCGAGGAATTTGTCATGCTGCTGCCCGCCTGCGACCCCCAGCGCCTGACGGCCTGCTGCGAGCGGCTGCGGCTGGCGTTCACTGAAGTCGAGCTGATCGGTCTGCAGGTCGGCGCCCTCAGCTTGTCGGCGGGCATGACGATGCTGGAAATGGGGGATGACCTGGACAACGCGTTGCAGCGTGCCGACCAGGCCCTGTACCGTGCCAAGCGAGACGGCCGCAATCGGTGCGCTGCCGGCTGGGAGAACACCGATGCCTGAACTGACAGTCGCCGGTCGGCAATGGACGGTGGCGGCGGGCAGTAACCTGCTGGACGCGTTGAACGGCGCCGGTGTGGCGGTGCCCTACAGTTGTCGCGCCGGCAGCTGCCACGCTTGCCTGGTGCAGTGCGTGGGCGGCGATGTGCGCGACAGCCGCCCCGACGCCCTGAGCCCGACGCAGCGCGACCAGGGGTGGCGGCTGGCCTGCCAATGCCAGGTGGTCGAGGATGTGCAGATCCACACCTTCGACCCGCAACGCGACGGCCAGGCCGCTCACGTGGCAGCAGTGGATTGGCTCGGTGGCGAGGTGCTGCGCCTGCGCATCACCCCCGAGCGGTCGCTGCGTTATCAGGCCGGGCAGCACCTGGTGCTGTGGGCCGGTGACGTGGCCCGGCCGTATTCCCTGGCGAGCCTGCCCGAGGAAGACCGTTTCCTGGAGTTCCACCTCGATTGCCGCGAGCCCGGCCAATTCATCGAGGCGGCCCGGCAGATGAAGGCCGGCGACCCGATCCGCCTGGGCGAACTGCGTGGCGGTGCCTTGCATTACGACCCCGACTGGCACGACCGGCCGCTGTGGCTGCTCGCCGCTGGCACCGGCCTGGCGCCGTTGTTTGGCTTGCTGCGCGAAGCTTTGCGCCAGCATCACCAAGGCGCGATTCGCCTTATTCACGTGGCCCATGATGGAGCCGGGCATTACCTGGCCAAACCCCTGGCGGCGCTGGCGGCCAAGCATCAAAACCTCAGCGTGGAGCTGCTGACCGCGGCCGAGGCGCCGTCCGCCTTGGCGCAACTGCGGCTTGTTTCGCGGCAAACCCAGGCCTTACTCTGCGGCCATCCCGACCGGGTCGAGGCCTTCGCCAAGCGCTTGTACCTGGCCGGCTTGCCGCGCAATCAACTGCTGGCCGACGTCTTCCTGCCCCGTGGTTGAGCGCTGATCTTCAGACGCGAGACCGACCATGACCGAAACCCTGTTGCTCGACCGAGAACGCGGCCTGCTGACGGTGCGCTTGAACCGTGCGGAAAAGAAAAACGCCCTGACCCGGGCCATGTACAGTCAACTGGCCCAAGCCCTGGCGATGGCCGATACCGACCCGCAGATTCGCGCAGTGCTGCTCACCGGCTCCAGTGACTGCTTCACCGCCGGCAACGACATCATCGACTTCCTCGAACAACCACCGAACGACCTCGATAACCCGGTGTTCCAGTTCATGCTCAGTCTGCTCGATTGCCGCAAACCGGTGATCGCCGCCGTGGCCGGGCCGGCGGTGGGCATCGGCACCACATTGCTGCTGCACTGCGACCTGGTCTACGTCAGCCGGGACGCGCGGCTGCGTATGCCGTTCGTCAACCTGGGACTGTGTCCGGAGTTCGGCTCCAGCCTGATCCTGCCGCGGCTGCTGGGCCAGGCCCGGGCTGCGCAATTGTTGCTGTTGGGCGAGGGCTTCAGTGGTGAACAGGCGGTCGCCTGGGGCATTGCCACCGAGGCGCTGGACAGTGGCGAGGCGGCCTTGGCCAAGGCTCGGGAAGTGGCGTTGCGCTTCGAATCGCTGCCGGCTGAAGCGGTGAACATCAGCAAGCAACTGATGAAAGCGCCCGACCGGGAGCAACTGCTCAGGGTGATCGAAGAAGAGGGCAGGCTGTTCACCCAACGCCTGCGCTCGCCCGAGGCGGTAGCGGCGTTGTCGGGGTTTATCAACAGGCATTGAGTTTTGCAGCGCCTGGACTGGCCCTATCGCGAGCAAGCTCGCTCCCACAGGGGGTTGGGGGCGAGCGGAAAGTCTCGGAACACCACAGAACCATTGTGGGAGCGAGCTTGCTCGCGATGACGGCAGTTCAGGCACTGCATTCTCCGAGAGCAAAAACCAAAAAGCCCCGCCATTCACATGGCAGGGCTTTTGTTTTTCAGCGCTCGGTCACTCAGACCATCGGGTCGCCAACGTGCAGGATTTTCATCCCGTTGGTGCCGCCGATGGTGTGGTAGCTGTCGCCCTTGGTCAGGATGACCCAGTCGCCAGTCTGCACCACGCCACGCTTGACCAGTTCATCCACCGCCGCCTGGCTGACTTCGCCCGGTTGCAGGGCGGCCGGGTCGAACGGCACGGTGTAGACGCCACGGAACATGGACGCGCGAGCCTGGGTTTCGCGGTGCGGGGAGAACGCGTAGATCGGCACCGAGGAGCGAATGCGCGACATGATCAGCGGTGTGTAGCCACTTTCGGTCAGGGCGATGATCGCCTTCACGCCCGGGAAGTGGTTGGCGGTGTACATTGTCGCCAGGGCGATGCTTTCGTCACAGCGCTCGAAGGTCTTGCCGATGCGGTGGCTGGAAGTCTTGCTGGTCGGATGCTTTTCAGCGCCGATGCAGATACGCGCCATGGCCTGCACCGCTTCAAGCGGGTAGAGGCCGGCGGCGCTTTCGGCCGAGAGCATCACGGCGTCGGTGTAGTCGAGCACGGCGTTGGCTACGTCGGACACTTCGGCGCGGGTCGGCATCGGGTTCTGGATCATCGACTCCATCATCTGGGTCGCGACGATCACCGCTTTGTTATGGCGGCGTGCGTGCAGAATGATCTTCTTCTGGATGCCCACCAGCTCGGCGTCGCCGATTTCCACGCCCAGGTCACCACGGGCCACCATCACGGCGTCGGACGCCTTGATCAGGCCATCGAGGGTTTCGTCGTCGGCCACGGCTTCGGCGCGTTCGATCTTGGCCACCAGCCAGGCAGTGCCGCCGGCTTCGTCGCGCAGTTGACGGGCGTATTCCATATCGGCGGCGTCACGCGGGAAGGACACGGCCAGGTAGTCGACTTCCATTTCCGCGGCCAGCTTGATGTCGGCCTTGTCTTTTTCGGTCAGGGCCGGTGCGGTCAGGCCACCACCGCGACGGTTGATGCCTTTGTGGTCCGACAGCGGGCCGCCGATGGTCACGATGCAGTTCAGTTCGGTGGCGGTGGCGGTTTCGACGCGCATCACCACGCGACCGTCGTCGAGCAGCAGCTCGTCGCCCACGCCGCAGTCCTTGACCAGGTCCGGGTAGTCGATGCCGACCACTTGCTGGTTGCCTTCGGTCAGCGGATGGCTGGTGGAGAAGGTGAAGGCGTCACCGATCTTCAGCTCGATGCGCTTGTTGGCGAATTTGGCGATACGGATCTTCGGGCCTTGCAGGTCACCCAGCAGGGCAACGAAGCGACCATGCTTGGCGGCGAGGTCGCGCACCAGCTTGGCACGAGCCTTGTGCTCGTCGGGGGTACCGTGGGAGAAATTCAGGCGGGCAACGTCCAGGCCAGCCAGAATCAGCTGTTCGAGAACTTCCGGCGAATTACTGGCCGGGCCAAGGGTAGCGACGATTTTGGTGCGACGGACGGACATGCAAGACTCCTCAAGTTCAAGCGCCAGCGAAGGCTACTATGCTCTTTGGGTGTAGTCATTGTTCATATGCACTACTTTTTCGTTTGTTTTTCGAAATGAACATTCCTGAAAATTTTTGCGCCTTGGATGAGCTTTCAAGTACAGCTTGGTGGTGAGCTGGAATGATCTGTGGGAGCAAGGCTTCATTCATGTCACTGTGCCTCCATCACTGATCATCCTCCTTATCAGAAGGACAAAGCCCAGTTCCATTTTTCAGGCTGAAGATTTTCCCACCCAGGTCGATACAGAGCTCAAGACAGGAGAACCTCCCATGCGATTCGTGCTTTTCGTTGCCCTGGCCCTGAGCGTCACGGGCTGCACCCGTTGGTCGATGAACCACCACATGAACCTGGCCTACAAGGCCTATGACCGCGGCAATTGCGAGCAGGTCATGCTCGAACTGTCCCAGGTCGACCGCGCCAGCCGTGCCCGCCGCTACATGCAGCCGGAAGTCTCGATGCTGCGCGGCCAGTGCCTGGAACGGCAGAAGCTGTTTATCGATGCGGCGCAGACCTACCAGTTCATCATCACCCAATACCCTGACAGCGAATACGCCTTCCGCGCCCGCGCCCGGCTCGAGACCCTGCAGAGCCTAGGCCATTATCCGACCCGCAGCGCGTCGGCGATGCGCCCGACGGCGTCCTGACAGGCTCATCAAGCCATGGCCGGGGCGATCCCTGGCCACAAGCGCCTGGCGTGTTTTTGTTTATGAAAGGTGTACGGACGGACTGGCTGCCACACGACCATGAGCTATATTTGTACAAATCGTCATTAGAGCTAAATCTCTAACTTCAAGCGGCACCTGTGACCGGCGGCAGTAGGGCCTGGACGCTTGCGAGCGTCTGGCACCGGGATCGGGGAGAGCGAGCTGGCGTGTGCTCGTTCCGAAGTATTAGGTTGCCCCGATTCGGGGTCGTTCAAAAAGCGATACAGGACATGTACAAAAAGCGGCGAATCGAACGGCAGCAGTTGCCGTGTTTCCTGAGAGTGTTCAATGGCGTCAACGGCAAGCCCATCGGTTTCTTGGGCAACGTTTCTGCAGATGGCCTGATGCTGATCAGCCATTTACCGTTGATGGTCGGCGCGGACTTTGACCTGCACCTGAAGATCCCTTCCGATGAGGGACCGCAGCAGAACATTGTGCTCAGAGCCAATTGCCTGTGGTGCCGCGAAGACGTGACGCCGCAGCATTTCGACGCCGGTTTCAGCCTGAAATGGGCGCCGCCGGAGTACGGGCAACTGATCAGCGCGTTGCAGCAATATTTCAGTTTTTATCCGTTGCCGGAGTCAGCCTGAAATCAGGCCATGGAATAACCAGCCTGGTTGATGCCTCTGTGGGAGCAAGCTGTGCTCCCACAGGTTACTCAGAAACAGTCCAAAGCTTCAGCGCTGAACCTTCGCCTCGTTATCCAGCAACAACACACTGAGTCACCGTCACAACTTAACCCATTTGGAAATGCAGGTTCGCAAAGATCAATCCGGCGAAGCGTGCGGGCAAACCCGCTTCCACCGTGCGGGATCTGGGGGTATTACTGACCACTATCCCCGCTTCGATCAAGCGGCCCAGTTCTTCCGTTGCAAGCCGATCCTTCAAACCTGTGAACACCTTAAACTCCGCACGCGGCATCGCACCTTGGGTGAGAAGAGCCAACACAGCAGCTGCGCTGGTGGGTCTGATACCGGCACGGCGAAGGTCAGGATCCGTAGAGAACACCTGAACAACCTGTTCGCGCAACCTGGCTGGGTTTAGCGAGGTCGTCATGTAATCAATCTGGTCGTGGCAGACATCGAGCATGAACTCAATGAAGTTGAAGTAGTGACGCTGTGAGAGTTGGCCGCGCCCGTCATAGTCACCCTCACGAGGGCGATCAGCCAAAGCGAGGAAGCGATAGTACTCATCCTGCCTGCGAGCCAGACCACGAGACAGTGACCAGAGGGTAGGTTTCAGCCCGAGATGAACAAGTTGCAGGTGGGTGAGCATCCGAATCACTCGGCCATTACCATCAAGGAAGGGGTGGACAAGCGCCACTCGGTGATGACCCGCCAGGGCGGCGATCAATTGGCGCCGCGGATCCTTTATTCGTCCGTAATGCAACTGCAGATGCTCAAGCATGGGCAATACAGCTGCGGCAGCTGGAGCGACATGTGCGCCAACCTGGACCTGCTCATTCTCTTCGGCCCGCAGTCTGCCGGGTTCCATCATGCGACCATCGCCTAGGGTCAGGTCCTGCGTAGAAGCACCCATGAACAGCCGACGATGGAGGGTAGCGATCAACTTGGGATCGAACATAGCGGAGAAGTTATCTATTGGGCGCATGCGAAGCACCCGCTCCATCACCTCCTGCTGCGTCATGTGTTGCACGGCAAGCTCTTTGAGTTCCTTTCTTTCCCGTTTCGGTATCGTGCGTGCAGCCTGGAGGTCAGCGATCTCAGTTCGATGCCCTTCGATCAGATTCGAGTAGTAGGTATTGGTGATGCGCAGCAGGCCCGCCAGTTGCTTCGATGTCTCATCGGCGAGCCGTCCGGCAAGAAATTCTGCCTTACGCGGCAACTGATCCGCGGCCTGAATGATCGAGTCGGGCAGATTTTCTGGCAGTACCGGGTCAAGGTACGTTTTCGAGGTAATCATCATTTTTTGCTTCCAGTGAACAAAACGGCAATTTCTGCGGAAATTTATGCGGAAAATAAAACGGCCGATAACGCCCGTGGTTGCTTGGTTTAGTGATGCCGTACGATAGATTGTTTTCAGCATTTTGCGGATTTTTATGCGGAAAACTTAAAATTGATTAATCAGCACCTGCACATGTGCGCAAGCGTCGAAACGGCGGAGAACCTATAGGCTGGAACTGGCAGGCGAGATCATGATTCTGGCCTGGCATTGGCTTGATGCCCTATACGTTCCCCAAACGTGACACCTGTAGGAGCTGCCGAGTGCAACGAGGCTGCGATCTTTTTCCAGACAATTGAGTCCTGAGCGAAAGACCGTCGGATCAAGATCAAAAGACCATCCGAACGCGGCCCGAGCCTTCGGCAGCGCCTACAGGGCGCTTTCAGCGCTGAACCTTCGCCTCGTTATCCAGCATCTTCTCCAGCAACAACACCCCCATCTCGCCCATCTGGTGAATCGCCAGGGCCAGGTTGCGCGGGGCGCCTTCCAGGTCTTCCGATAAATCCAGAATCAGCGTGCTCACCGAGCAGAAGGTTTCGTAGGTGTGCGCGAGCATGCCTTCGGGGTCGGCGTCGGGGGCGACGATGAAGTAATCGAGTTGTCGTTCGGGTTTGCCTGGGTCGGGCTTGAGGTAATGGTCCAGGGCTTTTTGCGCGGCTTTGTCGAGCTTTTTAGTGTTGAGGGTTTTGTGAGCGGATTGTGAATCGGTTCTCGGGGGATTGGGTGTTGGTTTGATCATATTCACTTCTCTTTGATAGTGCTGCCGCCCGGCTCGCGACTAAACGAGGGGTGGCGGCTGGACGCAGGTTAGTCGACCGGTGAGAAGTGAAACCGGCGCGCCCGAGAGCGCCCTGCGAACAGCCACCATCAAGTGCGGGGGAAAGGAGAACCCGACTGGATGACGCTTATGCACATCACTTCACTACCGGGCGACTAAACCCGATCGCTGGTTATCAGCGACACGAATCAAGTTACGGGGCAAGGCCAAGGCGCACAAGCCGGCGGATTCTGGCGGATCTGTAGTCCGTTGCGCAAGACGCTGTAGTCATTCGGATGTTGCCTTGCGCTGGGTCCCGCCACTCGTCGGCACTGTCAGAACTAACAGGTGTTTGAGTAGACCGAGTGCCATTTACTGGTACCAGGAAACCTCCTGACGATATGGCTGACCGTAATGCCTTTTTGATTCCGATTAATAGTTAAGGAGTTAGTCATGGGCGCTGGCGATGATTCTGAAAAAAACGAACTCGAAGATGCGTCAGGATACAATGCAAAGGACCTCAATAAAACTGACGGTGCTCTTGAATCGGAAGATGATGTTGCTTTTCCTAATGCTTTAACCGGGGAAGTTTTTTTAGAAGCGGCGAATTCCAGTCATCCCCTTCTTTGGGCGAACTTTGCCGCCTGGTATACATGGTCCCCCAATGGCAGATCCTTGGAGCTGAGCAACTTTAAATACAGTGCGAGAGATAATGGTCGAAAGAAGGGTAATGTCAATATAAGACTTCAGTCGGCAGCTGATACCGGGTGGCGCGAGTTGACTACAAATGGAGATCAAAACGCGGAGTGGCATGGAATTCCTGGAACACTGACGGTGGCGGGGGATGTGAACTCTGTAGTGGTTAATTATGATTATACGTATGACTTGAATAATGTAGGTGACCCACACTTGGGAGCTAATAGAACCTATAGGTTTATTCCCGCTGCTCCAGTCATTACAGGGCCACAAGGTTACATTAGTGACTTGCCAGTCACGGTTTCAGGTATTGGTGCTGCATTCGCCGATGGCACGGTTACCGTTCATAACGCTAATGGCGACGGTGTGTTGGGGCCAGTGGCGAATCTTTCTGAAGTCGGCATATGGGCAACAACGATCAACATGCCGAGCGGGTTGGAGACCCTAACGTTCTACGCCATACAAAAAATAGGAAATGCGATATCTGGAAAATCAAATCAGAAGACCATTGACTGGGCCCCGACGACACTGACAGAGCCCGCAGCGAACGCCATCGTGCGCGCCGACCAGCTTGTCTTCAAGGGTAAAGGATTTCCAGGCAACCGAATTTGGGCGGTTTTCCCCAATGTCGGCACCGAGCTGTCTGAAAGAGCTTCCGTAAACACCAATAAAACGTGGCAGGCCGAGGGTAAACTCCTGGCCAGTGGACGCTGGTCGGCACAGGCTGCGTATCAGTCGGGGAGCGAACCCATTAGATATACCGAGGAGCACCGTTCCTTCACTGTTTTAGGTAAACCGAGCATCACCCGGTCCACAGCCACTAAGGATATGAGTTTCACGGTATACGGAACAAATGGGATGGATGGCGCCAGCGTCGAAGTTAGGCTTGATGTGATTGGTACCCCGGTAGGCAAAGGCACAGCAGCGACGAACGGCTCCTGGAATGCCAGGGTACAAGTACCGCCAGGGATGATTTCTTTGGTGGCTGAACAAACCTATCAAATCGCGTCGGGACTGAGCACTGCCCAGGCGTTTAAAGTGCGCCCCCCCAAACTGACCGCCGTCACCGTCACCACCCCGACCGATACCTCAGTGAAATTCGAAGGCGACGGCTATACCGGCTCAACCGTCGAGATCACGGTCGTCAGCGGCCCCAACGTCACAGCGCCGGCCCCTGCGCCGGTTAACGCAGGCCGCTGGAACACAACCGCGACAAACTGGCCCTTTGGCTCGTACAGCCTGCGGGCTATCCAGCGGTTTCCCGACGGTGCCAATGGCTGGATTGACTCGCAGCCATACACCTTCCCCGTCAACCTGATACTTCCAGACCCGACCGATATCACCTACACACCGGTCTACCAGCCCGTATTCTCGGGTAAAGGGTTCAACGGTGCGACGGTGATGCTGTTCAATCCCGGTGGTGCGTCGAAGGTGGCGCCGGATGCTGGCGTGTCGTCCGGTCAGTGGCAGAGCAGGGCATCAGAGGTTTGGGGGCCGACATTCAAACGGAAAGTCCATATCAGGCAATACCTGAATGGAGCACCGTCGCCGACCTGGCAGGAAATCGAGGTCACCATCCCACCGCTGGCACCGGTCATGAACGTGCCCGTGGAAAATGGCCTCTCGCCCAACCTCAATGGCACCTGCTGGCCGGACGCGGTGCTGACACTCACATTCAGTGACAGCACCACCGAACACCCCGTCGAGAATAACAACGGCACCTGGAATTTCCGCCGCACCGAGCCGTTTGCACCCGAGGTCATCCACACCGCGACGCTGATCCAGACCGCCGCCCAGCAACCCTCACCTGCAGCATCCAGAACCTTCACGGTCGTTCTGCCCATGCGCCAGCCAGTGATCACTGACCCCATCCCCAATGCCGAGGTCGGTCGCGAGCTGATCGTCCGCGGGCGTGAGGGCATGGCCGAGGCATCGATGCAAGTGCGCGACGCCCAATTTCAAACGGATCTGGGCGAGCCCAAGGTGCTGACTGCCGATGGCGAATGGTCTGTCGAGCTGCCCGTGCTGGCCTTTCGTCGCTACACCATCGACGCGCAACAGACCCTGCGTGGGGTGCCTTCCGAGCGCAGTGAGACGGTGACATTCGAGGTGGTGGTATTGCCACCGGTGTTTGACGTGCCGCAGCCAGGCAGCGACCTGCCGCGCACTATGGTGTTGTCTGGCACAGGCATGCCGGGCGGGCGGGTCGATGTCTGGCTGCTGGGCGCCAGTGAGCCGTTGATCGAGGATATTTTTGTGGGCGCCGAAGGCTGGAAAGCTGAAGTGACGCTGCCGGTGGGCGAGACCACGATTCTGGCCCGGCAACGCTTCGAAGGACGGACCTCCAAGGACACTGCGCCGTTGACCTTCAACGTCGTCCCGGCTGCCCCGTTCATTGAAACCCCGGCCACCGACGAGCACATCGGCCGGCGGGTGGTGGTGTCGGGTTTCGGCGTACCGGGGGATACGGTGACGGTGAAACTGGGTGACGCTGCGCTGACGGTGTTGGGCGATAGCCCGGTGCTGGAGGATCGTACCTGGTCGGTGACGGTGGCGTTCGATCACCCCGGCGGCCTCTACGACCTGATGGCCGTGGCGTCGAGCGAAGGTTTTCATTCTGCCGATTCACCGCCGCGGCCGGTGGTGCTGGGCACCTATCGACCTTCCATCGACGTGCCCGTGGCCGGAGGCTGGGTCGACAACCCGGTCAACTTCGAAGGTCAGGGCCGGCCGGGCATCGGCCAGGTGGTGAGCTGGTTCAACCCTGATCAGGTGTGGGCGACGGGTCTCCCCGTCGCGGCCAGTGGTTGGGAAGGCGGGGCGTCGCAGGCGCTCTCGGCTGGCGGTAACTGGTGCCGGTTCGGACAGACCATCACCGACACGGTGGACGGCGCGACGGCTTCCGATTGGGTTGAGAGCCGGCGCGCCGTGC